>JAJFUM010000269.1 GCA_021372415.1 Deltaproteobacteria bacterium
GTGGGGGCATCCCGGTCTGTGTCCGGCCATGTCGGTCCATTTCTTCATTTTCATGGTGTTCTGTTTCCCTGGACGAACCGTTGCCGTGCTTGTCATGGCTGTGGGTCCCGGCCCGTTAACTGGGCCACCCGGTCTGGCTGATGGTCAGACGCCCGTCGATTCTCATCAGCTGAAAAAGTTTCTTCAGCTCGCGGGAGGCATTCTCGATGATCAGCTCGCCCCTGCTCTTGCACAGCTGGTTGTACAGCAGCAGGATCGTGTGGAGGCCGAACGGGTCGATCGTCTGGACTCGGGCGAGATCGAGAACGAGCGTTTCCATATCCTGCCGTGCGTATTCCTGGACCTGCCTGTGCATGGACTCCGCCTCTTTAGCCAGGAGATCCCCGTCAGGCGTGACGTACATAACTTTTCTGTTCTCGTCGCAGCAAATCAGCATGGAGTAACGTACCGCGGACTGCCGTAATGGGTCTGATGCGGTCAAACCTTCGATCATATAAGAACAACTTGTGTGCCATAGTCGTAACTCGTTGAATCATAAGTTAAATCAAATAATTGGAGGAGCCGCCGCCCGGTGAAAATGTAAACCGGGGCGACAGTGTGACTGGTAGATCGGGAAGATAAAATTATAATTATCTGCAATTATTGAATATTTTGTCTATCCGGGAACCCGTAAACGAACCCGACAATTCCGCAACCATCCCGCCGTCACAGCGATCTGAAAATACGACAAAAGTATTAGCTCGACCGCATTTCGTCGTTACATGTAACGAAACAAGTAACATTTCCTGGCCGAACAAGCCTTTCATCTGATCGTTCGGATTCGGCCATCCACCATGAAAGCGATTGCACGTTGCCGGCCCTCATTTGCACTCGGTCCGTTCGTGCCTCGACACAGATAGGCCGTTCCTTGCGTTTCTGCCTCCCTTGCGTCCCGGCGCGAGGATTGTTGATCACACCGGGTGACTGCCCCGAAGCTTGCTTCGATGTTGTCATTCCCTCGCAGGAGGGAACCCATCATGGATGCCCGTTTTCACGGGCATGACGTTCTTCGACGCCCCGTGGCTTGCTGAGGGGTCGTTCACTTGCCCCGCACGGAGAATCACGTCATCGCCGATGCCGTTGGCCGCAGCTGCCCTTCTAGGGTTTCGCCCGGAGGTATTGCGACGGCCAGGGCACATCCGTCCGAAGCATCCCTGCTGCGTGAAGCGGCCAGTAGGGCTCGCGAAGCATCTCCCGGGCGAGAATGACGACATCGGCCTGGCCCGTCGCCACGATCTGCTCCGCCTGCATGGCCTGGGTGATCAGGCCGACGGCGCCTGTCGCGATTCCAACGCGGGCGCGGATTTCCGCCGCAAACGCGACCTGGTAGCCGGGCCCGGCGGGGATTCGGGCATCGGGAACCATGCCTCCGCTCGAGCAGTCGATCAGGTCGATGCCGATCTCCTTGAGCCGGCGCGACAGTTCGACGGACTGCGACAGATCCCACCCCCCCTCGACCCAGTCCGTGCAGGAGAGTCTCGCAAAGAGCGGAAGGTGGGCCGGCCAGGCGTCGCGGACGGCCCCGGCCACCTGCAGCGGAAACCGCATCCGGTTTTCCAGGCTTCCGCCGTACTCGTCCGTCCTGCGGTTGGACAGCGGGGAGAGAAACTCGTGCAGCAGATAGCCGTGAGCCATGTGGATTTCCACGACTTTGAATCCCGCCTCCAGGCAGCGGCGGGTCGCTTCCCCGTACCGGGAGACCAGGTCCTTGAGGTCGGCGGCCGTCAGCGCGCGGGGCACGGTCGACGCGCCGTCGAAGGCGATGGGGCTGGGACCCAGGGGCTCCCAGCCGCCCCGATCCGGAGCGACGGGAGCGCCGCCTCGCCAGGGGACCTCCGTGGAGGCCTTGCGGCCGGCGTGCGCGATCTGGATGGCGGGCACGGCGCCCTGCGCTTCGACAAAGGCCGCGATGCGCCGGAACGCCTCCGCGTGCCTGTCGGACCAGATGCC
>JAJFUM010000274.1 GCA_021372415.1 Deltaproteobacteria bacterium
ACGACAGCGTATTATCCGGATCCGGATAATACGCTGTCGTAACTGAGCTAGTGAAATAAAAACCCCAATCTCTTTCCATGAGAAACGGGGTTTTGTAAGTCAGTCCATGTTCCCTCCAATATGTTGATACGGGATGGATCATTACACTGCACCTTCTATTTCGGTTGCACGTTTACCACCATACCCTTTTGAAATCCAGTAGTAAAATCTATTTCAACTCTTCCTCAGTTTAAGGAAGGCTTTCACACCACCGTCACCAGCAAAAATGACTTTCGGGAATGTGCACGTTTCAAACGACTATCCTTACTTTGGTCAAATTTCCCAACTGCTCGCTTTGTATTTGAATCCGATCGATAAGACAAATTGAGTCACGTTTCTAGAAAACTGAAATCGAGCCAGGGTACGCTCCGGGCAGGATCTCGACCAAGCATGATTTCGATTCTTTTAGTGTACTTGCAGGCCGCTAATAGTATCCGCTTAACCTGTTCCGGTTTGATAGAAATGTTTGCGACGACTTTTTCAAATTCCTGCGTTTTCGGATCCACGAATGGAGATGGATGTGTAAGGCCGTCTCGCAGCGCCTTACCCTCTACCAAGAGCGTATCCGCATCCGGGTCATCTGAAAAATCAACTGCTTTCTCCAAATATTTCCCGCATATCTCTGGATATATGCGAAGCTTTCGCTCAAATGATACATGCCGGATTTTCTTGCTTTTACTATTCCACTCGCCCAAGGCATCATGATCTTCTATGTCTATCCCATCATGGAACATATAGAAACAATCATAAGCTAGACCATTCAAATAGGCTTCCAAGAATCGATACGTAGCTGTCAAAGCTGCTCTCAAAAATGTCTGCAATTCTCGCTGGACTTCCTTATGCCTCGTACGGAAGTCTAAACCATCACTTAAGATCCGTGAAACATTTTGCCACATTAATACAGCTTCGTCGAACAACATCTCCTCAACGACTAGGATTGAATATGGAGAATCTGCTTCCAAGCGTGTGTCGTATTGCACCAGTGCATGCAAGGGGATGTGTGGCCAACGTGGGAATACGCGAATGAATTTTTTGAATATATATCGATCAATGTACCATTTGGGAAGATTAATGTAACCCATAGCGCCAGTGGTCATCTGCTGCACAAGTCGTCGGATCTGATCATCCGACATAAGGCATCCCGTCTCACGCCGAATACGGCCTATGTCGCTTCGGATATCTTTTGTAAGTTCTCGATACTTATCCTTTGGTAGAACTGTTGCGAGCTCTTTCAGTCTACTGATATGTTCATGTCCGTTGTCGCGAAGTTCATGAACAAGATAGTAAAAGCACTCAAGAGTATGAATGGTCTCTAAGAGTTCGTCCAATCTAGTGCGCATAATGGGTCACCTGCCCCAAGAGTTTGCTATGTCGTCAATATCGTTACAAATCCCCTCTACATTTCAGAATCTACATTGTCAAATCAGGATTATATGGTGGAGAGAAAGAGGAATATATAAGCCGATACAGGACGGTAAGAGGGCTTGTTTTCCCATAGATAGAAAGAATACGATTAAGCACCGTACATTAGTAGTTGAAAGGGTGTATGCCCGTTTTCATCACTACTCTATCAGGAAGGAAGAAGCCTTGCTGTCACCGATTACATTACGCTTTGTCGCCAAATATTTTTTCGACCACCTGGGGCCGGCGATGCGGCAGAGGAAGGCATTGCGGCTGGAACGCGGCGCCCGCTTCGAGCGGGATGCCGGCAAGCGGGATGCTGGCGGAAGGGGCCTACCGTCCCCGCCAGCAGTGCAGGCAAAGCTGCTCTTCCGGCAGGCCGATCGCGGCGATCATGGCCTCGATGTGGAGGTACGCCAGGGAGGTCACGTTCAGGTCCTTCCTGATCCACTCGACCATGTTCCGATAGGGTTCGGAGGTGTGATCGAGATAGGGCTCCGGATCGGCCGCCTTTCCGCCCTCCAGGTCGCAGATCGCGCGGTGGGCGGCCAGTTCGGACGCGGACCGCGTGGACGCGGCGTAGATGCAGGGAAACATCAGGGGCGGGCAGGCCGGGCGGATATGAATCTCCTTGGCCCCGTTGTCCCAGAGCTTGCGGATCGTGTAGTTCTTGAGCTGCGTCCCCCGGACGATCGAGTCCTCGCAGACCACCATCCTGGCGCCCTCGATCACGTCCCGCACGGCGCTGAGCTTCATGGTCGCGACCAGGTCCCGGATGTCCTGGGAGGGAGGGGTGTAGCTCCGGCCGTAACCGGGCGTGTACTTGACCAGGGGCCTGCGGAAGGGCAGCCCCGATTCCATGGCGTATCCGATGGCGTGGCCGACCCCGGAATCCGGGACGCCCGCCACGAGGTCCGCCTCGACCTGGTCGGCCCTGGCCATGGCCCGGCCGCACCGCTCCCGGGCGTTCTCCACGCTGACCCCCTCGTAGACCGAGGTCGGATAGCCCGTGTAGATCCAGAGAAAGGCGCAGACCTGCTTCTCCGGCCCCATCGGCCTTTCGTTCCAGATGCCGTTGGCGTCCAGGCGGACGATCTCCCCCGGCCCCAGCGAACGGGCCTGCTGGTAGCCCAGGTTGGGGAAGGAGCAGGACTCCGTCGCGGCGGCGTATCCGTCCGGGTTGCCGTCCCGGCCGGTCCTGCGGCCGATGACCAGGGGAAAGCGCCCGTAGCGGTCCCGCGCCGCATAGATCCCGTCCTCGGTCATCAAGAGGAGGCAGACCGATCCCTTGACGACCTCCTGCATCTGGAAGATGCCGTCCACGATGTCCTCGCCCCGGTTGATCAGGGCGGCGATCAGTTCGACGTTGTTGACGCCCCCGCCGGCCATCTCGCTGAAGGAGGCCCCCTCTTCGAGGAGCTTCCCGGTCAGCTCGTCCCGGTTGGTGATCAGGCCCGTGGCGGCCAGGGCGTAGGTCCCGAATTTCGACCGGATGATCAGGGGCTGGGGGCAGAGGTCGTCGATGGCGCCGATCCCCATCCGGCCCTCCATCGCCTGATAGTCGTCCACGAACCGGGACTTGAACTGCGCCTGGCTGATCCGGTGGATGGCGTGGGAGAACCCTCCCGCCCCAAGGACCGCCATGCCGGCGTTCTCCGTGCCCAGATGGGAGTGATAATCCGTCCCGTAAAAGAGCGTCTTGGTACAACTCTCCCGGGATACCACGCCGAACAGTCCGCCCATTGGCTCGTCCCCCTAACCTTGGATCTCCCGGTCCCTGACCTTATAGATGTTCCGGCATGGACCGCCGCCTGCCGGGCGTCCTTAAGCGAATTTTTCCTGCAGCTTCAGATAGACGATTTCGGGCACCAGGCCCTTGACCGACCCGCCGAGGCTGGCCGCCTCGTTGATGATCGTCGAGGAGGTGTAGAACCACTTGTATCCGGTCATGAGGAACACCGTCTCGATGTCCCGGTTCAGCCTCCGGTTGATGAGGGCCAGCTGGAACTCGTATTCGAAATCCGAAAGGGCGCGCAGTCCCCTGAGGATGACGTTGGCCCCCGCCCCCTTGACGTAGTCCACCAGGAGCCCGCTGAAGCTGTCCACGCGGACGTTCTTGCAGTCGCGGATCACTTCCTCGATCATCTCCACTCTGTCCTCCACGGAGAAGAGCGCTTTCTTGTTCGGATTGTAAGCGATCAGCACGATCAGC
>JAJFUM010000280.1 GCA_021372415.1 Deltaproteobacteria bacterium
CGGATGTTCTCCCGGATCAGGCGGTGGGTTTCGGAGGTCGTCGCCGTGAAGAAGGAGGGGAGGCGCTCATCCCTGAGCCGCTCCGTGGCAAAGGAGAAGGGCTCGATGTCGGGGTCGCTGTCCTGGCGCTGGAGGCGGGAAAAGTCGATCGTCGAGGCGCGCAGGCGAGGCGGCGTCCCGGTCTTGAGCCGCCCCATCTCGAAGCCGAGGCCCTTGAGCGAGGCAGCCAGGGCCAGGGAGGCGATCTCGCCGGCCCGGCCCGCAGGATAGCGGACGTCCCCGACGTGGATCAGGCCGCTGAGGAAGGTCCCCGTGGTGATGACCACGGCCCGGCCGCCGAAGAAAACGCCGGTCTGATCGACGACGCCGCGGATACGGCCGTCCTCGACGGCGAGCGACTCCACGAGCCCCTGGCGCAGATGGAGGCGCTCCTGCTTCTCCAGGACCGCCTTCATGGCCAGGCGGTAGAGCTGCTTGTCGCACTGGAAGCGGGTGGACTGGACGGCCGGACCTTTGGAAGCGTTGAGGAGCCTGAAGTGGACGGCGGTCTTGTCGGCGATCCGGCCCATCTGGCCGCCGAGGGCGTCCACCTCCTTGACGAGCTGGCTCTTGGCCAGGCCCCCGATCGCGGGGTTGCAGGACATCAGGGCGATGGCGTCGAGATTGATGTTGAAAAGGAGCGTCTCGCAGCCCATCCGCGCGGCGGCGAGGGCCGCCTCGCAGCCCGCATGGCCGCCCCCGACGACGATAACGTCATAGTCCCGATTCAACGCAACCGCTCCCAACGTCTTTCCCCTTTGCCCAATCCGCAACGCCCTTCCGCGACCGGCCTCAATTCGGTTCGATCCAGGACACGGAAGCCCTGGCATGAATAGGCGACTGCTGCTGAAATTCTTGCAGTTACGGGATGAATCTAATATGATCGGCCCGTAAAAGACAACAGGAAAAGAGGACGCCGTGCCGAAACCGGCCTTCTGGAACAACACGAAGCGGTACTACGATCTGAAGAGCTACTGGGTAAACCGCTTCGGATGCCGGGTCCACAAGCTGCCGATCGACGCCGGCTTCACCTGCCCGAACCGGGACGGACGCCTCGCCACGGGCGGATGCATCTACTGCGACGGACGGGGATCTGCCCTGCGCCAGACGGGAGAACTCCCCTCGGTGGCCGAGCAGATCCGCCGGGGGCAAGTCTACTACCGGCAGAGACCGAAGGCCGAGAAGTTCGTCGCCTACTTCCAGACCTTCACGAACACCTACGGTACGCCGGAGCGTCTCCGGGCCCTCTACGACGAGGCCCTGGCCCAAAGGGACGTGATCGGTCTTTCGATCGGGACCAGGCCCGACTGCCTCCCGGACGAGGTGCTTGCGTTGATCCGGTCGTATGCCGAGCGCTGCCACCTCTGGCTGGAGTTCGGCCTCCAGTCGATCCACGACCGGACGCTCCGGGCGATCAACCGGGGCCACGACGCGGCGGCCTTCCTGGATGCGGTGCAGCGCGCGGCAGGCGGGGCGATCCTGCTTTGCGTCCACATCATCGTGGGCCTTCCGGGCGAGACGCGCGAGCAGATCCTGGAGACGGCCCGGACAATCGCGGGGCTTCCCATCAGCGGGATCAAGATCCACAGCCTCCTGGCCCTTGGGGGGACGCCCCTGGGCGAGCGCTACCGCCGGGGAGAACTGGACCTGATGACCCGGGAGGAGTATGCTGGGACGGTCTGCGACATCCTGGAGATCCTCCCGCCGGAGATGGTCATCCAACGCCTCACCGCGGAGGGATACCGGGACATCTTCCTGGGGCCGGAGTGGGCGGGAAACAAGCTCGCGGTCATCAATGCCATCGACCGGGAGCTGGAACGGCGGGACACCTGGCAGGGGGCCAAGTACAGGAAAGGAGCGGCATGATCGGAATCGTGGACTACCGGGCGGGCAATCTCACCAGTGTGGCCCGGGCATTGGAACATCTGAAGGAACCCTGCATCGTCACCGGGGACGCGAAGGTCCTCGACGGTGCGGAGAGGATCATCTTCCCCGGCGTCGGGGCGGCGGGGGCGGCGATGGAGAACCTCCGCCAGAGCGGCCTGGACAAGCACCTGCAGCGATGGGTCCGGGATGGGCGGCCGGTCCTCGGGATCTGCCTGGGGACCCAGGTGATATTCGAGCACAGCGAGGAGGACGACGCGGCCTGTCTGGGAATCGTCCCCGGGACGGTCCGCCGCTTCCCCAAGGACCTTTCTGCCGAAGGCCGCCCTCTGAAGATCCCCCACATGGGCTGGAACCGCGTGGCCTTCGAACGGGAGCATCCGGTCTTTGCGGGCCTCCCCGAGGGGTCGGAGTTCTACTTCGTCCACTCCTACTACCCTGCGCCTTCCGACGGAACCTGGGCGATCGGGTGGACCGACTACGGGATCCGTTTCTGTGCCGCCGTGGCCCGGGGGAGCCTCTGCGCCGTCCAGTTCCACCCCGAGAAGAGCGGCCGGCCGGGGCTCCAGATCCTGGCCAACTTCTGCCGCTGGGGAGGTCGCAATGCTCAGTAAACGAATCATCCCCTGCCTGGACGTACGGGCGGGAAAACTAACGAAGGGCGTGAAATTCAAGGGAAATATTGATATCGGCGACCCCGTAGAGGTGGCCGAGGCCTACTACGAGCAGGGGGCCGACGAGATCGTCTTCTACGACATCACCGCTTCGTCCGAGGGGCGGGCGATCATGATCGACGTGGTCCGCCGGGTGGCCGAGCGGATCTTCATCCCCTTCTCGGTCGGCGGCGGCATCCGGACCGTTGAGGACATGCGCGCCGTGATCCTGGCCGGGGCCGAGAAGGTGAGCGTGAACACCGAGGCGGTCAAGAACCCGCCCATCATCAGCGAGGGGGCAAAGGCCTTCGGCAGCCAGTGCATCGTCCTGGGGATGGACGTCAAACGGGTCCAGGAAACGCCAGAGATCCCTTCTGGTTACGAGATGGTTATCCACGGCGGCCGGACCCCGACGGGAATCGACGCCCTTTGGTGGGCCCGGGAGGCCGAGCGGCTCGGCGCCGGGGAGATCTGCCTGAACTCCATCGACGCCGACGGGACCCAGGACGGCTACGAGATCAACCTCACCTCATTGATCTCGAGCCACGTCGGGATCCCGGTCATCGCATCGGGCGGTGCCGGGAAACCCGAGCACCTCCTGGACGTCCTGACCCGGGGCCGGGCCGACGCGGCCCTGATCGCCTCGATGGTCCACTACCGGACCTACACGATCGAGGCGATCAAGACCTTCCTTCAGGACAACGGCGTCCAGACGCGGATGCGCTGGTAGGACGGCCGCCTAGCGGCCTTGATAATTATCCTTGACGGCGCTATAGTAATGCCCTAAGAAGAAAATTTCGCTGAAACCGTAAACTTTACCCCCAAGGGAGGCGATAGATCGTGGATGCAAAAAGATATGAACTGAATATCCAGTTGGCGCAGATGCTCAAGGGCGGCGTCATCATGGACGTCACCAACGTGGAGCAGGCGAAGATCGCCGAGGAGGCGGGCGCCGTGGCCGTCATGGCCCTGGAGAGGGTTCCGGCTGACATCCGCAAGGACGGCGGCGTGGCCCGGATGTCGGATCCGGCGATGATCGCCCAGATCAAGAAGGCCGTGTCGATCCCCGTGATGGCCAAGGCCCGGATCGGCCACTTCGTGGAGGCCCAGATCCTGGAGGCCCTGAAGATCGACTACATCGACGAAAGCGAGGTCCTGACCCCGGCCGACGAGGAATGCCACATCGACAAGACCCAGTTCTCGATCCCCTTTGTCTGCGGGGCCCGGAACCTTGGCGAAGCGGTCCGCCGGATCGCCGAGGGCGCGGCGATGATCCGGACCAAGGGAGAGGCCGGGACAGGAAACGTCGTCGAGGCGGTGCGCCACATGAGGACGATGAACCGGGAGATCCGACAGCTCGCGGCGATGCCGCTGGAAGAGGTGACTGGATTCGCCAAGGCCAACGGGATCCCTTACGAGCTGGCCCTGAAGGTCAAGGAACTGGGCCGCCTGCCGGTGGTGAACTTCGCCGCAGGCGGGATCGCGACGCCGGCCGACGCGGCGCTGATGATGCAACTGGGCTGCGACGGGATCTTCGTGGGTTCCGGAATCTTCAAGTCGGCGAACCCGGCGGCGCGGGCGCGGGCGATCGTGAAGGCCACGGCCTACTTCAACGACCCGGCGAAGGTTCTGGAGGCCTCGATGGGCCTGGGCGAGGCGATGCCGGGCCTGGAGATCGGGGCCATCCCCAAGGAGCAGCTCCTGGCCGGCCGCGGGTGGTAGCGCAGGCGTCGGTGACAGCAGACCATGGCATCTAAGAAGGCCATTGCCCCCAGGGACCGGACCATCGGCGTCCTGGACCTTCAGGGGGGCGTCTTTGAGCACCTCGAGCACCTCCGTCGCCTGGGAATCGAGGGTCGGTCCGTCAAGGCGGCGCAGGATTTCGAGGGTCTCTCGGGACTGATCCTCCCGGGCGGAGAGAGCACCTGCCTGAGCCGCCTCCTGAGGATCTTCGGCCTCGACGCGGTCATCATGCAGCACTTCCGGGAAGGACTGAAGCTCTGGGGGACCTGTGCCGGGGCGATCCTCCTGGCCCGCACCCTGACAGGGGAAGCCCCGCACCTGGGGCTCATCGACATCGAGGTGGAACGGAACTCCTTCGGGAGCCAGCTCGACAGCTTCACCGGCGAGGCCCTGGTCCCGAAGGTCTCTGCCGAACCGATCCCCCTCACCTACATCCGCGCCCCCAAGATCCTCAAGGTCGGCCAGGGCGTGGAGGTCCTCCTGCGGATGGAGGACTTCATCGCCGCCGCCGAATCGCCGGATGTCCTGGTTACGGTCTTCCACCCCGAGCTGACGGGTTCGCTCGCCTTCCACCGCTACTTCGCCCGCAAATGCGGCATCGAACACCGCGTGACCGAATGGTCCGAGATCCCCTGGGAGATCACAAGCTGGACGCGGTTCGCCAAGACCCGATAAAAACCGAGAAGGCCGGGCGGATCGCCGTCCGGTGACGATCAAACCCTTTCCCCTTTGAATTCGGGAGACTATCCATGACAGGATTGAAGGGATTTCAGAAGAAGTATCTGCGGGGCTTGGCCCACGACCTCCGGCCGATCGTCCAGATCGGCCGCGAGGGCGTCACGGACAACGTGATCCGGGCCATCGACGAGGGCCTCCTCAGGCACGAGCTTATCAAGGTCAAATTCGTCGACTTCAAGGAGAGGGACCTGAAGGGCGAGATGGCCGACGCCTTCACGGTCCGGACCGGCAGCGAGCTGGTCGGAATGATCGGCCACACGGCGATCCTCTACCGGCGACAGGCCGACCCGGAGAAGAGACGGATCGCCGTGCCTGCGCGGGAATAGCGATCTGCGGAAGCTCCCCGGGAAACCGGGCAGGATTCGGGAAGAAGCGCTACTGGATCAGGGCGATCCGCTGGCGGACCGTTGCGGCTTTGGCGGCCTCTCCCGAGGCCTCGTAGAAGGACCCCAGGCGCTTCAGCCAGGCCAAGAGGGCCCGTTTCCAGCCGTTCTGGGAGGCCGTCTCCACCGCCCTCTGGAGGAGCGCCTCGGTTTCCAGGCGTCCCTGCAGGGCGAGGCCTGCCGCGATCAGCCGGGAGAGGGGATCGTCGATCCCAGCCACGGCCGCAGCCGCAGCCTGGGCGTTCCCGCCCTGGAGCGCCGCCAGGAACGGCTGGTAGGGGGCGGGCAGGAGGCTGGCGTCCGTCCTGGGATCCCCCGCGAGGAAGCGGTGGAAGTTGTCGTTCGCCGGAACGGCCTGGGCGGCCTCGATCTTCCGGATCTCCTCCTCCCCCATCTCCTCCAGAACGGCTCGCTGCAAAGCCATCCGTGTCAGCCAGGCCTTGCCCAGGAGGTCCAGGTCCCCGCCCTTCTTGATCTCCTCTACCGCCTTCTGGAAATGGGTCTCGACGATGAGCGTGGCCCGTCCGGTGAGGAAATCCGTCTTGAAGGTCTCCAACTGCTGATGGCCCGAGGCGAACCAGGCCGGTGCGGGCCGGGAGCCGCCGCAGCCGCCGATCCAGACCAAAAGCGCAACCAGGCAGAGGACTTTTTTCATGGCAGCTTGATCTCCGGTTCGGCCTTGAAGGGGATCTTCCTGTCGATCTCGTCGGCCAGATTGCCGATCGACGTGACCGTCGCGTCCAGTTCGGCCCGCAGGACCTTCAGGTCTTTGGCGGCCTCCGCAGTTTCGCCGCTGATCTTGTTGACGTTGTCCAGGGTCGTATCGAGCTTCCGCAGTTTCGCCGCAAGGTCGCGCAGGATGTCCCGGACCAGCGGCAGGATGCCGTCCCGGCCATAGAGCTGCTCGTCCGCCTTTCCGGCGATTTTGTTCACGTTACCCAGGATCGAGTCGACATGAGCCGTGATGTCCTTGAGCTTGGCCAGGCTCGCGTGGATCGACTGCATGCTCTTGGGGTCGCCGACAACCATCTCCAGGATGGATTCCTTCTGGGCGAATCGGGAGGTCACGGTCTCGGCATCCCTGAGGATCCGGTTGACATCCCCCTGGGGATCGGCCAGGTTTCCGGTCACCTTGGCCACATTGGCCATGATCATGTCCGCCTTCTCGACGATCGGCTCGGCCCGCTTGATGATCTCGTTGATGTCGCTGGAAACCGTGATCTCCTGGACGCTCTTGGGCGAGAGGGGGGGGCCGTTGAGGTTCTCCGTCATCACCAGCAGACGCGACGAACCGATGAGCGGCTTCTCCAGGACGAACTTGCTGTCAGCCCGGATCATCCGGTTGTGCTGCTCCGGGATCTCGATCCGGATCAGGACAGTCCCCTGGGCGTCCAGCTCCAGCGAGCTGATCCGGCCGATGTTGAACCCCCTGAAGACGACCGGCATCCCCTCGGTCAGGCTCTCGCCGGCCTTCGAGGAGAGGGTGTAGGTGTAGACCTTGGTGAAGGCCCCCTTGATGTAGGCCACATAGCCGATCGAGGCCGCGATCAGGATGGCCGTAACCGTGACGAACAGGCCGACAGCGAATTCAATTTTCCGCGTCATCCGCTACCCCATAGCGCTCTTTTTGCCAACTATAGTCGAAAACATGGGCCTCTGCAATCAGATCGTCCAGTTTGCCGATGACCTCGATGATGTAGCGTGCATCCCGCAGATGGGGCACCAGGGAAAGGGGCCGGTCCAGGACTAGGACGGCATTGCGGACCATCGCCGCCCTCAGGAGCATGGCCCCGAAGCGCTCCTCGGGCGTAAGGGCGGAATAGCGCTTCTGGGCGATCGCGGCCATCCCCAGGCGGCCGAGGAGCCCCTCGGCCAGCGACTCGGCCGCATGCCATGAGAGGTTCTCGTGGTACTGCCGGATCAGGGCGATATTGCCCCAGACGGTCAGGTTGGAGATGAGGGGCGCCCGGGCCGAGACAAGCCCCAGCCGCGGCCGATGGACCGCCAGGAAGGCATCCAGCCCCTGCTGCAGCGCCTCGTCGCTCTCGAAGCCCCTTATATGAATCTTGTGAACGATGACAGCACCTCTATGACAATGATGGCCACGAAGACCGAGACCATTCCGTTGAGCACCGCGACGGGGATTCCCGTCAGATCCTCCGATGCGTTCAGGCCCCGGTGGATCGGGATCAGGGTGATGAAAAACCCGAAGGTTGCGCACTTGATAACGAAGACAATCATATCGGTCAGGGAGGCGGAGTGCCTCAGGGCCTCGAGGTAGGTGTCGGCGCCCGTCCCGAAGAGCGAGGCCGAAACCAGAAGGCCCATCAATAGGACCACCAGGGCGAAAAGCCCGCTCAGCAGGACCATGGAGAGCATCCCGCTGAGGATGCGGGGAATGAAGAGGTAGTGGATCCGGTCGATGTTGAAGACCTCCAGGGTGTAGAGCTCGCCGTTGACCTTCATGACGGCGATCTCGGCGTTGATCGCCGAGCTGGACCGGAGGGCAATCAGCAGGACCGTCACGAAGGGCGACACCTCCATCACGACGAACCCCATCAGAAGGCGACCCAGGTATTCCGTGAGATTCAGGTTCTCGACCATCTGGAAGAGGATGCCGTTGACCAGGGTGCCGAAGACGACGGCCACGAAGAGAAAGAGGGGGAGGATCTGAACCGACGTGAAATAGATCTGGCTGATGAAGACTGTCCGGGCGGCGCTGTTGAGGGTCCTGCGGTCGAAGAGGGCGAGGATGATCCGGACCGCAAAGAGCAGCAGCTCCCGCAGGGACAAAAACCAGCCGATCGTCAACCGCCCGATGGTTTCGATGATCGCAGTCATGACATACCCGCTCCCGAAAGAAGCCCACAGACGCGGGGAATGTTAGCACATCGGAAGCCCCCTGTAAACGGGCCGGGCAGGCACGTGTCTCGGTTTGACCAGAAATAATCCTTAGGATGGCCGATCAAGTTATGTCCTTGCATCTGAAGGGTCCGTCTTGGGTGGTTACGGACGCAACTCAGACTGTCCGTACTTTTTCGATTCTCTTGATCCCCTTTCGATTCAGAATCAACCGATAACGGATATACGATCGAAACTGGTCACCGATCAGGGTGATGATCAAGTTGAGGTGGTAGACCCTGGCCCCTTTGACACGGTGATAGCCTTCATCGTCCATGACAAAGAGCTCCTTGTTGGGATCGTCCATCTTGCGGAGAAATTCCTGGATGTTGAAGCGCATGATGTCATGGACGCCGTCGATTTCATATTCCGAGAAGATGCTCCCCTTCCAATCGGGATGCAAGCGGATCCTCTTTCGGTAAAGAAAAGTCTGCTCGCCCACCCAGCCGTTTTCGATCTCCGTGATGTGATCACAGTCCCGGAGCTTCCGGATCTCCGGTGCAAGATTTTGACGCCTGATGAATTCAAAGCTTTCCCGGCAAACGCCGACCACATGGCGGGCCACATTGTAAATCCGTGTTTTATAGTCAAAGATGAACCTGGTCACCTTGCGTGAGAGATGGTACCGCAGGAGATCCTTCATCCGGTCCTTGAAGATGTAACTGACGACGAGAACAACAAAAAAGGGGACCGTAAGGTTGCCGTAGATCGACTGGGATATGAAGGCGACCGTCGTGGCAAACAGCATCGCAAGTCCTGCCGCCACCCCGAAGAGGGTTTGTTCCATCATGACGCCGCCTTTTTTGACTTTGGCATCGAGAAACAGCACCGTGGCCATATATTTCTTAAGGACGCTTCGACGAAAGACCAGTGTTTCATTGTCTTTCGTCTCATCCGGGATCGAGAGGTAGCCGCGCCGGCCGCGGTACTGAACCTCGGCATCGATCAGGGCCATCAACGCCTTCTGCCTTTTCTGGCCCAACCCCTCCGGGCACACCGACAATCCTTCGACGAGATGGTAGGTGTAATCCTCAATCAGCAGGCTGATGTATTCGTCGCCGAACAGGTATATTTCGGCCATGCGTTTTCCGAATCCCGGCAGTTGGATCAAGGCGCGCAGATCCCGGTATCCCGAGGTAACTCGCTGGATATCCCTGATATAATTGTCCACAAGGCGTTCACGGTCCTCGGCGATGGCCGCCCCGTGGATATACGCCACATAGTCGCGGACGGCGCTCTTCAGAATGCAGCAGAACAACTTGATCTGGCTTTCATAGGCGGCCGGGGCTTTTCTCGATGGTCTTCGCGCCATGACCTCGATCACGGCGCGAAGTCTTCCCAAAGGGCTCGCCTCCCCGTTGTCGATGTGACTCAAGGGAATCGAAGGCGTCTTTACGCGGATGTAGGTTTGCAGATCCGTGTAAAACTGCTGTTTGGTGTAGGTTCCCGGATTGATGCCCAGGCTGGTCGGAGCAAACAGATAAAGCCCGACTTCGTAGAAAGTCTTGTCGGTCCCCTGCGGCAGAGGGTAATTGAGCTTAAGTTCAATCTGGTAATCATCGTGAATGGTAACCGTTGCATCCACTTCAGAGGTTTGTCTCATGTTCTTCCCGTATCGATTCTCTTTTGATGAGGACTGATTGCCCAAAGGGAAGCTTAGAAAAAGCCCCTTGGCCTGTCAATAGAAAGCTGGACGTGGGAGTGATGGGATCTCTCAGGGAAGGAACCGGTGGGGAAAGGACCGATGTTCAAGGGGGCGACATCAGGCGGGATTGCGGCACCGGGGCGGATGGTGTTTTCCGGAAGGCGTGCGGCATGACAGACTAGCTGAAAATTGCGATCGGGAACGGAACCCCTCCGGATCCTTGCCAGTGAGGGACATGTCTAGGAGCTGCAGGGAGTGCAGGACCGACACCGGTTCCCCCGGATCCATGTTCCCGCCGATGGTCACGCGGCAACCCGGACAGCTTTTCCCGATGATTGATCTGCATCTGAAATCCCCTCTCTGAATGGTTGAATCCCCGGACGGTCCTGGCCGGCCCGGACAATCATGAAATCCCGACGGCGGTAGACTCATACCATCAAAAGCGCCCGCGGGATACAGATTTCGCCCCGGCTGAACCCCTCGAAGCGTATCATCCAGTCCCGACCGGATTCCCGAGAGAATATTCTTGAGTGAACCGGCAAGTCCGTAACTTCTGCGACGAGATCATACCGATGAGTCCGACTTGAGGTGCGCAAAAAGGGCGGAACCGTAAACGGTCCTGTCATTTTTGATTCGATTTTGCATCCGATGGCCGTTCGCAACCCATAAAAAAGGCTGCAGCGCCTTTCGACGCTGCAGCCTTTTTTACATCTGCAGAACAGACCGCCGAAGGACGGTCCCACCGTCACCTACTTCCAGGCCTTGTCCGCGGCAGCGGTCTTTCCGGCAATGCGCCCATAGACGAAACACTCGCCGATATTGCCGGCCCCTTGGTAAATGATGCCCCACATGGACCCCAACTCGCCGGCACTGTAGAGCCTGGGAATCGGCTCGCCGAAGGCATCCAGGACCTGGGCCTTGGTGTTGCGCCGCGGCCCACCCTGGGTGTTGAGCAGGCTCGGATAAAGCTCCAGGGCGTAGAAAGGCCCCTTCTCGATCGGCTGAGACCAGACCGCCGTCACGAGTTCCTTGTAGGCCGGGTTGTCCGATTTCGGGGCATTGATAGGCCGGTGGAACTGGCTGTCCTCGCCCTTCTTTATGTCCTCGTTC
>JAJFUM010000281.1 GCA_021372415.1 Deltaproteobacteria bacterium
GTCCTTTCGGAAAAGGCAAAGAGCTCTTGGCCCAAGGGCCCGTTGATGGGGATGTCGACGTCCCTGAAAAGCTCGCCCCGTTTGAGCTGGCGAGGCGACGGGTAGTGGCGGAACTCGAATTCGCCCAGGAGCGGGTATCCATCGGCCGTCGCGTGTTTCATCGTGTCAGCCAGGAAATCCCGCGGGTTTTCCGTCCAGGCGGGGTGGACACCGCCGTTGGTGGTGGGAATGAAACGCCACGGATCTATCCCCACGACCCGGGCAGCCATGTCGGACCATCCCGGCCGGTTCGAATCATGGGAATAAGCGACGAGGGCGACGCCGGCCTCGTCCATCTCCTGGGCAAATCGCCGGAGATTGAGCTTGTTCGAATTGAAGCTGGATTCCACATCGATGACCGGCAGCATTCCCTTGGCCTTGATGGCCTCGATCCGCTCCCGCCAGTGTTTCTTGAGCGACGGAATATCGAAGGGGATCGCTTTGGGGGCCTCCAGATGAGCGTTGCCGCTTGCCGGCAGGGGTCCCAGCTCGGCGCCAGAGGCCGTGCCCCCCAGGCCCAGACCGAGCAAGAGGGACAGGATGCCGAGCATTCGAATCGTCTGAAACGTCATGTCATTCTCCCGGGTCACGCCAATCTTTTTTGCCAAACGGACTTCGTAAAGTACCGGTTCCTCTCTGATGGAACTCGCTCTGTCATTAGCCGCCTTCTCGAAGAACAGCTTTGCATTCCTGGCGGGACACAAATCCTTCTTCCTGAATACGCATCAACAAGCGCTACGATGGTATTTATAGAACCTACTTAAATAAATAACAATCCGAATCGGCGTTGAAGCCGTCCTTTCCAAAGCATTTCCCGTTCCTCGTCAACGCATCTATGGTATGATCGATCGTGTCGTCCCGGTCCGATACAAACCGGGACAGGCGGGACGTTGGAAGGAGGCTGCAGATGGTCGATCGGGAGGCCCTCTATAAGGGAATCCTCTGGATAGACCCGTTTCTCTGAAAGAGCGGTAGGAGGACACCTGAGATCATGCGGCTCTGGTCCCTGCATCCGAGATACCTGGATCGCGCCGGGCTCCTGGCCCTCTGGCGCGAGGCGCTCCTGGCGCAGGCGGTCCTGGCGGCGAAGACCGGCGGATACCGCCGCCACCCGCAACTCGAACGCTTTCGGGACCATCCCGACCCCGGCGGCGCCATCGCCGCCTACCTGGAGGGGATCCGGCGGGAGGGGAAAAGACGGGGCTACCGTTTCAATGCGGCATTGATCACCGGCCGCCCGTCGCAAACGCGTCTCCCCGTCACGGACGGCCAGCTCCACTACGAACGGAACCACCTCGCGAGGAAGCTCGCCCGCCGCGACCCTCCAGCCTTGGCACGCCTCCAGGGAGAGGCACTCGGACCCCATCCGTTCTTCAGAGTCGTTGCCGGCCCCGTGGCGGCCTGGGAGAAGACTCAAGGGGTCAAAGGGGAATGAACCGTGGCATCCAGCCCGGCCCCATGCTCCGCCGGACCGGTCGTGCGGAATCCCTCCTTAAGCGCAGGAAGCGATCGGGAACGGACCGGGGGATTGAACGGCAGCAGATGGAAACGTCGGTC
This sequence comes from Deltaproteobacteria bacterium, assembly GCA_021372415.1. Lineage (GTDB taxonomy): Bacteria > Desulfobacterota > Syntrophia > Syntrophales > UBA5619 > JAKAFS01. The sequence continues at coordinate 1,597 of JAJFUM010000281.1, forward strand.
GCTGAAAGGTCCGGGCCGCCGAGGGAACCCTCCGCGGCCCGGATCGGGAAAGGATCAGTAGTTCTCGGCCAGGATCTCGTAGTAGGACTGGGGATGCTTGCAGGCCGGGCAGATCTTGGGGGCCGCTTTCCCCTCGTAGACATAACCGCAGTTGGCGCAGTGCCACTTCACCGCCTTGTCCCTCTTGAAGATCTTCTTCTTGGTGATGTTGTCGATCAGTTTGCGGTAGCGTGCCTCATGGAACTTCTCCACCGTGGCGATCTGGTCGAAGGAGATGGCCACCTCGCGGAATCCCTCCGCCTTGGCGGTCTTGGCGAAGTCGGAGTACAGCGTCGACCACTCCATCTTCTCGCCGTCCGCCGCGGCCATGAGGTTCTTCTTCGTCGTGCCGATGACGCCCGCTGGATAGCCGGCGGTGATCACCACATCGCCCCCCTGGAGGTGCTTGAAGAACACCTTGGCATGCTCCTTCTCATTTTCCGCCGTCTCAAGGAAGATGTTCGCGATCTGCTCAAATCCCTCCTTGCGGGCCTGGCTGGCGAAATAGGTGTATCGGTTTCTCGCCTGGGACTCGCCGGCAAAAGCAGCCAGCAGATTTTTCTCCGTCTTGGAACCCTTGAACTTAGCCATAATCCCTGTACCTCCCCTCTTGATATGGATAATTCTTTCCGAAAGGCCCCGCCTTTCGATCCCGTCATTCTCGTGAGTAAGCTAGCGGTATTATACTGGCTAGACCGTGGAGATGCAAAGTTTTCTTGCCTCTTCCGGTTGGATTTTTTTGGCGAATCGTGTAACCTGCCCGGGCGGCGCCACCCCGGCCCGGGACATTTCACGGGATGCGTCTAACCGTGGGACCCGGGAAGGATGCCGGGGTACAGGCCTCCCCGCGCCTGCGGGCTTTGCGGTTCACTCGGGACGGAGAAGGGATGCCCACGCCAGAGGAGGAACACCGTTGGATCGGAAAAGAACGAAATGGGTGGGCGCCCATGTGAGCGCGG
>JAJFUM010000285.1 GCA_021372415.1 Deltaproteobacteria bacterium
TGGCCGTCGGGATCATCTATTTCGCCATATACAGGGGCTTCCTGGTGCTTTTCCGGGGCCTTGAAAAGAGGTTCCGGATTCCCGGTCTGGTCCCGGATTAGAACGTGCATCCGCAGGCGGTCGCCCGCTCTGCGGACCCGATAGGCAAGCAATGGTGCTGATCGAAGTCAAAAACCTGGTGAAACGATTCGACGGCCACACCGTCCTCAAGGGGATCAACGTCGAGCTCCACGAGGGGCAGGTCAAGGTGATTATGGGCCCCTCGGGGTGCGGAAAATCCACCTTCCTGCGCTGCCTGAACCTCCTGGTTCAGCCCACCTCGGGTCAGATCCTTTTCAAGGGAGAGGACATCACCGGTCCCGGTGTCGACATCCGGAAGGTCCGCCAGGACATCGGCTTCGTGTTCCAGCACTTCGCGCTTTACAGCCATCTGACCGTGCAGGACAACGTCACCCTCGGACTCCGGAAGCTCCGGAAGATGACCGCCCGGCAGGCCTCCGAAAAGGCCTCCCATGAGCTGGAACGGGTGGGGATGTTCGAGTACCGGCACCGGTACCCCGCCCAGCTCTCCGGTGGGCAGAAGCAGCGGGCAGCCATCGTCCGGGCGCTGGCCATGGACCCGTCTGTGCTGTTCCTGGACGAGCCCACCTCGTCCCTGGATCCCGAGATGTCCAGGGAGGTGGTGAGCGTCATCAACAAGCTCTACCTGGAGAACGTGACGATGTTCTGCGTCACCCACGACCCCCATCTGGCGAAGTACATCTCCGACAGCATTGTGTTCATAGACGAGGGGGTGGTTCTGGAGGAGAATATCGCCGAGAGGCTGTTTTACGACCACCCGAACCCACGGATCCGGGAGTTCTTCCTGGGCGTGATCGACCTGAAATGACGCCGATGACCCCCTTCATCCGCGACCTGGCCGCCTATTGGCCGCAGATACTGACCGGACTGGAGAATACCCTGCTCCTGACCGTCATCATCTCCGTCACGGGATTCCTGGGCGGGATCGCCGTCTTCTATCTGACGGTCGTCTCCGGGAAGACGTGCCGGAAATGGACCGAGCGGTACATCTCGTTTTTCATCGGGACCCCCCTTCTGGTCTATCTCTTTCTCATGTATTACGGGCTTCCGGAGCTCGGCGTTCGCCTCTCCCCGCTTCTGGTCTCCGTCATCGGGTTCACCCTGAACGTATCGGCCTACAACGCCCGTTATCTGACGACAGCCTACAACGGCCTGGACCGGATGGAGATCGAGGCTGCCGGGGCGCAGGGTTTCACCCTCCCGGAGACGTTCCGCTTCGTCATCCTTCCCCAGGCCCTGCGCTTCTCGGTTCCCTCGTTGACCAACCAGGTCATCCAGAACCTGAAGGACACCTCCGTGGCCTTTCTGATCCAATACAACGACTTCTTCTCCCAGATTCAGGAGATCGCCTCGACGAACTTCGAGTTCTTCAAGGCCTATGTCCTGGCGGGTCTGGTGTACCTGGCCCTGGTTTCCTTCGTCGTGGCGGCGGCGCGCGCCCTGGAGAGGCGGATCGTCCTGCCGACCTAGCCGGGGGAGAGGCGTGGGGGCGAGCGATGAAAAGTGCTTGCTTTTGGACCGTGAGAATTATAAAAACGGCCCGAGAACGCGCTCAATCGGCGATTGGCCGATGCGCCGGCCTAAAGAGGGGTTATGTGGTTTGGTCGCCCGGATCCTCAGAAGATCGGTCTGAGCCGTCCGAAGATCAAGGACGGTGATTTTGCCGTGGCCTATGCCTTCCGAAACTGCCTCCAGGCCACGATCGGCGGCGGGACCTTCACCGGGCAATACGCCTTCTACGGCGCCAAAGCCCCGAAGATCGGCGGCGGCCGGTTCACGACGGATTTCTCCTTCTATGCCTCAGAGGGGCCCCGGATCTCGGGCGGTCTCTTCTCGGGCAAGATGGCCTTCTACGGGGCCTCCTCGGCCCAGGTCGAGGAGGGGGACTTCCAGGGACAGTGGGCCTTCTGCGAGGGACAGGGGGTCCGGATCCTCGGCGGCCGATTCTCTGGGGAGGGCGCCTTAAGCGAGGCCATCCAGGCGGTCATCAGCGGCGGAGCCTTCAGCGGACCGGATTTCGGGATCACCTCCCGTCAGATGGTCGTGACCGGTGGCGAGTTCTCCGGGGCAGGCCTGCTGAAGTCCAGTCAGAACGCCTTGGTCCTGGGAGGATGGCTTGGCGGCGAGGCCGCCTTCGAGAGTGCCCGGAACATCGGGGTGCTTCTGGACGGCGAGATCCGGGAGGTGCGCAATCCCCTGAGCGGCGTCATCGCGGCCAAAAGGATTGGCCGCATCGTCTTCGACCGGGGAAAACCCTCGGACGTGATCATCATCTCCGAGGCGGTCGGCGAGGGCGCGGTCCATGCCGACCGGATCGGGCCCGGCTGCGTCCCGCCTGCGTCCCGGGAACCGGACCAGGCCCTGAAAACCCTTCAGACCTTATCCGATGCTATCCGCTCGAAATAGAGAAGGAGTGGCCGGGGATGGAATGATCCCGCCGTTCTCGGGGCCGGATCATTTGGAAAGGAACAAATGAAGAATATCATCGTCACAGGATCTTCGGGCCTGATCGGCTCCGAGGTCGTCACCTTCTTTCACCATCAGGGTTATTTCGTCCATGGGGTGGACAACAACCAGCGCGCGGTCTTTTTCGGCCCCCAGGGAGACACCCGGTGGAGCCAGCAGCGGCTGGAGAGCACGCTCCGGAATTTCCGGCACCACGAACTGGACATCCGCGACCGGCGGGGCGTTGCCGATCTCTTCCGGGAACTGCGCCCCGCGGGGATCGTCCACGCCGCGTCGCAGCCCTCCCACGACCGGGCGGCGGCGATCCCCTTCGACGACTTCGACACGAACGCCGTAGGGACCCTGAACCTCCTGGAGGCCGCACGGCAGACCTGCCCGGAGTCGCCCTTTGTCTTCATGTCCACCAACAAAGTGTACGGCGACCGCCCCAATACGATCCCGCTCGTGGAACTGGAGACCCGGTGGGACTATGCCGATCCTGCCTATGCCGAGGGGATCGCGGAGGATTTCTCCATCGACCAGTCGAAACACTCCCTCTTCGGGGCTTCAAAGGTGGCCGCGGATGTCATGGTACAGGAATACGGACGCTACTTCGGTATGCCCACCTGCTGCCTCAGGGGGGGATGTCTCACCGGTCCCAACCACTCCGGCGTCGAGCTCCACGGGTTTCTGAGCTACCTGGTCAAGTGCAACCTGGAGGGGCGGGAATACCGGATCTTCGGCTACAAGGGGAAACAGGTCCGCGACAACATCCATTCCCAGGACGTGGCCCGCTTCATCCACGCCTTCACCCTCGCCCCGCGCTGCGGCGAGGTCTACAACCTCGGGGGCGGCAAGGCGAACTCCTGCTCCATCTTCGAGGCCTTCCGGCTGACCGAGGCGTACAGCGGCAAGGCCCAGGTCTACACCTACCTGGATGAAAACCGCATCGGCGACCACATCTGCTATTACAGCGACCTGAGGAAGATGAAGGCCCACTATCCCGGCTGGGGCATTACCAAGACGCTGGAGCAGACCATCGAGGAGATCGTCCGTTCCTGGCAGGAGCGACTGAGGCTATGAGGACCCTGATCACCGGCATCTGCGGTTTCGTGGGGAGCTGCCTGGCGGAGGCCTGGCTGGAGGCGGAGCCCGGCCTCGAGATCTGCGGCCTGGACAACCTCATCCGGCCGGGGAGCGAAGTCAACCGTGCCCGGCTGCAGAGGATGGGCGTCCGGCTCCACCATGGCGACATCCGCATGGCCTCCGACTTTGACGCACTGCCGCCAGCGGACTGGGTTCTCGATGCGGCGGCCAATCCCAGCGTCCTGGCGGGTGTCGACGGCCAGATCAGCAGCCGGCAGCTCATCGAGCACAACCTCCAGGGAACGGTGAACATCCTGGAGTACTGCAAACGGCACAGCGCAGGGTTCCTGCTGATGAGCACCAGCCGGGTCTACGCCGTGAGCCCCCTCGCGGCCCTTCCCGTCGTCGTCGAAGGCGCCCGGTTCTCCCTCCGCAAGGACGCCCCCCTTCCGGCAGGGGTCAGCGCGGAGGGGGTGAGCGAATCTTTCAGCACCGCGCCGCCGATCTCCCTATACGGGAGCACGAAACTGGCCTCGGAGGTCCTTGCCCTGGAGTACGGCGAGACGTTCGGCTTTCCGGTCTGGATCAACCGCTGCGGCGTCCTGGCCGGGGCCGGGCAGTTCGGCAAGGCCGACCAGGGGATATTCGCCTACTGGATCAACGCCTACCTGCGCCGGCGGCCCCTGACCTATATCGGTTTCGGCGGCCAGGGCCACCAGGTGCGCGACGGCCTCCACCCGCGCGACCTGGTCCCTCTGCTGCGCAAGCAGGCCCTTGCCCCGGCCGCGGCGACGCGCGTGATCAACCTGGGCGGGGGCAGGGGCAACGCCATGTCCCTGGCTGAGCTGAGCGCCTGGTGTGCGGAGCGGTTCGGCCCGCATACGGTAACCGGCGATGAACGCGAACGCCGCTTCGACATCCCCTGGCTCGTCATGGACAGTTCCCTGGCCCGTGAGCTGTGGGGCTGGCAGCCGGTCACCTCGCTGTCCGCGGTCCTGGACGAGATCGCCAGTCATGCGGCGGACCATCCGGACTGGCTGGAAAGATCGGGGGTGTCATGACAGAGATCGAAGAATCCGAACGGCCCCTCTCCCTTTTGTCGATCGTCATTCCCGCCCGGGACGAGGAGGGCTGCATCGGTTCGACGGTCGGTCATCTTTCCCTCGAGCTGAAGCTCCACGCCATCCCCCACGAGATCGTGGTCGTGGACGACGGGAGCACCGATGGGACCTGGCGGCTTCTGCAGGAGCTGCAGGAGCGGATTCCCCAGTTGAAGCCGGTCCGGAACGAGGGCCTGCACGGCTTTGGCCGCGCGGTCATCTGCGGGCTGGAGCATTTCACCGGCGATGCCGTGGTCGTCATGATGGCCGACGAATCCGACGACTGCCGGGATGTGGTCCGGTACTGGAACGAGCTGAATCGGGGAGTCGACTGCGTCTTCGGAAGCCGGTTCGTCCGGGGAGGGGGGACGATCGACTATCCCCCCATCAAATGGGTCCTCAACCGGATGGCGAACACCTTCCTGCGTTTCTTCTTCCGTATCAAACTCAACGACACCACCAACGCCTTCAAGGCCTATCGCCGCTCGGTCATCGACGGCTGCCGTCCCCTGATCTCCCCCCATTTCAACCTGACCGTCGAGCTTCCCCTCAAGGCGATCGTCCGGGGGTACACCTGGACGGTGATCCCCATCACCTGGCGGAACCGGCGCGCAGGCGTCCCGAAGCTGAAGATCCAGGAGATGGGGAGCCGCTATCTGTTCATCTGCCTGTATATCTGGCTTGAAAAGCACCTCTCCCGCGGCGATTACCGGAAGCGTTGAGAGTCTCATCGTGAAAGGATTCCGATGAACCCTCATTCCCAGCCACCGAAATTTTCCCCAGCCGCCGGCGATGGCCCCGGTCCCCCGGACGGAGTGGGGCTTCACCGCCGCGTCCTTCTGGCCGGATTGTGCATCTCCCTCTTCCTGATCGTTGTCGGGGCGCGCTGGTGGCTCATCGGCGGATACGGCAGCGACGTCCCCTACTGGGACCAGTGGGACGCCGAGGCGGCCCGTCTCTACAAGCCCTATTTCGAGGAGAGGCTCAAGGCCGCCGACTGGTTTGCCCCCCATAACGAACACCGGATCTTCTTCAGCCGCCTCCTGGCCCTCGGGCTGCTCTTGGCCAACGGCCAATGGGATGCGCGGCTGGAGATGACGGTCAACGCGGTACTCTACGCCCTGGTGGTCTGCGGGCTCTTTTTGGTCCTTGTCCGGGGACGTTCCCTCGCCTTTGCGGCGACAGGGGCAGGGGGGCTGGCATTCCTGTTTTCATTGCCCTTCGGGTGGGAGAACAGCCTCGCCGGATTCCAGTCCCAATTCTATCTCCTGACGGGCTTTTCCCTGATTGCCCTCTACGGCCTGGCCAACGGTCGCGTCGGCTCTGGACTCTGGGCCCTGAGTCTTCTGTCCGGCGCCGCCGCATTGGTGACCATGGCCTCCGGGCTTCTGGCCCCCCTGGCCGTGTTGGGCTTCCTGGTCCTCAGAACAGTGCGGGAGTGGGCCCAACGACGCGGACTATGGCGGGAATCCTGGCCGACGGCCCTGGCGTCGCTGCTGTTCCTTATCGCGGGCCTGGCCTTAAGCGTGAGGGTCGCGGGGCATGATTTCTTAAAGGCCCACTCCATAGGCGATTTCTTGACCGCTTTGCTGACCTGTATGGCCTGGCCCCATTATGAGAAGATCTGGGCGTTCGTTTCCTGGCTCCCCCTCGCGATGGTGCTCTGGCGCTATCTCAAGGGAGGGCCGGAGGACGGGCCAGAGAGGCGTTTCGTCCTCGCCCTCGGTCTCTGGACAGCACTGCAGGCCGCGGCCATGGCCTATTCCCGTGCTGGCACCGTGGAGGCCCCTCGCTACAGCGACATCCTGAGTTTCGGCCTTGTGGCGAACGGTCTGTGCGCCTGGTGGCTTTGGGAAGGAGCAAAGAAGGGCCAAAAGAAGTTCTGGATGGTATTCCTGCTGATCTGGTCTGTCGCGAACGGCGTCGATCTCACCAAGTCCAGCTTCACCGGCGACATCACGAAGCGCTGGCAAACCTACGAGACCGAACGGATCCGGACGGCCGGCTTTGTCGCCACGGGGGACGAGCAGTACTTCCGGGACCTCAAGCAGCCCACCGATATCCCTCACCCCGATCCGCATTTTCTGGCGGGGATTCTCCGGGATCCTGTGATCCGCCGCCTCCTGCCGGCGGGAATCCAGAAGCCCCTGGCCCTGGAACCGGTCCGGGGTCCTGCGCCGGCCCCTGTGGACCGGCCGGGCCTGCCCCCCCACGGCCCCATTGCACCCGAGCTTCGGGATCGGCCCGACCTCTTTTCTCCTGTCGCCGTGGTCGGCCCTCTGCAACCCTTCGAGTACCGCGTCGCCAGGGGAGAGGGGAAGCCCTTTTTGCTTCTCCACCTTCTCGGAGAGGGGACCCTAACGGTCCGCGACGCCGAGGGTGGCAGCCACGATCTTTACGGCCTGCCGTTGGGAAAGTCGGAATGGCGGCGGTTTTTCGCTTACTGCCCCGGGGCGTGCAGGATCTCGGGAAAGGCCGGCACTTCAGGGATCGCCGTCGCGTCGCCCCTCGAGGCAGGTCCCGGCTCGATCGGCGCCTTGATCGCCGGGCGGTGGGGGTGGGCCGTCTTCGCTTCTGGAGTCGTGTTGTTCGCCCTGATCCTCTTCGTTGTTCTCAGGGGCATGTCGGGTTGGCCGGTGATGGGAAGGGGGGAGGCTAGAGCCTTCTCTCGATGATGTAGTCGGCGATGCTCGAAAGGGCTGTCCTGGCCTCCGAGTCTTCGAAACCGGCCAGGAATCCACGGGCCTCGTCGATACAGGCCTTGGCCTTGGCCAACGCGTAGTCGATGCCGCCGTAACGGCCGATCAGGGCCATGATCTCGGCGGTGGCTTCCTCGTTTTTCTCCTCGATCCCCTTGCGGATGAAGGCCCTCTCCTCGGGGTTGCACTTCTTCATGGTCCGGATGAGCGGCAATGTCAGCTTCCCCTCCTTAAGGTCCTGGCCGATTGCCTTGCCGAACTCCTCCTCGCGGGCCACGTAGTCGAGGGTGTCGTCGGTGATCTGGAAGGCCGTGCCCAGCCTCATCCCGAAGCGGGTCAGGGCCTCGATCCGGTTGTCCGGGGCGTTTCCGAGGATGCCCCCGACAGCGCAGGCCGCCGAGATGAGGATGGAGGTCTTCTTCTCGACAATCAAGAGGTATTCTTTTTCGGTGAGGTTGACATCCCCGGCCTTCATCAACTGAAAGACTTCCCCCTCCGACATCGTGTTGGTGGTCGTGGAGAGGAGCTTGAGGATGGCCGGATTCCCATGGTCCGTCATGAGTTTGAAGGATTTGGAGTAGAGGAAGTCCCCTACCAGGACGCTCGCCGCGTTTCCCCAGAGGTGGTTCGCGGCGGGCTTTCCGCGGCGTGTCTCGGCGCGATCGATCACATCGTCGTGCAGCAGGCTGGCCGTGTGGATAAACTCGATGACGGCCGCCAGGGGATAGCGGCGTTCGCCCCGGTAACCGCAGAGATCCGCCGTGGCCAGGAGCAGGAGGGGGCGGAACCGCTTTCCGCCGCTGCCGATCAGGTGGTGGATGATCTCCGGTATGAGACGCACCTCGGATCCAAGGTACATCTCCATGTGTTCCTCAACCTGTTTCAGATCGTTCCCGTAATGGCGAAACACGTCCTGTATCTGCATGGCCTGGTCCCTCGGTCTTGGCAAGACGGAGGGTACTATAATGGATGGGCCTTTAATTGTCAAACAATTGCTCCCGCGGCCGCCGGTGCCGGATGCGGGAGCAATTGTTTCTTCGTCCGCCCGGTCCATTCGGGCAAGGTGCCCTGCCGGAGACAGGATAAACAGACGGCCGCGCGGGTGCGCACTGCTCGAATTGCCTTTGACGATCCGGGCCATCTGTATTATATTGCCCCGGCAAATCTTCCCCTCATGCGGCCGCGACGGGAATCATGATCATCCGGGGATTGCAGGCCGCAGCTGACAGTATGGTGAGGGGCGTATGCGAACGGAGCTTGTTCGACGAATAAAGGAGCGCGGCATGGGCGACAGGGTTGAAAAGGCGGTGGCCTGCTTTCGCGAGGGATTCACCTGTTCTCAGGCGATCCTTTCTACGTACGGCAGCGAACTCGGCCTGGAAAGGACGATGGCCCTGAAGGCGGCCTCCGTCTTCGGGGCGGGAATGGGACGCCTTGGAGAAGTATGCGGGGCTGTGACGGGTGCTTTGATCGTAATCGGTCTGAAGCACGGTCAGACCGAGGTGAAAGACAAGGAGACGAAGGAAAAGGCCTATGCCTTGGTCCGGGACTTTGCCGATCGCTTCCGAACCCGGGAAGGCACCCTCCTGTGCCGGGAGCTTCTGGGATGCGATCTGGCGACCCCGGAGGGGATGGCAACGGCCAGGCAGAAGGGCTATTTCACCGAACGATGCCCCCGGTTTGTCCGGGAGGCGGCGGAGATCCTCGAAGATGTGCTGTAGCGTTGTGGAAAGCCTCCTGGATGGTGCGGCGGGCCGATGAGCGGCATCGCCCTTGGAATCGTTCTGGCCTCTGCCTTTCTCCATGCGGGCTGGAACTATCTGCTCAAGAAAAGCGACCGGAAGATCGTTTTCATCTGGTGGTTCCAGCTCCTGGCGCTTTTCTTCTGCCTTCCGGCGTTCCTCTATTGCTATCCGAAGGATGCGATTCCTCCTGCCGGCTGGGCCTGTATCGTTGCCACCGGGCTTATCCACGCGGCCTACTTCTGGGTCATGGGAGGGGCCTATCAGAGGGGAGACCTTTCCATGGTCTATCCCCTGGCCAGGGGATCGGGCCCCCTCTTCGTCCCGATCCTGGCGATGGTCCTGCTTCGGGAAGAGGTCTCTGCCCTGGGAATGGCGGGGATTGCCCTCATCGTCGGGGGGATCTACTGCGTCCACCTCCGCGCCTTCTCCGCATCCGCTTTCCTGGAGCCCTTTCGCGCTCTCCGGGGCGGGGCCTCGCTCTGGGCTCTCCTCACAGGCCTGTCCATCGCCGCCTACACGCTCGTCGACAAGGTCGGGGTCGCGTTGGTCTATCCGGTGGTCTACATCTACGGCATGTTTCTGATCACCTGGCTGACGCTCACTCCCTGGATCCTGCTTCGGGAGCGGAGCTTCCTGGCCTCGGAGTGGCGCCGGCATACCGGCCCCATTTTCATCGTGGGTTTCCTCAGCGGATTCACCTACCTGATGGTCCTGTTCGCCCTGCAGATCAGCAAGGTCAGCTATGTGGCTGCGGTTCGCGAGGTGAGCATTATCCTGTCGGCCTATTTGGGGATTGTCTGGCTTGGGGAGAAGCATGGCCGGCAGAAGCTGGTCGGGGCCATCCTGATTACCGCGGGGGTTGTCGCTATCGGCCTGAGTCGCTGAGGGGGGCTATGTCGAGAAGCTGTGCTGCAGTTTCTTGATGGTGGCCGTAAAGATCTTCACCACCTTGGAGTTCCTGCGGTCCCTCAGGAAGATCAAATCGTAATTGACAGATAGATCTTCTTCGATTTCTGCCATGTGGAACAGCCCCTGCTGGACGTCCTTCTGGATGCTGAAGAAGGGAAAGAAGGCGCCGCCCATTCCCAGTTCCACCATGTGCCGGATGGCCGGGGGGTTTTCGCAGTTGATGCTGTTGGTGATGGCCAGGTTTCTCTTGGTGAATTCCTGGATCACATAGTTCCGGGTGGCCGATCCCCGTTCCGGGAGGATGATCGGGTAGTTTGCCAGATCATGGATGCTGACCCGTTCGCCCAGGTCTTCCTTTGATATGAACAGCAGCTTCGTCTTCAGGATGGGGATGGAGACGATATTGTCCGGATAGGACAGCCTTCCGATGACGGCCAGATGGTAGTCGTTGTCCACGATCTTGTCGAGGACCTCCTGGGAGAGGCCGGTGAAGATCTGGACTTTCACGTTGCTGTACATCTCCTGCATGGCAAGCAGGACGTCGGGCAGGATGTGATTGGAGATGTACGGCGTGGAGCCGATGATCATGTTGTTGGTTTCGAAGCCCTCCAGTTCCTTTTTCAGCTCCTGAAGAAGGGAAAAGATCCGTTCCGCATAACCGAAGACGATCGTTCCCTCTTCGGTCAGCTCGAAGGTCTTCTTGTTCCGCTTGATGAGCGGGACGGCGAAACGCTTCTCCAGAGACTTCACCTGCATGCTGAGGGTCGGCTGGGAGACGTTCAGCTGTTTCGAGGCAAGCGTGAAGCTCTTTGCCTTGGCCACTTCGAAGAAAGCTTTCAGATGATTCACATTCATCGTCGATGAACCGCCCCGCCCCTTCTGAGGATCTTCTGTCACGAATGAAAAAAAGAGAAATTATAGCCTTCATACTGAAATAAGGCCAGATTGTCAACCCATTCTGAAATGGCTCGGGTCGGGTCCAGATCGGACCGCGGATGGGAACCGGTCATTGACCCTTCGGGGGGGCTATGATAGAGTCCCCTTCACATGAAATGCACTGGCGCCCAAGCGGGGCCCCTTTGGAGGCAGACAGGAAATGAACGCACCTCTTCCAGGTCTTCTCTTCGACCGGAAGGACCACGAGCTGCTCAGACTGATCGAAGAGGTCCTCGCCCGCGAGACCTCCCGTAAGAGCTTCAAAGACCTGCTCAACCCCTACCTGAACCCCCACGGCATCAAGGAGATGGCCGCTTCCCAGGGGTTTCGCATCGCCTACGCCATGGCTGATCTGCTCCACTCCCTGGAGATCGGCCGGGCCGACGACCGGCTCAGGGCCCTGCGGGCCTTGCACGACGAGGTGATGAACATCACCCACAGTTCGCTCCGTTACAACACCGCCAGGGTCCTGCTCCAGATCGTTAAGGAACTGGTTCGGGTGCGGGGGGACTATGGCCGCCGTCTCGAGTTGGCCCACGACTTCCGCATGGCCGCCTCGGGGAAACCGCGCGTGATCCGCGAAGAGCTGCGGCGATACCACCTCCTGGAGATGCCCGAGGAGTGGAACCAGATTGCCTTCGATGACCACGTCCACGACGCCAACACGAAGGGGCGCAAGACTCCCACCCACCTGATCATGGACGCCTGGATCAAAGGAATCCGGCGTCTGACGGTGATCTACTATAACTTCGTCCCGCCCGAGGCCGCGGCGGAACTGCTCGATGCGGGCCAGATCATGGGGATCACCATCCGCATCGGGGTCTCCCTGGGGAGCCGGTTCCGGGGCTGCGGCATCCGTTTCATCTGGGTACCCCGGGGATTCACCGACGCGGGGGACTTCCTCGCCTTCCTGGCCGAACCCGCCGTCCGAGCCTTCATGGAGGAGGAGCGGCAGGTCTCGGAATACCAGAAGCGCCACGTTCTGACGGTCCTGGCGGAATTCAACGCGAAGCACCGCCCGGCCCTGAACGAAGCCTTCGGCATCGAGCTGGCGCCCCTGGTCCCGGAAGAGTTCCTCGCCTTTGTCGGCGGCGGTCAGGCCTCGATCCTTCACTTGGCGGAATTCATCCACAGCCGCCTCCTCCCCTTGATGGAGGTCCGCGTCGCCGAACTCCGGGTCCGACACGCCGAGGCCGATGGCGGGGAGCGGGACCGCCTGGAGGCCCTGGTCGGCCGGATGCGCGAGCTCGACTCGGAGGCCATCGTCGAGGCTTACCTGCGGCCGTCGCAGGACGCCTCCCTCCCGGAGCCCGACCTCCCCCACGGGGAAACGGATCTGCCGAAGATCCTGCAGCTCACGCCCCACGAACTGCTTGTCAAACTGGACCAACTCCACGCCGGTTGCCGGATCTGTCTGAACCTCAGCGGCCTTTCGGTGGAGGATGTCCTGGAGGTCCTCTACGACTGCAGGGGGATGATCACCCATCTGGAGATCTTCAATCTCAAGGACCACGTTGCCGGGAAGAGCGGCCACTACCCCGAGATCAGCGACCTGCAGGGGGCCCTCAACGAGGGGAACGTCATCACCCTGAAGAAACGGATTCGGGGCATGATCGAACGCCTCGAACGGTCCGCCTGCCCCGACCGGGACGACCGGATCGTCAAGCTCACCGAGATCCTCCGGAACATCCCGGCCCTCCAGTCGCGCTACCGGCTGGTCCCCCTCAAGTCGAACATCGGCAGCGACTCGACCGGCCGATCGCTGCACCATTACGGCATGGGCCTGATCCTCCGTGACACCCTGACCCGCCGCGCCGTCAAGGCGCTGCCGCGCACGATGTTCCCATCGGCTTTCGTCCTTCCCGTCCGGATGACGGCCTATCTGAGGACGACCTTCCTGCCCAACAACGTGACGGGGACCGTGAAACGCTGGCTCGAGGCTCTGCGGGCCCTGCCCGGACTGCGGCACTTGGGCGAGCAGCGTCAGCGGGACTGGGAGGTCCAGGACAACGCCACCCGGTTCGAGTCGCCGGGGAACATTATCCCTCTGGGCGGCCTCCATCAGGAGGGCGGCAACGACCTCTACCTCGAGGAGCGGCGGGCACAGGCCGAGGCAGGGGGGACCTGGCGCTACCTGGACAGCGGCTTCAGGAACGCGATCAAGGTCCTGATCGGCTTCATTCCGGCCTTCCTCACCTTCGCCCTGACCAAGGACTGGTGGCTCCTGGCCTACGGCGGGGCCTTCATCTGGTTCGGGATCACGGGGCTCCGGAACATCCTCCAGTCGGTCCTCGGAGGAGGCGGTTTCCGCCGCTCCCCGCTCCTGCGCTGGAACGACTACGTGAGCTGGGGGCGCCTGACCGACTCGCTCCTCTTCACCGGTTTCTCGGTCCCGCTCCTGGACTACCTGGTGAAGACCGTCCTCCTCGACCGGAATTTCGGCATTACCACGGCCACCAACCCGACGATCCTGTACACCGTCATGGCCCTGGCCAACGGCCTGTATCTCTCGAGCCACAACGCCTTCAGGGGGCTCCCCAAAGGGGCGATCTTCGGAAATTTCTTCAGGACCATCCTCTCCATCCCCCTGGCCGTCCTCTTCAATGCCGCGATCGGCGGCATCCTCTACGAGGCGGGCGTTCCGGGGGGCGCAGAGGTCCTCCAGAAATGGGCGGCCGTCATCTCCAAGACCGCATCCGATTCGGTGGCCGGCGTCATCGAGGGCCTCGCGGACCGCTACGAGAACATCCGCCTCAGAGAGCGGGACTACGCCGCCAAGTTCGGGCAGCTCTTCGACACTTACGCCCGCCTCGAACTCCTCTTTCCCGAGAAGGATGTCCTGGCGATGCTCGAGTCGCCCAAGGAGTTCATCCGGACGCTCAGCGCCGAGGCGGCTGACTTGGAGCGGATCCTCATCATCAACGCCCTGGACCTCCTCTACTTCTGGATGTACCAGCCCCGCGCCCGGAGCGTCCTGGCGGCCCGGGTCCGGGCCATGTCGGAGGAGGAGAAACGAATATTCGTTCGGTCCCAGTGCGTCCTCCAGCGGCAGCGCGAGATCAGCCAGCTCTTCCTCGACGGCCTTATCGGCCGGAACTTCTCCCGGGGGCTGGCCTTCTACCTGGACCGCTACCAGGAGTATCTGGAGAAGCTCCGAAGGATGGCCTTCCCGGGAGGCGTTCCGCAGGCGGACGGCTCGATGCGGAACGGAGAGAACGGCGTGGCCGCCACAGGCCCCTGATTCGGAGAAGGGCACAACGACCCGGGGCCCCGACCGAGCCCCGGACCCGGAGGAACCCATGGACCTACCCAAGCGGCTCGACGTCTTTTCCGATTATGTCTGACCCTGGTGCTACTTCAGTACCGGGCGTATTGAAAGGCTGCGGCAGGATTTTGCCATCGGGATCCGATGGAGGGCCTTTCCCCTTCACCCCGACACCCCGGAGGAAGGGCTGAGCCTGGAGACCCTCTACCGGGGCATGAATCTCGATCCGATCACGGTGAAGGCCCGCCAGGAGCGGGCGGCGGAGGAGGTGGGACTGCCCCTGGGAGACCGGACGATGACCTACAACAGCCGGCTCGCCACGGAGCTGGGAAAGTGGGCGGAGGATCGCGGGAAGGGGGACGCTTTTCACGATGCCGTCTTCCGGACCTACTACGTTGGCGGAGCCAACATCGCCAGAACCGATGTCCTGGTTGGGATTGCCCTGTCCGTGGGGCTTTCCGGCCAGGAAGCCTTGGAAGTCATCAATAGACGGGCCTTTAGGGAAGCGGTCGATGCCGACTGGGCCCTGGCCGGAAGGCTCGGCATCTCGGCAGTCCCGACCTTCGCCCTCGATGGTTGGACCGTGGTCGGCGCCCAGCCCTATGAAGCCCTGGCGCAGTTCCTGACAGACCGCGGGGTGAAGAGGAGGCTCCCGAGCGGGGGAGGCTGACGGGCAGGTGCGATCACGCCGGGACGGCATTCGTTCCGTCCATACCCTGCGGAAACGGAATGGTCTCAGGAATCCCGCTTTTTCGTTGTCCTTGTCGCCACATCGCGGATCTTTTCAAGAAGTCTCAAAAAGACTACAATCAAACTTTTATCCCGGGGTTTGAAGTCCGCATGGATGTGCGCCAGATCGCTTCCGATTTCAACGGCCACGGAGGCAGATTTCCGGAATGCCAGGATCTGGGTTGGAAACACACTTCTGTGGCCCGTCATGAGAAAGCTGACAATGCAGGAAATGCCGGCATAGGGGGCGATGGCGCTTCCAAAGAACTCAACGGCCAAGATGCTCGCCGCAATGGGGGTGTTCGTCGTCCCCGCCAGGAGGCTGACGAATCCAACGGCAGCGAATGTCGCCCGGTCAAGCCCCAGAAGATCCCCCAGGAAACTTCCCGCCGTCGCCCCTATAAACAGGATCGGCATGATCAGCCCCCCACTGCCCCCGAAATTCAGCGTGAGGCTCGTAAAGATCGCTTTCATGAAGAAGGCGTAAAAGACAATCCTCTCACCCCGCAAGGCGGACTGGATTGTTTCAAGGCCGCTTCCTAGGAACTGCTCCGAGAAGATCAGTGTCAGGGCAATCATAACCACCCCGCCGCCCAGTCCCACCAGTGGGGAAAATTTGGTGAATCTTTCGGAGAGCTTCTCCCCCGACCGGAGGATCTCAATGACGAGCACAGAACAGAGCCCGAAGAAAATTCCGGCCAGCACCATCCGCAGGATGAACGACTCCGTCAAGGCGGGAACGAAATCGACGGGGTAATAACGGTAATGGATGCCTAGCCACGAAGAGACTTCATAGCTGGTAATCCCGGCAATAAAGGAAGGGAGAAGCACTTCATACAGAAGGCTCCCAACATAGAGGATCTCCACACTGAATATGGCACCGGCGAACGGCGCTCCGAGCACCGATGCGAATCCCGCGCTCAGTCCGCAGATCACGATTTTTTTCCGGTCGTTTTCAGGGAGGCGGAAGAGATCGGCCGCAAACGATGAAAGGGCTGCGCCGATCTGCCCGCAGGGGCCGACCTGTCCTGCCGAACCGCCAGCCGTGATCGTGAGAATCGTTGCCGCGAGCTTCACGGGGACAACGTCCATCCCGATCCTTCCCCCTGCCCGGTGGACGGCCGCAATCACCTTTTCAATGCCATATCCATGGGCCTCCGGCTCCAGGTAATGGGTGACCAGGGCACAGATCATCATCACGATGGGAAGGGTAAAATAATAATAGCGATATCCGGTACTGAAGGCCAGACTCCAGTCCAACAATTTCAGGAAGATGGTCGTCGCCACGCCGACGCCTCCTCCAACGACGGTGGCAATCACCACCCACTTCAGAATGCTGATGAACAATACGGATTCTTCGATGAGACGCTTCTTCATTTCATCCGCTTGAAATTTCTGAATCATGCGGATCCTGTTCCTGCCAGACCCGCCGGGATCGTCTAGATCTTATGGATTCATGCAAGTAAGCCTTCACCTTCGTGAATTAAAGCGGCAAGACTTTATCACAGCCGGATATTCCTCGCTAATATTATTTCGGACCCAGCACCGCCCCCGGCCTTTTTTCTTCCTCCGATCCCCTCCGGGAAACGGCCGCCCGCCCATTTTGTGGGCAGGGATGGACGCATCGATCGTCGGGGGCGCTTGAATGTATTGGCTCGTAGGGCTTCTTGGCTTCATTATGTAGCATGCGCCCAGACCTGCCCCCGCCCTATTTTAAGCTCCGGCAAGACGTCAAGGGGACTGCGGCAGTGTCACGGCGCGGGACCCACGGGTTTTCGGCCCTGGTCCACCGGGCCGATCATGCAATCCGGATGAGGTGTATCGGGATCCAGAGGCACTCATGACCGCGGCGTTGCGGGTGTTCCTTTCCGCCTTCGCCCTTGACTATACCGCCGGCGGGACTATATTGCTGCCTATGGGACGAGGCGGCGTCGTTGCCAAGATTCCCCTCACCATGGTCCCTTCCCGCGGGGGGAAGGGAACGATCCATAGAGAGAGGAGAAGGGGGCAGCCTATGGCGAATGCGGTGCTGGTGACGGACATGCTCCGGGGGTTCATGGAAGAGGGGCGGCCCCTCTATTGCGGCGCCGACGCCCGCAGGATCATACCCAACATCCAGCGGTTGCTGGAGAAGGAGCTTGCTGCGGGCGCTAAGGTATTCTTCGTCTGCGACCACCATGACGAGGACGATATCGAGTTCAGGATATTTCCGCCGCATTGCATTGCCGACACGGTGGAAACGGAGGTCATCCCTGAACTCGCCAAATTCCCCGGAGAAATTGCCAGGAAGAAGCGCTACAGTTCCTTTGCCGGCACGGACCTCGCTCAGAGGCTGAAGAAGTTCGAGCCCGACAAGATCATCATCTGCGGGGTCTGTACGGACATCTGCGTCTGCCATACGGCGGCGGATGCCCGCAACCTCGATTATCCGGTCGAGGTGCCGGCGGACTGCGTGGCGTCCTTCGATGAGAAAGCACACGCCTATGCCCTCCGGCACATGGAAAAGGTCCTCGGCGTCAGGGTGACTGGGAACGCTCCGCAGGCATTGCCGACCCCGAGATTCAAGCCCGCCGCGGCGGTCCTTTCCGGGGACACCGCCGACGTCTATTTCCCCCGCGCGATTGAGATCCTCAAAAAAGAGGGCCTCAATCCAGTGGCCACCATGGAGGTCTTCGGGAGCCGGGCGGGGGTCCTCTGCGGCATCGAGGAGGCGAAGGCCCTGCTGAAGGAGGTCCTGCCGGACGATTGCCGCGAGGTCTGGGCCCTGGGAGAGGGCGAGCCCATCACCCCCAAAGAGGTGGTGCTGCGCATCAATGCCCCCTATCGGAGCTACGGCCTCTACGAGACGGCGATCATCGGCATGCTGGCGCACGGCACCGGCTGGGCGACCGCGGCGCGGGAGTGCGTCCGGGCGGCGGGGAATATCCCGGTGATCAGCTTCGGGGTGCGCCACCTGCATCCCGCAGTGGCGGGCGTGATGGACTATGCGGCAGTGGTGGGCGGCTGCAAAGGCTGCTCCAGCGTCGAGGGTGGCCGGCTGACCGGGCTGTCACCCTCCGGCACCATGCCCCACGCCCTGATCCTGGTCGTGGGTGACACGGTCAAGGCGACCGAGTTCTTCGACAAACACATGCCTCCGGAGGTGCAGCGGGTGTCCCTCGTGGACACGTTCATGGACGAGGCGGAAGAGAGCCTGCGCGTGGCCGCGGCGTTGGGGAAAAAACTTGGAAGCGTCCGGTTGGATACCCCGAGGGAACGAGGAGGCGTCACCCCGGAACTCGTCAAGGAAGTACGCGCCAGGCTCGACCAGGCCGGTCACCGGCACGTGGGGATCTTTGTCAGCGGCGGCATGGACCCTGAGCGCATCCGGTATTTCATCGAGCGCGGCGCGCCGGTGGCCGGATTCGGGGTGGGGAGCTATATCAGCGGGGCGAAGCCGATCGATTTTACCGCCGACCTGCACGAAGTGGATGGCAAGCCGATCGCCAAACGCGGGAGAATCCCTGGGATCACGCCCAACCCGCAGCTGCAGCGGGTCATGTAGATGCGTCCCTCTCTCCCAGGGTGGCGGAAGCCTCTTTCGGGAAACAGGGTTCCGCGCCGGTTGGACGGGGAGGGAAATGGCGGCTTCGGCGATGGCCCACCCGCTAAGGTGCAAAGACCCAGGCGGCAACTTCGGGGTTGGAACGCGGCCGGGCGGCCATGGGACCCGGTCCCCAGCCGTAGATGGGGACCGCCCGCTCGTGGAGCGAACCGTGGGAGCGGATCGCGACCTCCTGGCGGGGAGCCGGGAGGGAACCAAAGACCGTCTCGAGATCGGCCAGGACAAAGATCTGGCCTATCCGCTCCGGGTGCAGACGGTAACGGATCGCGGCGGCCTCGGCCTTCATGACGGCCTCGATCCCCTTTTCCTGCCGCAGGGTATTCAAGGCTTCCGAAAGCATGGCGGGATCCTTCAGATAGATATAGGCGGCACCGCCGAGGTTCTGATGGTGGACGACATGGCGGTCCTTGATGATGGGGACGGCCTGGGCCTCGATCCCGTTTTCCTTCAGGATTGCCGTCAAGTCCAGGGCCCGCGTCTTGGCGTTCATGCCGTGGTCGGCCGTGACCACCAGTTCCAGATCCGGGAAAACGTTAAGGAGCTCGCCGATCAGCCGGTCGATCTCCCGGACGTTCCGGACCGACGGTTCGGAACCGGGCGGATAGGTGTGGTTCACGTAGTCGGTGGTGGAGACGTAGAGGAAATCGGGCGGATCATCGCGGAGCAGATCGAGCGCAGCCCTTATGAGCCAATGGTTCACCTCGACCGTGTAGATTCCCGGCGGCACGCCGACGCGGTCCGCCAGCCAGGCCGAGGGCTTCTCTGCCGACTCGGCGATCGCAGCCCCGTCAGCGATGAGGGTTTTGAGCTTGTCCTTGGCCGTGAGGAGGACTGCCTTTCCCCCCCTCCGCGCGACGTTGCGGAAAGCCGTCTCCGCCAACAGGTATTCGGGGGATTCCATGTAGTCTTCCCGGCCGGTTGAGGGATCCATCAGGTAGTTGGAGGTGATCCCGTGAGTTTCCGGGAAACCGGCGGTGACGATGGAGGTGTTGTTCACGTTGGTCACCGTCGGCACAACCGCCTGGCCGATCGTATGGAAACCCTCCCGGGCGATGGCGTCGAGGTTGGGTGTCTCGGCTGCGGCCAGACAATCGGGTCCGCAGCCGTCCAGACAGATGATCATCCGAGTGCTCACTCTTTTCCTCCCTTGCTCAGGCAATCGAGATTGAAGATCTCTTCCAGGGTGCCGATGAC
Source organism: Deltaproteobacteria bacterium (assembly GCA_021372415.1). Taxonomy (GTDB): domain Bacteria; phylum Desulfobacterota; class Syntrophia; order Syntrophales; family UBA5619; genus JAKAFS01. The sequence goes on from JAJFUM010000285.1 coordinate 19,794, forward strand.
GGGGACATGGGCCTCGACGTCGGGCCAGTTCCGCCGGACGCTGCGATGCCTGAGCCAAACGGGGTGCATGCCGACGGCCTCGGAACCCAGGATGTCGATCCGCCAGTCGTCGCCCACATAGAGGGCTTCGGCGGCGGCAATGTCGAGTTTCGCCAGGCACAGACAGAAGGGCATCGGATCAGGCTTGGCCGGGATGCCGGCCTCCCCGGCCACGATGACCGTCTCGAAGTACCTTTCCAATTCTGGGTAGTTGCCGATCCGGTGCATCCCGACGTTCCTCTGCCCCTGGGCGTTGGTGATCACGGCCAAGCGGTAGCCGCGATTTCGGAGGGCCTCCAGGACTGCGGTCGTCTCGGGAAAGACCCGGGTCATGGCCTGGATCCGCCGCCAGTAGTCGTTTTCCCACCCCTCCAGGAGAGCGGGGTCGACCGTGCGGCCGTAATGGCCAAACAGGGCCTCGAGGATCACCCGGCGTGAAAAGCGGGACCGGGAATGGAAGTCGTTCCGGATCCGGCGGTAGACCTCGAGGAATCCCTCCCGGTCGGCGAGCCCCAGGGCCCCGAAGGCCTTTTCCTGCGCCTCTTTCTCCGCAGCCCGGAAACCGTCCGCCGAATCGACCAGGGTCTGGCCGAAGTCGAAGACCACCGCCCGGATCATCGTACCATCCCCCGTTTCCCCATCGACATAACCGTCCTCCTCATATTTGGGTCCGCTCGGTGAATCTAAGCTCGGTCCAGCGCCTCGATCCGAAGGATCTCCCCCGCGATTTCGCGACAACCGCCGATGACCCGCCAAGCGCCGGAAAAGGCGCTGTCGCGGGTCAGATCGTTGGGGACCGCCAAGCAGCGCAGGCCCGCCGCAACCGCCGCCTCCACACCCCGGGGGGAATCCTCGATGACGAGGCACTCCTCCGGTCGAAAGCCGCACTGCGCCAGGGCCTTCAGGTATGGCTCCGGATGGGGCTTCGAGAGGGTGAAATCCTCGCGGGTCAGGATAAAATCGAAGTAGGCCAGAAGCCCGGTCCCACGGTGCATCGCATCGAAGTGTTCGCGCCGGGAACTGGTCACAATCCCCTGGATCACCTTCCCCCGGAGCCCCTCGAGGGCCTCACGGACGCCGTCCATGACCCGGACGCCGTTTTGCAGGAGCTCCAGGTAACGCCGATTCCGTTCGGCGTGGAGACGATCGATCTCATCCTGGGCGATGCCCTTCTCTGCAGCCAGGGAGAAGGCGCTCTGCCCTTCCGCCAGCGAGATCCGCTTGAAGAGCGCCTCGGTCAGCACCACGCCCGTCCGGGCCAGGATTTCCCGGGTCGCCTGAAAATAGAGGACCTCCGTGTCCACGAGGACCCCGTCGTTGTCCCAGAATAACGCTCGAATCATACCGTCACCCCTTCGATGCACGGCCGGTCTCGCCGTGACCTCATCCCCCTCCCGGGGCTGAACCCGGGAGGAAAAATTTCGGTGCAGCATAGGGGTTTTCTTCGCCATCGTCAATGGAAACCGTTCTTCAATGAAGAACGGCCGCCCTGTCGCCGGCGGCCGTTCCACCATTCCGTTCGATGACTCGCTGTCAGGCCTTAACGATCAATCCCGACCCCACTTCTTCAGGTAGGTGCCGAAGAGCGCCTCGTCCGTCGGCTGGTAATTCGCGACCGGCGTGGCCACGCGGGTGTACATCAGGAACTGCTTCCAGTTGATGTTCTCGCAGCTGATGTTCCCGGCCCAGGTCCCGCAGCCCAAGGTATCCGTGAAGCCCAGGTAGCTTGTCCAGCCGCCGCTGTTGGCGTCGGTGTGGCCCATGTTGCAGACCACGCGGCTCACGTTGGCCCGGAGGCCCAGCTTGTGCATCCGCTCGTCG
>JAJFUM010000322.1 GCA_021372415.1 Deltaproteobacteria bacterium
GTGGCCCAGTAGAGATTGCCGTCGTCGTCCTTGGCCTGCACCTGGCGGGGTGCAGCCCGGAGGGCGCTGTCGGCGATCAGAAAATCCGCCTCCCGCTGGGTGAGGGTGGCGGCTTGATCCAGGGGGTCGGCCTGGAACTCATGTTCCGGCGCGGTCATGCCGGGTTCTCCAGGAGACTCCGCAGGGGGGGCGCCTGCCGTTCCTGCTTACGCTTGAGCAACTCGAAGAGGTACCCAGATGCGTTGAAGATGATCGCGCAGAGGTCTTCTTCGAGGTCCTTGGCGGCTTTCTCGTCCATGACCTGATAGCCCCGGTGGCGAGTCCAGAAGTGCAGGTGGTGGCGACCCATCCCCTTGGCGTAGGCGGCAAGTGGGATGCCCTTCTGCCAGTTATCAGAATCACGGACGCTGCCATCGGGTTGCACCCGGTTGGCATTCATGTACTCACAGTAACGCTCGATGACGATCGGCGAGAGGAATCCCTCGGGGTCGTAGCGGCCGGCGTCGGCGGAGCGCGTGGCGCCGGTGTTGAAGGATCTGACGAGCTGTTCCGGTTTGCCGGAATCTTGTTCTTGTTGTGACACGGTTTAACCTCCTAGTTTTCGAAGGGCCTGGGCCCATTGTTTGCGAAGCGTGAGCGGGACATCCCGTTCGATGGATGTGGTGTAGTACGTCCTGAACCGAGGGAGGGCCAAGGACAGCTCGTCGAAGGTCACGTACCCATGACCGACCAGTTCCTTGAAGATGGCTGGGCCGGGGTTGCCGGTGTACATCAGCAGACCTGCAGCCACCTCGCGGAGGGCTCGACGGCGCCCGCGCCGGTGTGGTGAGTCATTCAGAAACACTTGCTCAAGTCTTTCGTTCTTCCCATACCCGAGAGCGAGGATGGCCAGGGCCTCACCGACAGGTTCCAGCAACTCCGGCGTTCCACGTGCGGCCACGAGCAGCTGGTGGGCGTAGGTCCCCAGCTTTATGTGGCGGTTGTGCGGGGCCTGGATGACGTTGGTCACGTCGCCGGCGAAGTCGGGGACCCTCCCGGCAAACCAGTGGGACAGGACCTTGCCGCCGCGGACCCCGATCGGAAACTCGCCCACCTGCAGGGTGTCGTGAGTCATCGTCAGGGCGTCCCCCGACGCCTTGGCGATCGCCCAGGCCAGCCGGATCAGCAGATGGATTCCTGGCAGTCTCCCAGGGAACAGCCAGTGCGCCACCCTGGGCGTCAGCCCCAGGTTGAGTTGCAGGAATTCCCGGGGAGACTGCCGGGGCGTCTCAGCCGAGGCAATCAAATACTGGGCAATGAAGTCCTCATACACGTCCGCTGCCACCTCTGGGGGGGCCTGCATGGGGACGGTAATGAAGTCCTCCAGCGTCACGCCATTTAGCTTCGTGGTGGTGGTCAATGCCGGGTACCTGACGGTCTTCCGATACGCCCTGATGCCCCGCTGGGTGGGGAGCGGGCCGACCGCCGAAGCGACCAGCCCGAGTAACTCATCGAGAGGCCGCGTCATTCGACGACGGTCAGGTTCGGTTTGCGATGGGCTTCCGACTCCTCGGCGTTGAACTTGCCCGTGGAGTAGCGGGCCTCCAACTTGGCGATGTTGGCGTCGAAAATCTCCGGCCATCTCAGGTTGAATACGCCGGCCATCACCCCAAGGTCATTCCAGAGTCCTGCGAGGACCTCAGCCATCCTGCGGGGATCAACGGGTTTGTTGGCACAAACAAGGCGCTTGGAAATATCTGCGACCTCGCCCACTGACAGCCCCATTCGGTGAGTCAGCATCAACAGGTAATCGGCTACGTCCTTGCCGGAAATAATGGGCGCAGGGCAGGTGAGCACTGCCTTGGCCAGAGCGTCAAAAGTCACGTCGAGACTGCGTAGCATCAGGTTGATGTACCAGGCGACGTCGGAAATTTCCAGCTTGATCCGTTCGGCAGTCT
>JAJFUM010000333.1 GCA_021372415.1 Deltaproteobacteria bacterium
GGGCCGGCTGAACCATTGATTATACTCTGGACTTAGCCTCCACTCGGCTGCCGCAGTCCCCCTGACCCTTCCTAAGCGATCACCTCCACGGGATCCCCGGCCCGGACCTTTCCTCCCCGGACCACCCGGGCGAAGATCCCCTCTTTCGGCATGATGCAGGTCCCCACGGCCTGGAAGATCTCACAGCCGCCATGGCAGGACTTCCCGATCTGGCTGATCTCCAGGATGATCTCCTTGCCGACCCTGAGCTTTGTCCCGACGGGGAGGGTGAAGAGCTCCATCCCTTCGATCGTCAGGTTCTCGGCGAAGTCGCCGGGGCCGAGTTCCAGGCCCCGGGCCCGCATCTTGTCGATGCTCGACTCGGCCAGGAGGCTCACCTGCCGGGCGATCCCCTGCGCCGCATGGGCATCCTTTTCCAGGCCATAATCCTCGCGCAGGACCCCCTCGGCGCAGGGCTCCTTGCGGGTCCCGGTCTTCTCGCTAAGGCATACGGCCCGGACCGTTCCACCCATGAAAGTCCCCTTTCTCAGCGGCCCACCTTCAGCATCGTCTCGATGGCCCGCCTGGCCCGCTCGGCGATCGGCTCGGGAACCTCGATGACGTGCTGCATGTCCTCGAGGGACCAGAGGACCTTCTCCAGGGTGGTCCGCTTCATGTTCGGACAGATCACCTCATCGGAGATAGGGTGGAAGATTTTGTCCGGGTTCTCCTTCTTGAGGCGGTGGATGATCCCCGGCTCCGTCCCCACGATGATCTCCCGGGCCGGCGTTTCCTTGGCGTAGCGGCTCATCCCGCCGGTGGAGATCACCATGTCGGCGATCGCCGCGACCTCGGGCCGGCATTCGGGATGGACCATGACCACGGCGCCCGGATGGCGGGCCCGGGCCGCCTCCACGTGCTCGGGGAGGATCTTGGCGTGGGTGGGACAGAACCCCGGCCAGGTGATGAACTCCCGCCCCGTCTTATTGGCCACAAAGGCTGCCAGGTATTTGTCGGGAACAAAGATGATCTCTTCGGCGTCCTTCAAAACCTCCTGAGCCATCCGTACGGCGTTGGCCGAGGTGCAGCACAGGTCGCACTCCGCCTTGACCTCGGCCGAGGTGTTTACGTAACACATCACCTTCGCCCCGGGATGCTTGGCCTTCAAGGCCCGGAGTTCTTCGGCGCTGATCATGTCCGCCATGGGACAGCCGGAGTTTTTGTCCGGCAGGAGGACCGTCTTTAGCGGCGAGAGGATCTTGGCTGTCTCCGCCATGAAGTGCACCCCGCAGAAGACGATGACCTCGGCATCGGTCTGCGACGCCTTGATGCTCAGCTCCAGGGAGTCCCCGACGAAGTCGGCAATGTCCTGGACCTCGGGAATCTGGTAGTTGTGCACCAAGATGACCGCCCGGCGCTCTTTCTTCAGTTTCTGAATTTTATCGATCAACTCCACCTTGCACCTCCTCGATGATCCCCCCGCCCAGGACGGTAGATCCCTCGTAGAGGACCACCGACTGCCCGGGGGCAATGGCCTCCTGCGGCTCGTCGAACCGAACCGTCAGGCGCCCGCCCTGATAAGCCACGCTGCACCTGGCCGCCCGGTGTGCGTAACGGATCTTGGCCATGGCTTCCTCGGGGAAGGCATCGACCATGCAGTTGACGTCGCCGGCGATTAGCCCCTCCGATTTCAGATCCGCCTTCGACCCCACGACCAGACGATTCTGCGCCGCGTCGATCGACAGGACGTAGAGGGGCTCCGGCGAGCTGATGCCGAGCCCTCCCCGCTGGCCGATGGTGTAGCAGGCGATCCCCCGGTGCCGGCCGACCGGCCGACCCTGTCGATCCACGATCTCGCCCGGTTCGGTCGCCACGCCCCGGCCCTGCAGAAAGGCTCCATGGCCGTCGGCCGGGATGAAGCAGATGTCCTGGCTCTCGGCCTTGTCGAAGACGGGCAGGGCCGTCCTCTGCGCGATCGCCCTCACCTCTTCCTTGGTGTATGTCGCCAGCGGGAACAGGGTCCTCTCCAGCGCCCTCCGCTGAATCGCGTGGAGGAAATAGGTCTGGTCCTTGCGATGATCCTTCGGAATCTTCAGACGGCGCACCCCGTTTTCCACTTCGATCGCCGCGTAATGGCCTGTGGCGATGCCGTCGAATCCCCAGGCGAGCATCTTCTCCATGAATGTCCCGAACTTGATCGACCGGTTGCAGGCCACGCAGGGGTTGGGGGTCCTTCCCCGCCTGTACTCCTCGACAAAGGGACGGATGACCTTCTCCTCCAGATCCGCGGCAAAGTCAATGACCAAATGCCGGATCCCGAGCGCCTCGCAAATGTGGCGCGCATCCTCGACCTCCCGGGGGCCGCAGCATTTTGCCCGTTCCCCTTCGGCCGGAACAACGCCCAGGCACATGGTCACGCCGACCGTATCGTAGCCCTGATCCCGAAGGAGCAGGGCCGCCACCGCGGAATCGACGCCGCCGCTCACGGCGACAGCCACCTTTTTCATCACCGCGTCCAATCCTCTGTTTTTGCTCCCCGCTTCCTTTCGATTGCCACTCCCTCACGAAAAGGTCCCCGTCAGGGGTGTTTCCCTGAGCCGGCTGCCCTTTCCCCGGCCGATGCCCCTGCCGAGGGAAAAAATCCGATGGCTAAGGCAGACTCGGCAGTCCGATGCTGTCTCGCGGATACAGGCCTTGGCGGGGTA
>JAJFUM010000341.1 GCA_021372415.1 Deltaproteobacteria bacterium
CAGGAGATGGCCTCCCGGCTGGGGATCGTCTCCGTGCATGAGGCGATGGCCAAAAAGGAGGAACTGGCCGCCTACCGGGAGCTGGAGCAGAGCGGCGAGCTCGCCCTGCGGGTCCAGGCCGCAATGCTCTGCGATCCCCCCGGTGGCCCGGAACGGATCGCGGATCTCCTGGAGATGCGGAAAATTTACGGTGGCGCGTTGCTCCGGCCGCGGACGGCGAAGATCTTCCTTGACGGCGTCGTGGAAAGCCACACGGCCAGGCTGATCGAGCCATACGCCGACCGGCCCGGATTCCACGGGGAATTCCTCTGGGAACGGGACGCACTCGACAGGACCCTGACGGCTCTCGACGGGGCGGGCCTCCAGGTCCACTTCCATGCCATTGGAGACGCCGCCGTCCGTCTGGCCCTGGATACCCTGGAGGGGACCCTGAACCCGAAGGGCCGTCGAAACGCGCGTCCTCTGATCGCCCACTGCGATCTGGTCGACCCCGCAGACATCCCCCGTTTCGCCAAGCTCGGCGTTGCGGCCGTTCTCCAACCCGCCTGGTTCTATGAGGAAAGAAACTTCCCCGGGACGATCCTCCGCTTCCTGGGAAAGAGGCGGGCCTACGGCCTCTACCGGATGAAGAGCCTCCTGGCGGCAGGGACCCGCATCGCCTGCGGAAGCGACTGGCCCTTCAGCGGGGAGCTCAACACCTTCAACCCCCTGGAGGCGATCCAGGTGGGCGTGACCCGGGCCGGCCTCGAGGCCGACCCCGAACGGCCCTACATGCCCGAGGAACGGGTGGACCTGGCGGCGTTGATCGACGGCTTCACGATCCGCGGGGCCTGGGCGGACGGCCAAGAGGCGTGGACGGGGTCGCTCGCGCCCGGCAAGGCCGCCGACCTGGTCGTCCTGGACCGGAACCTCTTTGCGATCCCCCCCTCGGAGATATCCCGGTCGCGGGTCCTGATGACCCTCCTGGAAGGCCGTCCCGTTTTCCGGGACCCGGACCTGTCATCGCGGCGATAAGGGCTGTCGAAGGTTTGTCCAGCTGGGGCAAATGGATCAGGATCCAAAGGGCAGGACGATGCGCCCAAGCTTCCAGGAAAGTCCCCCCCGGATCAGGACGAACCGGATCTCACGGTCCCGATCGTCCCTGACCCAGACCGAGAACCGGCTTGGGCTGTCGTAGGTGAAACGCGCGTTCTTGAGCGGGTCCGGCATCCACCAGGCCGCCCCCCCCTGAGGATGGCTTTGGTCAGCCTGGAGGGACCCCCTTTTTGGACTTTCCTGGGCGGCCGCCGGATCTTTCGGGATGCCCGGGGTCTGCGGAAGGGTTTTCTGAGCGTCCCGGACCAGTTCGGGGATGATGCCGCCCATCAGGCTGGCCACGCCGCCGGGCGTGACAATGGAATCCACCAGACCGTCGGCCAGATTCGTTGCAAGGCCTGCGGCCAACGCCGCAAAAGGACTGCCCTTCATCCTGGACGCCGCTTCCTTCGCGACGTGGGCGCCAAGCTGTTCCTTGAGGGAGGCCCGAAGGGCCGGGAAATCGACATATCTGACCAGCTTATCCGAGTCCTGCCGCTCCACCGCAGAGGCGATCTGATAGAGGGTGAGGAAGGGCCCGGCTGCAGCATAGCAGACAACCGCAAAGACGATCAGCAGACCAACTCCGATGATCCTTTTCATGACTCCTCTGTTCCGCGCAGGGCCGGACAGCGGAGGGGAACTCCCTCTGCAGCACAGTCCCTTTGATCAGACGGGCAGGACAATGCGGAAGGTTGTCCCCTCCTCTTTCGATGTAGTGAAATCGACATTCCCCCCAAGGAACCCCTCCCCGAAGAGTTTCATCGAATAGGTCCCCAACCCCCTGCCGATATCCTGTTTCGTGCTGAAGTTGCGCTGGAAGATCCGCCTGGCGACGTCCTCCGGGATCGCCCTGCGGTTCCAAACGCTGAAGGCGACGCCGTTCTCCTGCCGATCGCAGCGGACCCTGACCTCCTCGCCCGGTTCCGAGGCCTCGAAGGCGTTGATCAGCATGTTGTCCAGGATCCTGAGCAGGAGGGAGAGGTCCGTCCTGACCGCCGGAATATCCCCCGCTTCGGGAACCTCGATCCGCCTGTCCTTGGCCAGGGGGTGGTTCTGGAATGTCCGCCGCAACTCGTCGAAAACCTGCCGGACGGACACCTCCCGAAAGACAGGCCGGTAAAGGCCCATGTCCGTCTGGACCAGGGTCTGCTGGATCTTCACCTCCCGGATCAGACGCTGGACGACCGGCTGGAGTTCCTTCGCCCACCGGCCCGAGTTGCGGCCCTCGTCGATCTCCATCAGTTCGCTGACCCCCGCCAGGTGGTTGAGGGTATTGTTGAGGTCGTGGAAGAAGATCCGTTCCATGGTGGTCCAGCGCTGCTGGTGGGTGATGTCCTGGATGAAGAGCAGCAGCAACCGCCTTCCGTTGAAGACGACAGGGTTGGAGCGTACGCGCAGGTAGAGATCCGCTTTCCCTTCCCCGCGCTGGACGGTCAGGGCGCAAGTCCTCTCGGCCGGCCTGTCATCTTCCAGACTGGTCACGATGGCGATGGCCGCACCGCAGGTAGAGCAGAATGCCGACGTTCCGCAACCGCCTGGCATCTCCAGGGCATGGACGCACCCGAGGGACTCGCCCGGCCGTAGCCCCAGGTCCTCCTCCGCTTTCTCCACCCCGATCATGGCCAGGAGGCTCTCGTTGAGGGCCAGGATCTGGCGGTGCTCGTTGAGGACCGCGAGCAGACCGCTCACAACCCCCAGCAAGGTATTGATGACAGGGTGCTCGCTGACGCTGACGATCTCCGGTGTCAGTTCATCCTTCCCCGCCCTTTCGGCAGGGGCATAGTAGGTTTTCATAGCAATCTCATCTAGTTCCA
>JAJFUM010000342.1 GCA_021372415.1 Deltaproteobacteria bacterium
TGCCGTGCGGGGGAGTGGAGCGTCAAGAAAATTCCGGCACCCCGTACAGGGGCTGAACGGAGGTCATTCCGGGATCGCGGGATCCGGACTCGGAAAGGCGATTGTATGGGCCGCATGACGAAGAGGATGACCGCAGCAGTCTGAATCAGCCTGACCTGGCTTTTCCAATGTGGTTGCAGGGACCTTTAGGATGCCGTGGGGGCGGGGAACCCTCCGCCCGGAGGAGGGGAAGGCCGAGGTGCTTGCGGGGCGTCTCGCCGAAGATCCCTTATGCGTGCAGCTTTTCGAGGACCCAGGCCATCCTCTGCCCGAGCGATTTGGCAAGTTCGATCCCCTCGGCGTCCTTCTCAACCTCTCCTTTTTCCCGGCCGACACCGATCGCCCGGCCGACCAGGAGCATCTCGCCGCTCAGAAAAAAATGGCTCATCGTATCGAGCGTGTGAATCGCGCCGGACCGGCGCGCGGCGACCACCATCCCGCCGACCTTCTTCCTGAACATCCGGCCATTGGCCCGGGAGACATAGCCGGTGCGGTCGATCAGGGCCTTCATCTCCGGGGTCACATCCTGGAAATAGGAGGGCGAGCCCAGGATGATCCCGTCGGCACCGAGCATCTTTTCGATGTACTCGTTGGCGGCGTCGTTCTTGACGGCACACCGCCGATCCAGGTTTTCACCGCACTTTTCGCAGGCGATGCAGCCGTGGACCGGCTTATCGGCCAGTTGGACCAATTCGGTTTCAATGCCCTTCTTTTCGAGTTCGCGAAACACATAATGGATCAGAATGGCGGTATTGCCGTCCTTTCTGGGGCTGCCGTTGAATGCCACAACCTTCATTTTGTACCTCCTTGGGAAGTCGATCCGATTTACAGCCGTTTTCTTAATAGCAGATTTCGTCCTTGCTGAGATATCTTATCAATAAACCTCAATCATCTTATCTCTTGACGAGTATTTATTGAAGTTGAAAATGGCGACCAAGAAAATTTCTCAAAGAATACCGAAGATTCCCTCATCGGACCTGCAGAAGAATATGCCGGTATTTCAGGACATTCTCAAGTCCTTTCTTTTATCGGGATTCTCCCGATATGCCGGCCGGCATCATGGGGAGAGGTGCTGACACTGTCGCATACCTGGATTCTTCTCGCACGGTGCGAGAGCTTTCGGGTTAAAAGTTGTATTCCCAGACGTCAGGTGATAAACAGCATTCAAAATAAGGTCTGTCGTGCAGGAAAGTTGACCTCCATTGACGCAACCCGATTTGAAGGAGCCGTGTGAACAGGATCGCCTTAATCGTATGGATGCTGCTGTCGATCCTTGCCTGGCCGTTGCAGGGTAATGCCCAGGAACTCAACCTGAAGCCGGAATACACCATCTTCAGGAACTTCCAGTTCGCCTCGGGAGAGACCCTCCCGGAGATCAAGATCGAATACGCCACCTTCGGAAGGGCCGTGAAAGATGCCCAGGGAAGCATCGTCAATGCGGTCGTGCTGTGCCACGGCTACAGCGGCAACTACGCCCAGGCGAAGCTGATGACAGACATCATCGGTCCGGGGAAGCCTTTCGACACGGAGAAATATTTCTTCATCTGTCCCACCGCCCTCGGTTCTCCCGGATCGTCGTGTCCCTCCCTGTCGGGAATGGGATCGAAATTTCCCCAATACACCTTTTCCGACATCGTGAAAGCCCAGTACATGCTGGTCACGGAGCATTTCGGGATCAGGCATCTGAGGGGCGTGGCCGGGGCAAGCCTGGGCGGATTCCAGGCGCTCCAGTGGATCATTCAGTACCCCAATTTCATGGACTGGGCCATTCCCATCGCCACGTCCGCCGTCTTTAAGGGCCGCGTTGCGGGTATATTTGCCGCGGCGTCCCACATGATCCGGTCGGATCCCGCCTGGCAGGGCGGCCATTATACGGAGCAGCCCCGCATGGGAATGGAATCGGCCTCCCTGAGCCTTTATTTCTGGTATTTCACGGCCGCTCACTTCAAGGCCGTCATCACGGGGCCTGAAGCCCTGCTCGAAGAGTTGAGGCGCGCCGGTATCCGCACGGGCGCCGCGGACGCCAACGATTCGCTCTGGCGCAACGATGCGATGGCCCTTTTTGACGTTTCAGGGGAACTTCATGCGGTCAAGGCAAGGACCTTGGTGATCGGCGTCAGCAGCGATGAACTCTTCCCGCCTGCTGAAGATCTCATCCCCCTTGCCGGGGCCATTCCCGGGGCCGAACGGTTCGTTTATGATTCGACGCTCGGCCACATGGGAAGCGTCTTGGAGATCAGGAAGGCGGGACAGGCGATCGCCGAGTTCCTGAAGCGCCATGCGAAAGGGTCCGACCATCGATGAACCGCGAAGGAGCGGGGATGGACCGCCGGATGATCGGAAGGCTGTCCGCAGGCGGCCGGTGCCTGGAAAAATGGATGAGAATCCGCGTTCGGGCGCGACGATTCCGACCCTTCTGAAGCCGTGCTTCCTTGCCGCAGGATTCAGTGATCACTGTTCCGGACAGATCAGCCAAACGACACCGAGGCAACACCAAAAAATCCAATAAAACTATGAGGTAAGGTATAAAAATATCTCTTGCAATTGTGACGACGCTGTGTTTGAATGCTTTAAAAGGAAACATCATTCTTTATTCGCTATGGGGCAAGAAACATAGTCCCTTTTTTGAGTACCGCTTCCCGCAAGTTCCCTTTTCAATAGAAAACCAAGTAAATACGCCATAATAAGGAAGTTTTGGATCGGATAATTAACCGCTTGAATGGACCGGTTTTTGGCAACAATCAACTACAGTAATTTATCTCACAATTTTAAAGATGGAGATAAAACAAATGTCTTTGATTGCAGATAGGAATGACTTTCAATATCCCGCTAAAATGAAGATAGCCTTCACCGTGATATTCTGGATCCTCCTGCAGGCGGGATTTGCCTTTTCTCAATCCGTTGATTCTACCATTAAAGAAATACAATCCAAGCACAAAATTATCCGGGAAAACTATCAACGCTACGATACCGTCAAGATAGCCATTCTGGATGAGTCCACCGAAGGCGGAGATGGAATTGGTTATTACGATGGGGAAGAACTTAAATTCATAGAAGTGAATTGGTATGGTGAGACCGGGAAAAGAACCATTGAATATTATTTTGATAACGGGAAGCTGATGTTTGCTTTTAACCAGGACTTTATATACAACCGTCCCATTTATTGGGATACAGACCTGGCTAAGGAGCTTGGAGATGATGAGGTCTTTGATTCACAAAAGACCATAATAGAGGAAGATAGGTACTATTTTAAGGATGATAAGCTTTTTCAATGGCTTGATAATGATAACAAAGCGGTAGACTTAACAAAAATAAACTCAAAGGTTGAACGGGAAATCGTTTCGCATGCCTATGAAATGAAAGCAAAATTTAAGAAATAAAGTACAATTATTTATAAAATGTCAGGCCTCAGGTCACTGTCGCACAACCTGTTGTGGTGCACGGGTTTGGCCCCCACCTTCGATCTGTCAACTTCGGTTGCCGCTGCCGGGGGGGGGTGAGCAATGGAGGGCGGTCCTGACCGGACGCCCCGGAGGTCGGGATGTTCCGGGATATCTTGGATGTCCTCCTGATCGTCGATAAAGCGGATGATCCGCATGGCGCCCCTGCGCTTTGGAAAAACAACGGATTGACCCTTCGTAGATTTTCTGAATCAACCTACCGCATCTTTTCCAGCATGCTTGCGGGGATCTGTTGGATGCCGTAAGGGGCGGGACGGGGCGCTCTCCGCCTGGAATAGGGGGAGGCCCAGGTGTTTGCGGGAGGTCTCGCCGAAGAGGAGGGTCTGCTCGCGGATCGTGGGGGCGCCCCGGCGGCCCTTGCCCCGGACATCGAGGGGGTGCGAGCCGCCCAGGTGGAGGGTGTGCTTGCCGTATTTGCCCGCCATGGAATCCACGGCCTCGTAGAGCCCCCGGACCTTCTCGGCCTTCAAGGGGTCCTCGAAGAGTGAGTACTGGACCGGCGTGTCTTGGACGAGGTCCAGAAGGACGACGCCGGTGGCGCGGTACAGATCGCGGGGCCGGAACAACCTGTCGAATAGGCCGCGCAGGAGCCCGGCCAGCTCCAGCGGATGGGCCGAGGGGCGGTTGAACCGTGCCTCCGCCTCGTCCATGTCGAAGTCCTGCTTCTTCAGGAAGGCGGCGATTCGCCGGGGTGCCAGGTCGTAACGCCGCGCCTTGATGCAGGCCGACTCCAGGTTCCTGAGCAGGTGGGCGAAGAGATACTCCCGGTCGGACGTCGGCGGGGCGAAGGTCTTGGTCTTGCCGATCGAGGCGTAGACGCTCTTTGCCTCCGGCAGGACCGGGTAGACCGACTCTCCCCGGAGCTCCTGCCAGGTTTCGACGCCGGGCTTGGTGAGGAGCCCCCGGACCCTCTGCTCGGGGAGGCGGGCGAATTCCAGGGCGGTGAAGATTCCCATCTTCCCCAGGTAATCCGTCGTGGCCGGGCCGATCCCCCAGATCTTCTCCACCGGGAGCCCCTTCAGGTAGGCGGCGATGGAGCGGCCGGGGATCGCCGTGAAGCCGGCGGGCTTGCGGTGCTTGGAGGCGACCTTGGCCAGGACCTTGGTGATGCCCAACCCCGCCGAGACGGTGATCCCCATCTCCCGTGCGATGGTCTCCTGGATCTTCATTGCGATCGCCTCGTAGGAGGCCCGAAGCGGCCGCCTCATCCCGGTGAGGTCAGCGAAGGCCTCGTCAATGGAGTACTCCTCCACCTGGGGGGTGAAACGGCGCAGGATGTCGAACATCCTCTTGGAAAAGAGGCTGTAGGTCTCGTAGTCCGAGGGGAGGACGACGAGCGCCGGGCAGATCCGCCTCGCCTCGTGGAGGGCGACCCCCCGCCGGATCCCCAGAGCCTTGGCCGCGTAGCTCGCACAGGCCACGATCCCCCGCTCGCCCCCGGTGATGATCGGCCTTCCCCTGAATTCCGGGTGGATGGCCTCCTCGCAGGAGGTGAAGAAGGCGTCCCCGTCGATGTGGAGGATCGCCCGCGGCCAGCTCCGAAGCGTGAAGATTGTCTCGTCCATAAAAAAACCGCTTGCCTTTCCCTTTTTTTCGGTATAATAGAACAAACGTTCTATTGTCAACCGGTTTTTCAAAACCATTGACAGGACGGGGGAAAAGGGGTTAATTTACCGCCGGCCTATGGGATTTCCCGCCCGCGGCCGCTAAGAAGAGGTGTCCTCTGAACGGAAAATTCATCAGGATTTTGGCCACGGGTTTCGGGATCGGGTTTGCGCCCCTGGCGCCGGGAACGGCCGGTACGCTGGTCGGGATTCCCCTCTATTGGGCCCTGGCGGCGATGCCCTGGCCTCTCTGGCTGATCACGCTTCTGGCCTTCACGGCCCTGGCTTGGTATGTGGCCGATCAGGCGGAGAGGCTCTTCGGCCGGAAGGATGCGCCCTGCATCGTGATCGATGAGATCGCGGGTCTCCAGTGGACCCTCTTTCTCATCACCCCGACGGCCCTTCACGTGGTCCTGGGCTTTATCCTCTTCCGCTTTTTCGACATCCTCAAGCCCTTTCCGGCGCGCCGGTTCCAAGACCGCCTGCCGGGCGGTCTGGGGGTGGTGGGGGATGACTTTGCCGCCGGCATCTGGGGCAATCTGGTCTTGCAGATCCTGACTCGGTCCTGGGGGATATGACGGGCCGTGCCGCCGATACACCCCGCCTTTTGGGCGAGGGGTTTCACATTTTCTGCCGTCCGGCCATGGCCGGGCATGAGGAGCATTCATGAATGTGGGCATATTGACGATCGGGAACGAACTGACGGGCGGTCGGATCCAGGATACGAACTCCGCCCTGATCGCCCGCACCGCCCAGGAGCAGGGATGGCAGGTTTCGGCCATGCTCTCCGTGGGGGACGACTGGGACGCGATCCGCGATGCTCTCGAATTCCTGCTGGCGCGGGCCGACGCCCTGGTCGTGACGGGGGGGCTGGGCCCCACGGCCGACGACATCACGACGGCAGCCGTCGCAAAGGCCTTCGGCCTTGCGCTCCGCACCGACGAGGCGGTTCTGACCCACATCCGCACCCTCTTCGAGCAGCGCCGGCTGACCTGGACCGAGAACAACGCCAAGCAGGCCGTCTTTCCGGAGGGGGCCGAGGTGATCGACAATCCTTCCGGGACGGCGGCGGGTTTTGCCGTCCGGCAGGGGGGCAAGGTCGTCGCAGTCATCCCGGGGGTCCCCGCGGAGGCCCGGAGAATGCTGCCGGAGGGGGTTACCCCCCTCTTCCGGAAGGCTTTTCCTGAGGCGGCTCTCCACGTGGAGACGGCGACTTTCAAGCTCTTCGGGATCACCGAATCGGCCGTGGACACCGCAGTGGCCGATGTGGACTTTGCGGGCCTGGGCGTCGGCGTCGGTTTTTATCCGCGCTTTCCGGAGAACCACCTCGTCCTGACGGCCAGGACGGCCCTGGCCCAGGAGGCGAAAGAGAAGATCCGGGCGGCGGGGGAACTCGTGGAGGCGAGGCTCGCCAAGCACATCTTCGCCCGGGACGACGAGACGATCGAGAAGATCATTGCCGAGGGGCTGACGAAGCAAGGGCTGACGCTCGCCGTGGCCGAATCCTGCACGGGCGGCCTCATCACGGACCGCCTGACCGATGTCCCGGGGAGTTCCGCTTTTCTCGAGAGGGGCGTCGTGACGTACAGCAACGCCGCCAAGATCGCCCTCCTGGGGGTGCCCGAGGCGGTGATCCGGGAGCACGGGGCGGTCAGCGCCGAGACGGCGCGGCTCATGGCCGAAGGGGTCCGGCAGATGGCCGGAACCGATCTGGGCCTGGCCGTGACGGGGATCGCCGGCCCCTCAGGCGGGACCGAGGCCAAGCCCGTGGGGACGGTTCACATCGCCCTGGCCGACGGCCAATCGACCGTCGAGCGCCGGCACTCCCTGCGGTGGGACCGGAGGCGCAACAAAGTCATGGCCTCCCAGGCGGCCCTCCTGATGCTCCAGCGCCATCTGGCAGGGGAGAAGGACTTATGAACGCTGACCGGATGATCCGGTCATTCCTGGCGATAGGGATCCCCGGGGAGATCCTGGGGGAGATCGGGAGACTCCAAGAACGGCTGAAAAGGGAGATCCAGGGGGATATACGCTGGGTGAGACCGGATGGGATCCACCTGACGCTGAAATTCTTCGGCGACATTCCCGAGGGCGCCGTGTCCGACATCTCGGCCGTCGTGGAGAAGGCTGTGGCCGGCCATGATCCGCTCGACCTGTCCGTGAGCGGGGCGGGTGTCTTCCCCGACCTGCGCCGGCCGCGCGTCCTATGGCTCGGGATGACAGGCGATGTGGAGAGGCTCCTGACGCTGCAGACGACCCTGGAGCGGGATCTCCAGCGGATCGGTTTCCCCCGTGAGGAGCGGCCCTTCCGGCCCCACCTCACCCTGGCGAGGATCCGGTCCCAGCGTGACATGACGGGGCTCGGCCGGGCGCTGGAAAAAAGGGGTGGCTGCGAGGCGGGGCGTTTTGTCGCCGCCGGCCTTGGCCTGTTAAAAAGCGACTTGACGCCCCAGGGGGCGATCTATACGAAACTCAGAGAATTCCCGTTCGCGGGACGGTAAGGAGAATCGGGCTGTGGGACGATCGAGGGTGCCAGGCATAGAAATCACCGGGGAGGTGCTTATGGGAGCGGATTCGGAAAGGACAAAGGCGGTTGATCTAGCGATCACCCAGATCGAGCGGCAGTTTGGTAAGGGGGCGATCATGCGGCTGGGGGGCGGTGAGGTGATCTCGGACATCCCGGCCATCTCCACCGGGTCGATCAGCCTCGACATGGCCCTCGGGACCGGCGGGGTCCCCCGCGGTCGGATCGTGGAGATTTTCGGACCCGAATCAGGCGGGAAGACGACGCTGGCCCTGCACATCGTGGCCGAGGCGCAGAAACAGGGCGGCCTGGCCGCATTCATCGACGCGGAGCATGCCCTGGACGTGGCCTACGCCCGGAAGATCGGCGTGAACACCGATGACCTGCTCATCTCCCAGCCCGACACGGGCGAGCAGGCCCTGGAGATCGCCGAGACCCTGGTCCGGAGCGGGGCCCTGGACGTCCTGGTCGTCGATTCCGTGGCCGCCCTCGTCCCCAAGGCCGAGATCGAAGGGGAGATGGGGGACGCCCAGATGGGGCTCCAGGCGAGGCTCATGTCCCAGGCCCTCCGGAAACTGACAGGGAGCATCAGCAAGTCCAAGACGACGGTCGTCTTCATCAACCAGCTCAGGATGAAGATCGGCGTTTTCTTCGGGAATCCCGAGACGACCACCGGCGGCAATGCCCTGAAGTTCTACTCGACGATGCGGCTCGACATCCGCAAGGTCAACGCCATCAAACTGGGACAGGATGTGATCGGCTTTAGGACCCGCGTCAAGGTGGTCAAGAACAAGGTCGCCCCTCCCTTCAGGGAGACGGAATTTGACATCATCTTCGGCGAGGGGATCTCCAAGGAAGGCGATGTCCTGGACCTGGCATCCGAAAAGGGGATCATCGAAAAGAGCGGCGCTTGGTACTCCTACAAGGGGGAGCGCCTCGGACAGGGGAGGGACAACACCCGGATTTACCTGAAGGAGAACCCTGCGGTCCTGGATGAGGTCGAGGTCGAGGTTCGCGAGAAGCTCGGCCTGAAGCCCAAGGGGGGAGCGGTCAAGGAAGAGCCGAAATAGGCGATGGGGGATGAGCTCAGGGAAAAGGCCGAGAGGAAGGCCTACCGCCTCCTGACGACTCGGGCTCACAGCGAGAAGGAACTGCGCGGGAAGCTTCTGAAGGCCGGCTTTTCGGAGGCCCTCGTCACGGCGGTGATCGAAAAGTGCCGGGCTCTGGGCTATCTGGACGACGCCCTCTACGCCCGGCAGCGGGCCCGGGAGTTGGCCGTCAACCGCCTGGCTGGTGACAGACGGATCGCCCTCGACCTGGCCGAGCGGGGGATCGACGGGGAACTGGCCCGGGCGGCGATCGCGGAGGTCCGGGAAGAGTTCAGCGAGGAGGAGGCCCTCGATCGGCTCTTCAGGAAGAAGACGAAAGGGATGGACCCGGCCGCGCTGGACGAACGGCAGAGGGCGTCTTTGGCACGGGGCCTTGCGGGGAAGGGGTTTCCCACGGCCCTGATCATGAGGCAATTGAAGAGAACGGAGGATGGGTTTCATGGCGATGACGGGGAGTGAGATCAGGGAGAGTTTCTTGGCGTTTTTCGAAAGCAAGGGACACACGCGGGTGGCAAGTTCCTCCCTGGTCCCGAAGGACGACCCGACACTCCTTTTCACCAATTCGGGGATGGTCCAGTTCAAGAACTGCTTCCTGGGGCTGGAGGACCGGGGCTACCGCCGGGCGGCGAGCGCCCAGAAGAGCGTCCGGGCCGGGGGCAAGCACAACGACCTGGAGAACGTGGGGGTCACGGCGCGCCACCACACCTTCTTCGAGATGCTGGGGAACTTTTCCTTCGGCGATTATTTCAAGGACGAGGCGATCACCTGGGCCTGGGAATACCTGACCGAGGTCCTGAAGCTCCCGAAGGAACGCCTCTGGATCACGATCTTTCAGGACGACGACGAGGCCTACCGGATCTGGCACGAGAAGATGGGGGTCGCGGCGGAGCGGATCGTCCGCATGGGGGAGAAGAGCAACTTCTGGATGATGGGCGAGACAGGCCCCTGCGGCCCCTGCTCCGAGATTCTCTACGACCAGGGCGTTGAAACGGGCTGCGGGAAACCCGACTGCAGCGTCCATTGCGACTGCGACCGGCATCTTGAGATCTGGAACCTCGTCTTCACCCAGTTCGACCGGGACGCCACGGGAAAGCTTAACCCCCTGCCGAGGCCGAACATCGACACGGGGATGGGGCTGGAGCGGCTGGCCGCGGTGATCCAGGGGGTGAAGAGCAACTACGACTCGGACCTCTTCACCGGGATCATCCGGTTTATCGAGAAGATCAGCGGCCGGACCTACAGGCGAAACGAGGAGGACGACATCTCGATGCGGGTGATCGCCGACCACAGCCGCGCCGTAACGTTCCTGATCGGCGACGGCGTCCTGCCCTCGAACGAGGGGCGGGGCTATGTCCTTCGGAGAATCCTCCGGAGGGCGGCCCGCCACGGGAAGCTTCTGGGGATGAACCGGCCCTTCCTGAACGAGGTGGCCCAGGTCGTCGTCGACCAGATGAAGGGGGCCTATCCCGACCTTATCGAGCGGTCTTCCTTCATCAGAAAGGTGGTCCTGAACGAGGAGGAGCGCTTCATCGAGACCCTCGATGCGGGCCTCAGGATTCTCCAGGACGAGGTGGCCGCCCTCAAAGGGGCCGGTGGAAAGGTCATCCCCGGCGGGATCGTCTTCAAGCTCTACGACACCTACGGGTTCCCCACGGACCTGACGGCCGACATCGTCAGGAAGGACGGGATTACCCTTGACATGGAGGGCTTCGAACGGGCCATGGACGCCCAGCGGGAGAAGGCCCGGGAATCCTGGAAGGGGAGCGGCGAGGAGGCGGTCTCGGAGATTTATCACCGCCTGGGTGTCGAGGGGATCGCCACCCAGTTCGTCGGCTATGAGGGGAGGACCACAGGGGAATCGGTGGTGACGGCGATCCTCAGCCAGGGCCGGACCGTCGATCAGATCGACGAAGGCCAGGATGCGGAGATCATCGTGGCCGAGACGCCTTTCTACGGGGAGATTGGCGGCCAGGTGGGCGACACCGGCGTGATCGAGGGAGAGGGCTTCTCCTTTGCAGTGACTGACGCCCAGCGGCCCCTGGAGACCCTCATCGCCCACGTCGGCCGGCTTCAAAAAGGGACGCTGCGGAAGGGGGATCGGGTCGTTCTGAAGGTCGACGACGAGACCCGCAGGGCCACAGAGGCCAACCACTCGGCCACCCACCTGCTCCAGGCCGCCCTGAAACAGGTTCTGGGCGAGCACGTCAAACAGTCCGGCTCCCTGGTGAACGCCGAACGCCTCCGCTTCGACTTCACCCATTTCTCCCGGATCGAGGAAGAGGATCTGCTCAAGGTCGAGACCCTGGCCAATCGGATGATCCGGGCGAATGTCCCCGTCCAGACCAAGGTCCTGCCGCTGGCCGAGGCAGTCAAGACAGGGGCGACGGCGGTCTTCGACGAGAAATACGGGGAAACGGTGCGGGTCGTCGGGATGGGAGTCTTCAGCAAGGAACTCTGCGGGGGGACCCATGTATCCAGGACCGGCGATATCGGACTTCTGAAGATCGTCCACGAATCGGCCGTGGCCGCAGGTGTCCGGCGGATCGAGGCCCTGACGGGGCGTGGCGCCCTCGCCCATGTCCAGCGCCTGGAGGGGGAACTCCGCAGGACGGCGGGCCTCCTGAAGATCGGTCCACTCGAGACCGCCGAGAGAACGGAAAAGCTCCTGAAGCGGGAACGGGACCTGGAACGGGAGATTGAAGCCCTCAAGGGCAAACTGGCGGCCAAGGATTCCGGCGACCTGATGGGGCGACTCCAGAAGGTCAAGGGCATCGACGTCCTGGCGGCGCCGGTCGAGGCCTCCGACGTCAAGACCCTCCGGGACTTCGGCGACAAGCTCCGGGATCGTGTCCGCTCGGGGATCATCCTCCTGGGGAGCCGGGTCGAGGGGAAGGCGATGCTCCTGTGCCTCGTCACGAAGGACCTGACGGACCGCTATCACGCGGGAAACATCATCAAGGCGATCGCGCCGATCGTCGGCGGGAGCGGCGGCGGCAGGCCCGAGATGGCCCAGGCGGGCGGACCCCAGCCGGAAAGGCTGGAGGAGGCCCTGGCCAAACTTTCGGGAATCCTCTGAAGATCAAGAAACGCCCCGGAAGGTCAAACCTTCCGGGGTTTCTTTTTGGGTGTCAATCCAGCCCTGGGTGCGGGAGAAAGAGGTGGCTGTCGCGTCCCCATGGGGGAAAAAGCTATGCGCCGACCTTGGCTATGATGCCGCGGGCGAATTCCTGAGCATCGGCCAGATCGGCTTCGTCGGGATGGCGATGCGCCCCCTGGGCCTCTTCGGACCAGGCCTTGTGCTCCGCTTTGGCCGTCAGGGCTTCGATGACGTGGGAACTGACCTTCCCGCGCGTTCCAAAGGTTCCCATGATCTTGGCCTTTGAGGCGAGGCCGAAGGCGTGTTCCAGCGCCTGTTTGGGCAGATGGCCGCCCCTGAGCGATCCGTGGGTGCAGAAGAAGGCGATCCTCTGACCCTCGGGAAGGCGCTTGAAGAAGGGGAGGACCTTGGCCGGCACGCTGTGGGCCTGAACGGGGAATCCGATGAAGATGATGCCGTAGCCTTGGGTGTCCTTGACCTCCTCGATGGGGATCAGTTCTTTTTCCACATGAAGGGCATCGTAGATGGCGCGGGCGATCTTCTCGGTGTTGCCGGTCTGGGAGTAGTAGGTGACTAGAGTCTTTACGGTTCCTGACCTCCTGCGGGAGATTTTGGGAAACCCTTAGCGGATTTGCCGCCCAATTGCAAGGGACTTTAACCCCTTCTATTGGGTGTTCGATTCCCCTCTGGGCTCAAATCTGTCGTAGGTATCCGGATCGGGCGTGTTGATCGTGACGGTCCCATCTTCCTCCATCCGGACGAAACTCGTGGCGGTGAGGATCGAAAACCAAACCCCGATGGGATGGCCGGTGTAGTCCAGGATCTCGAAGCCTTGGGGATATTTCATGAGCTCTCGACCCTTGGTCTGCATGTTTTCGATGATCTCCTTCATCTGCTTCGGGGTCATCTCGACCTCTTTCCAGAGGGTCTCGGGGGACAGGCGATGGGCCCGGTGAAGCCCCATGAGGGCGTTGGGGTAGAGTTCCGAACCGCTGATGTAGTAGCGGTACTCGGGGTGGACTCTGAATCTTACAAAGTCCTGGTTCGCCTCGTTGCTGGGAGCGATCCGGCCGTAGTTCTTGAAAAGGGAACCACAGCCCGCCAGGGCCAGGCAGAGGATCGGCAA
The DNA here is from genome assembly GCA_021372415.1 of Deltaproteobacteria bacterium. Classification (GTDB taxonomy): domain Bacteria; phylum Desulfobacterota; class Syntrophia; order Syntrophales; family UBA5619; genus JAKAFS01. The sequence goes on from JAJFUM010000342.1 coordinate 12,961, forward strand.
CAGCAGGCAAAGTAAAACGGATCGGTGTTTCATAGGAATCCTCCTCTTGTGAATGGCCGTCCCTGACGGCTCATATCAGTTTTTCCAGGGTCATCTTTTCCGCGAGAGACTCGTTGGCCTCTCGGAGACGCTCCTCCGAGGCGCACACAGCGATCACCGACGCCTCGGCTGCTTCGGGGAAGTAGCGCCTGGCCGCATCCTGAAGGCTCTCCGGCGTGGCATCGAGGACCTCGCCCCTGAATCGACTCCGGTCGGCATCGGTGAGTCCCGAGAATTCCCGGATCAGGGCCGTATACCCCCGGCCGGCCGGATCCAGGGGACGGTCCAGGGCGCCGATGGCCCCGATCACGGCTTTTCCCATCTCGTCCTGTGGCACCCTGTCCTTCAAGGCGGCCTCCACAGCGTGGCGGTAGATATCCAGGGTTTCGGTCAGATGCGGATCCCGGTAGGAGAGGAACGCGAAAAGGCCGCTCAGGGGTTCATACCGGCAGGAGCCCCCGTAAGCCCCGCCTTGGACGCGGATGTGGCGGTACAGATAGCCGTTGGAGAGCTGTCGGGCCAGGACAAACAGGGGGGCGGAAAGGGGATCGCGATAGGGCGGCGCCGCCAGGACCTTGGCCACGTAGCAGACCTGGGCGGGGATGGCAATGCCGATGGGTTCGGTCCCCTCGGGCCTTTCCTTGGCCCCTGCAGCGGACTCCCCCGCTGGGAGACAACCGGCCAGGCCCCGGACCTCACGGGCCAGCCGTTCCATCCCTTCACCATCGGCTGTCAGATTCAGGTGCAGCCGGTTCCGTGTGAAGACGATCCGACGAAGCCTCGTGAGTTTCTCGCGGAGTTCCTCCTTCATCTCGTTGATCGACCCGGCGGTGCGGGAGAGGAATCGCAGCTGGGTCCTGCCGTGCCACTGTTCGTTGCGCCATGAAGGAATGGAAAGGGCGGCCGCGGCCGCCATCTGGGCGAAGAGATGCCCCGAGGGGATGACCGAGGCGTGCAGTCCGTTCTTCTTCTCGAGGATCAGATCCCGCATCCTGGCATCGTCGGTCAGGTCCCCTGCCGTCAGGACGTCCCGGACGATTTCGACTGCCTCTTCGATGTTCCGGTAGAGGGCCTTGACGGAGATGAACATCCTCTGCCAGCTTCCAGCCCCGTCGGCGGTCATCCCGGAGGCGAGATGGGCGCCCAGTCCCCCGGTTCTCAGGGCGATCCGTTTGGCCATGGCCTCGTAGGATAGGCCTGCCGCGCCCATCTCCACGGTGAACTTGCCCAGGAGCGGCAGATAGGGTTGGAGCTCCGCCGGGATGTCGGCCACATCGAAGGCCAGATCGAGATATGCGATTCCGTTGGTGAAGATCTCGTGGCTCAGGGCTGGGGCCCCTCCCAACATCGCCTTTTCCGAGGGGATTGTCTCGATCCCACGGGAGATGTCGCTGATCCGAAGCTTCGGAAGGGTCGCGACCGCCTCGGGGGGGTCGGGTTCGGTCTGGAACCGTTTCAGGGCCAGGGCCTCTTCCTCGATCCGGGTCTGTTCCTCGGCGGAGAGGGAGGCCTTGAGGCGGGCCATCCGTTCCTGGTTTGCCCGGTCCCGCTCTTCCTGGAAGGTCCGGCTCGGTTCCATGACGGACAGGAGCCGGTGCGGATTGTCCAGGAACCACCTCTGGACGATCCCCTGGAAGAGGGACGGGTCGGTCTCCCACTTCTGCCGGATTTGGGTGATGGTGCGGGGGAAGTTCAGATCCGTCAGGGGATCCCCGTCGTACAGCCAACTGTGATAGGCCCGTCCCATCAGGACGATTCCGTAAGGGTAGGCGCCGCGCACGGGCTCCCGGCCGTGGAATTCGATCTGGTGGAGGGTTCCCTCAATCAGATCGCGCTCGAACCCCCTTTGGGCGATCCGCTGGAGCGTCTCCAGAATCAGGGCCTCGATCCGAGGGACCTTGTCAGTCTCGGTCCCCCTGAGGCCGACGGCGAAGGAGATCTGCCTCAGGTCCCGCTCGATGCCGGTCACCGGCGAGAGGTCTTCCCCGAGGCCCGAATCGATCAGGGCCTTTCTCAAGGGGGCGGCCGCGCTGCCGACAAGAAGATCCGCCACGATGACCAGTTGCATGGCCTCGTGGACATCAGTGTTGGGGGCCGTCATCCAGGCCATGTTGACCGTGGTCTTCCCGGTAAGCTTCTCTTCCCGGTCCACGGGGAAATAACCTTGGATGGACCGCGGTTCTCCCCAGGGCCTCTGAAGGGCGACGGAGGAGTCCACCGTGACGCGCTCGAAGCCGGCGAGCACCTCCTCCAGGAAGGCCAAGTGCTCCACGGTCGGGATGTTTCCGTACAGGAAGAAACGGGCGTTCGTCGGCGAATAGAACATCCGGTGGAACGCCTGGAAACCTTCGTAGGTCAGATCGGGGATCGCCTCCGGGGACCCCCCCGAGTCGCAGGCGTAGGGGGTATCCGGATAGAGGTTCTCCTGGAGGGCCTTGTACATCAGGGCCTCTGGGGAGGAATAGGCCCCCTTCATCTCGTTGTAGACGATACCGGAGTGGATCAGGGCACCTCCGGCGTCGAATTCGAGATGGCATCCCTCCTGGAGAAAGGTCTCCCTCAGGAGCCGGGGCCGGAGCACCAGGTCGGTATAGACCCTGGCGAGATTGAAAAAATCGGTCTTTTCCTGGCTCGCCACGGGATAGACGGTCTTGTCGGGATAGGTGAAGGCGTTGATGAAGGTCTGGAGCGTTCCGCGCATCAGTTCGTTGAAGACGTCCTTGAGAGGATAGCGTTCCGAACCGGCGAGGACCGAGTGCTCCAGGATGTGGGGCACGCCCGTCGAATCATTCGGGGGGGTCCGGAAGCCGATGGAAAAGAGGTTCTCCCGGTCCTCGCAGTGCAGGTGGAGGACCTGCGCCCCCGTCCGTTCGTGCTCGATCCGGTAGGCCCTGACCCCGATTTCCGGGATCGAATCGACCCGTTCAATCCGAAAACCGTGACGCCTCTCCCCGGCGGCGAGCGTCTGGGGAGGACAGATGGATTTGGTGTCCATGGAGTTCCTTTCACTGTGGCCCTGTTTTAGACAGAGACTATGTTTAATCTATACCGTGAGGGGAGAAATGTCAAACGCCGGCGGCGCCGGGCGGAGGGAGTGAAGAGGCCTTGGACGTAGCGGAGGTCATAAAAAAGGGGGACGCGGACGTCCCCCTTTTCGGTCCAGTGTACCGGTTTAGAACCAGCCGCGGAGCTTCATCGCCTCGACGACGCGCTCGACGGCCACGACGTAGGCGGCCTGACGCATGTTGATGTTGTATTTCTTCGAGGTGTTGAGGACCGCGTGGTAGGCGGTGGTCATCTTCCGGTCCAGGCGCTTGTGCACTTCTTCGGCCTCCCAGTAGTACATGTAGAAGTTCTGGACCATCTCGAAGTAGGAAACAGTGACCCCGCCGGCGTTGCACAGGAAGTCCGGGATCACGTGGACGCCGTTCTTATGGAGGATCTCGTCGGCCTCGGGCGTCGTGGGGCCATTGGCCAACTCCGCGACGATCTTGGCCTTGATCCTGGGCGCGTTGTCCTCGGTGATCACGTTTTCCAGGGCAGAGGGGAACAGGATATCCACATCCAGTTCCAGGATCTCCTCGTTGGTGAGGGCCTTGGTCTTCGGGAAGTTGCAGACCGAGGAGGTCTTGTTCTTGTGCTTGCCCACGGCTTCGGCGTCGAGTCCCGATTCGCACAGGACGCATCCCTTCGAGTCGCTGACGGCGACAACCTTCGAGCCGAACATCGACTGAGCCAGACAGGCCGCGTAGTAGCCGGCGTTGCCGTAACCCTGAACGGCGATGGTGGCCTTGGACAGGTCGATCCCGAACTCCTTGGCGGCCTCACGGACCGTGTAGAGCCCGCCCCGGGCTGTGGCGTCGCCGCGGCCGGCCGATCCGCCAATGGCGAGGGGTTTGCCGGTGATGACGCCGAACTGGTTCCTGCCCGAGATCTTGGAATACTCGTCCATCATCCAGGCCATGGTCTGGGGGCTGGTGTAGACGTCCGGTGCCGGAACGTCCCTGTCGGGTCCGATGATCCGACCCACCTGGTCGATATAGGCGCGGCTGAGCCTCTCCAACTCACCCTGGGACATTTCCTTGGGGTTACAGATCACGCCGCCCTTCCCGCCGCCCAGGGGCAGATCGAGAAGTGAGCATTTCCAGGTCATCCAGGCGGCCAGGGCACGGACGGTATCGATGGTCTCATCGGGATGGAAACGGATGCCTCCCTTGCAGGGGCCCTTGGCATCATTGTACTGGACACGGAATCCCTGGAAGACCTTGATCGAGCCGTCGTCCATGCGGACCGGCAGCGAGACGTGGAGTTCGCGCGAGGGGACCCTCAGGATCGCCTGCACACCGGGGTCCAGGTTAAGGATCTTTGCGCACTGATCGAGCTGTTTCTGTGCAACTGTGAACGGATTCACCTTGGCCATACCATACCTCCCTTTTCTGAAATCAATGGCGTCATTGCCTCACGGCTATCTTTTGCAGAGCTCCCAGAAGTTCTGCAAATCTCCGTATTCCATCAGGGTGGACATTGCCCGGTTCTCCACCTCGACGCCCGTCTCATGGGCGCAGGCGACGGGGTTGAGACCCCCGTAGAGGATCATCCCCACCCGGTTCATATCGACCGGGATCTGGCAGATCGCCTCCCCGATCTCGCCCATGGAAAGGACCCCGTCGATCCCTGCCTTCCGGAGGCCGGCGATCATCTGGTCGGCCAGGGGCTTGGCCGGAATGGGGATTTCCCTGAAATTGGCCAGGATCTTTCCCTCTCCCCGCAGCGCCGCCTGCCGGACGGAAGTCATCCTCCCCCGGATGAAGATCTCCGAAGGGTCGAGGGAAGAGCCAGTATAGTGGATCAATTCGACGAAGCGCAGCGGACGACCGTCCCTGACCTGGAGGATGCCCCCGAACTTGGAATCCATCGGAATGCCGCTCTTCAACAGGATTCCGTTCACCACGATGCTGCACACGGTCGCGAAACCGATATAACCCACCGGCACCGTCACCTCTCCCAGCGATTTCCCTTCCTCAGCGCAGGCGACCAGCTCGCTCACGTGCAGCCCCTTCTCGAACGCGGGCTTCATCAGATCCAGGGCCTTTTTGAAGGACTTGCGCGGGAAGAAGGAGACGTTGACGGGGATCAGGCCCTGTCTTCTCTCCAGGTCCAGCGAGGTCCTGTAGGCGAGGAGCTCGATGCGGGAGATGGCGAAGCCGATCTTGTCGTGGACCCGGGCATTGCCGAGCTCCTCGATCCCCTGTTCGGTAATGGCCCTGCCGTCGTGCCGGCCAATAAGCCGGGTCAGGCCGCGGTCGTCCATCAATTTCAGATGGTAGCGGACCCCCCGCTCGCTGAGCGTTACCCCGGACTCTTGCATACGCCTGGCGATGATTCGGGCCCCGAGGGGCTCCGGCGATTCATGGAGGATCCGGAGGATGAGGAGGATCTTTCTCTCGATCTCCTCGATATTGAAGATTTGATTCATAGGCATCGGCAATCCTTTGCCGATGCCTCTAGCATGGAGAGAGGGGACTGTCAACAGAAAAAACGCACTGACGTCTGGAGGGAACCCAGCGAGGGCGCTGGAAGGCGGCGATCTCCCTCGCTGCGGGGTCTAGGTTTATCGGGCGGAAAAGGGGAAAAGGACAGCTCTGCTCCGCGCTGGAAAAAAGAGAAGGGGAGGGATCGCAGCCGGGTTAGGTCCTGTCGCCGGTTTTGTCAGCCTTCCCATCCGTTGGCTTTTCCTCCTTGAGGTGACGCCAGAGGGTGCTGATGCCGATCCCGAGAATCTTGGCCGCTTCGGTCCGGTTCCCCGTGGTGCGTTCCAGGACCAGCTTGGTGTAGCGTCGTTCCAGTTCGTCCAAAGGGGGAAGATCCACGGTCAGCGAAACGAGAGGGTCTTTGGGAGCAGGAGCGGTGGTAAGCGGAAAATGTTCCGGAAGGATCCGTTTGCCGGCGGACATGACCGCCGCATATTCCACCCAGTTCTCCAACTCGCGAACATTTCCCGGCCAGCCATGGGCCTCCATCAGGCGGACGGCCTTGGGGGAAAAGCCCGGATGTTCCGGGTGGAGGCGGGCCAGAAAATTCCGGGCGAGGAGCAGGATGTCTTCCCGGCGTTCCCTGAGGGGCGGGATGAAGAGCGGGAATACGGCCAAGCGGTAGTAGAGATCTTCCCGGAACCGGCCGTCCCTGACCATTTCCTGTAGGTCCCTGTTCGTGGCCGCGATGATGCGGGCCTGGACGGGGATGTCCCGGAGCCCGCCCACCTGCCGGACCTCCTTTTCCTGGATCGCCCTGAGGAGCTTGGCCTGCATCTCCTGGGGAATCTCCCCGACCTCATCCAGGAAGAGGGTCCCTTCGCCCGCCTCGACAAAAAGTCCCCGCTTGTCCGAGTGGGCTCCTGTGAAGGACCCCTTTACATGCCCGAAGAGCTCCGATTCGAGGAGGCTCGGGGGCAGGGCGGCGCAGTTGATGGCCAAGAATGGTTTTCCTCCGCCTTCGGAACGGCGGTGAATGAAACGGGCAAGGACCTCCTTGCCGGTGCCGCTTTCGCCCTGGATCAGGATGGTGGCCCGGGTTGCCGCGACCTTTTCGGCCGTGACCAGGAGCTTCTCCATGGAGGCGGACCGGTGGATGATTTCCCGGTTCGGCTCGGCCCGGAAGGTGAGGCTCTTGAGGACCTTGATCTCCGCATTCTGGCGGGCAAGATCTTCACGGGCCTGATCCAGCTGTTGTTGCAGTCGGGAGAGCTCCTCATCGATCCGGACCACGGACTGGATCCTCTCGACCTCCTCAGGATCCAGCCCCCATTCCGTTAGGGTTCTCCCCTCGAAACGACAGAAGGGATTTCCCTCGGCTTGGCAGGTGGTCTCGCGGACGAGGACCTCGGTCTGCATCACGGCGCTGGCGAAACCGCTGAGCATGCCGCTGACGATGCAGCAGACCGGATGGTCGTTGGGTGGAAACTGGGAGAGCCAGAGGGTGGCCTCAAAGGAGTTGGACCAGCTTCCCGAGAAAGTGAGCTGCTTTTTTGCCATGTCGATCCGGATCGCATCGATGGAGGTCGTGGCGAGCCCCGTCATCGTCTGGAGGCCGCATCCGCCCCTGATCAGCTCCTCGGGTGAGTCGAAGTCGTAAAGCTCGGCCATCCTGAGGGCCATCGTCATGCCGTACTCATGGCCGTAGCGGGTATAGATGACGGAGGTCTTCTCCCAGCCGAGGCTGCCGATCAGGTCGTTCTGCAGCCTGGCGAGGGCCGTCATGCCGAAGACAATCAAACGGCTGTCGCCGAAGATGGGAAATCCGGTCTTCTCATCGATTCCGATCAACTCCAGACGGAGCAGGTCACTGGCACGCATCGCTTCGTTCTCCTGGTTCGCAGATTCCCTCTTCTTTAAGAGTATTCTTACCATATCGAAAACAAGCTTTTCAATATGAAATAATGGGAGAGACAGGTCTTGAAAGGTTAATATGTTGAAACAGACTGAAAAATATGAAGATCTGCCCCATGGTATGCTCTTTGCTGGATCAGGGGAGCTCGCTGCATGTTTTCCATCTTCCGGGGACTCCGTGGATAGATTCGGGTTCTGAGGGGGAGGGTGTCCTGTAGCGGTCGTCACGGAGGTGTCCTGTGGGTCGTAGCGGAATGGACCGGGGCGGATGGCGCGGCAGGGGCGGAAAATCCTGTCCGGCTGTCCACCGTGCCGGTCCTATGGTTTCCTTTTGTTTTTGTGGATGTTTCGAGCCAATCCATAGGGGGATATGGTCGCTCGTGGTCATGGTCCTCTTCGGACTGCTGTTTCCCGCTGTGAGCGATGCCCGTGAACTGACATTCTCCGAGGGGCTCGCGAGGATGCGGCAGAGTCATGAGGAAATCCTGGCGGCCTCGCAACGGGAGGAGAGCCGCAGGGAGGCCGTGGCGGCTGCTCGGGGGCTTTACTGGCCCAAGCTCGATGCCCAGACCCGGTATACCCAGATCGATGATCCCGTGACCATTGATCTGTCCCCCATCCGCCAGGCCATGCTGAAACTTCATT
>JAJFUM010000365.1 GCA_021372415.1 Deltaproteobacteria bacterium
CCGCGCCCAGCGCGATGAAACCGGCGATCAGGGCGATGCCCCACCGCAGCGCCTGCCCCGGCTCTCCGCCCCGAATCAGCCGCCCGACGAGCGAGGCGCCCAGCGCGAGGCCCGCCATGAAGGCCGCCAGCAGAAGCCCGATCTCCTGGTAGAGGGCCCCGGCCTTGGCCTGATAATCGAGGATGAGAAGGGACTCCAGGGCGATGCCGATCCCGCCTGCCGCGGCGACCAGAAGCCAGCGGCGGCCAGCGGGCCACAGGCGGCTTGTCAGGAAGAGGAGCCCCGTCCCCAAGACGACCCCCCAGGGGGCCTTCCGGTCTGGCCGCTCCTGCCCGAAATAGGGGATGTCCGCCAGGGCCAGCCTGGGGAAGAATTTCGCGAGCCAGATCGTCACCGCATAGGGGTAACAGACCGGCCGAAGATCGGTATTCAGCGCCACGGTCCTTTCCCGGAGCCCTTTCTCTAGGGTCCTCTTCCGGTCGCCCTCGAAGAGGTAACGAAGATAGGGAGCCGTGACCAGGCGGGTCTGGATCCCTCGTTCCCGCAGGCGCTTCTCCAGGATGAAGGACGAGGCGGGGAGGGGGGCGCGGGAGGCCGTCAGGACGGTCGCTTCCCCGGGAAGGAGGAGGGTTTCGGGTAGGACCGAGGCGAGGGCCCTCTGGACGCTCGCCGTCCGGTCCAGAATCTGAGGCGACCAGATGTTCCCGGGGGTAGGAAGCGTCAGGGCGACGATTCCGCCCGGGGCGAGCCTCGCGGCGCAGTCGCGGAAGAACTCCCGGGTATAGAAGCGGTTGGCCTGGCCCGAGGCGGGCTCCGGCATCCCGATGAGGATCAGGTCGTAGGAGACCCCGCTCTTCCTGAGGAATGGGCGGGGGTCGGCCCAGATGAGGTGGACGGCGGGATCCGAGAGCGACGCCTGGATCGGCTCGGGCAGGTGGGGCCTGGTCATCGCGATAGCGAGCCGGTCCATCTCGACCCAGTCGATCCGCGCCGGCCGGTGATGGAGGAGTTCCCGGAGGGTGCCGCTGATTCCCCCTCCGAGGAGGAGGATGCTCTGGGGGGCCCCATGCTGGAGGGCGGCCACATGGGCCAGGCGTTCGGCCTCTTCCCCTTCGGTTTCAAAGGCCAGGGCGTCGTTGACAAAGACAGCGATCTGGCCGAGGCGGGCCGTCACGGTGACCCGGCCGTAGGGGGAATCCCCGCTCGCCAGGAGTCCCGGATGGTTCCACCGCGTCATGGCCCGGTCCAGGGGGGCCGCCTTCAGGAGCACCAGGGCCAGGAGGACCGAGGCCCCCAGGGCGGCCAGGCGCACCGTGCGTTGCGGCTGCCCCACCCAGAAGGATGCCGCAGCGGCAAGGAGGGAGCAGGCGATGACGAGCGGGAAATTCTGGATCCCCATGGCCATCGCAAGGCCCGTTGCGATGGCCCCGGCCAGGGCGCCGGCGCTCTCGATCCCGTAGGCCCCGGCCAGCGTCCGCTTCCCGCGGATGTAGTCCCCGGCTGCGCGGATGAAGAGGCGTCCCGAGAGGAAGGCGGCGGGGGACAGGGCGATCAGGAGTGCTCCCATCTGGAGGGGAAAGGAGAGATAGGCGCCGGGAACGCCTCCCATTACGATGCGGCTGCCCCGGATGAAGGCGCAGCCGGAAGGGATCAGGAGCGAGAGGAGAAGCAGGAGGCGCGCCGTCGATCCCGTCCGGGGCGGCCTCCGGCGACTCGAGAGGGTCCCCAGGGCGGCCATGAGCAGCCAGAGGCCCAGGGCGATCAGGTAGATCAGCTCGATGCCGTAGAAGGCGACGCTCAACTCCCTCAGAAGCACGATCTGCCCGGCGAGCGAGACCCATCCGGCCAGCAGGAGGGCCGCGACGCTCATCGATACTCCGCCTCGGAGAAGACCACCGCCTGGAAGGTCTCGAACCGGGCCCCCTGGCGCCAGGCCCCCGATGGGAGTCCGGCCTTCATACAGAGCTGGTCCAGCATCTCGTCCCTTCCCCATCCCTGTTCGGGGGCGACCTGCGGGAGGAAGACGGCGGAACGGCTGCCCTTCCTGAGCAGGACCCCGTCACGACCGACCACGATCTCCTCCGGCGAGGCGACGGGCTTCATGGGCGTGAGGACCGAGATCTCGATTTCCAGCTTCGGCACCTCCTCCGCGGTGACCGGGTTGAAGCGGGGATCCTCGAAGGCCGATTGGAGGGCCATCGTCCCCACGAGGACGGCCAGCGGCCGGTCCGGGATCATCCGGCCGATGCAGCCGCGCAGGTTCCCCTGCTTCTTGAGGGTGACGAAGACGCCTCGCGGCGCCATCGCTGCGGGGCTGAACCCCCTGGCTAGGGGGACCATCTGCGTCGAGAGGACCCGGGCGATTGTCTCCCTGGCTAAAGCCAGAAGCGCCCTGCGGTCCTGGCCCGAGAGGGGCTGGTCTCCTTTGGGCGCCGGGGCGGCCACGGCCTTTTCCTGCTCCAGGCCAGACCCTAAGACGACGGCGCCGTAGCCGACGACCTTCTCCCGTTCTCCGATGGGAAGATCTCCGGAGTGGGCGTAGCTTACGATCCTGCCGCCGCCTGCGCCCAGGGCCTTGGCAGCGGCCATGGCGACCATGATTGGGGCCTCGCCGCAGGCGCCCGTGTCCAGGCCGGGGATTCGGCGGGCCGCCTGGGCCCGCAACGCGGTCTGCAGGACGGCGGGATCTAGGGAGGGAATCGCCCCCAGCGTCTTGCGGTCTGCAAGTTCAGCGTCTCCGGCCGCAGGGTAGTGGGAGAGGTCGGAACTGGCGACGATCAGGGCCCGGCGTCCGGCCAGGACCTTGGCCAGGGTGGTCCCGAAACGGCCGCAGGAGGCCGCGTCCGTCTGTCCGACGATCGCCGGGAGGATCTTTGCCTTGGGGAAGAGGACCTGGATGAAGGGGACCTGGACCTCGACGGAATGCTCGCGGGCATGGGGCGTGGCGTCGATGGCGAAGCCGGGGCCGGCGGCCGCGAGGGCCGCGACAAGCCCCCTGTCCACAGGGGCGGTCCCCAGGGGGGTTCGGAACCCCTCCCCTCCGTAGAGGGCGACCCTCCGGAGGCCGGGGGCCGTGTGGTTCGTTCCGAGGATGACGATGACGTCGTAATCCCGGTTCCGGACCTGGTTGTAGCCGTCGGCGCAGATCTGGCCGGAGAAGATGTAGCCGGCATGGGGGACGACAATGGCCAGGGGCTCCTTGGCCATGGCCGGCAGGGCATCCCGCATGAACTGTTCTATGGCGAGCCTCAGGGTGGCTGCCTGCTCCGGATAAAACTTTCCCGCCACGGCAGGTGGACGGGTGTCTCCTCCGCCCTTTCCCGCCTGGCAGGCGACGGCGAGCCCGAGGCTCAGGACAATGAAGGGAAGACCGGTTTGCAGGATTTTCATGGAAGCTCTCCTTTCGGGCTTTCTCAGCCCCAGACGCCGGCGATCGGACTGCGGCAGAAGGTGCAGCGTCCGCTTTTGATGTTCATCTCCTGGACAAAGAAGCCCGTCCGCCGGATGACGACCCTCCTGCAGGAGGGACAGTAGGTATGGTTTCCCGGGTGATCCGGGACGTTCCCCACGTAGACGTGGCGCATCCCCCGGTCCATGGCCATCTCGCGGGCCAGCTCCAGGGTTGCCACCGGTGTGGGGGGGAGGTTCCGGAGCCGGTAGTCCGGGTGGAAACGGGAAAAGTGGAGGGGGATGTCGGGGCCGACCTCGGCGAAGACCCATTCGGCCAAGCCCCTGAGCATCGGTTCGGAGTCGTTGAGCGTCGGGACGACGAGATTGACGATCTCCAGGTGGGTGTCGCTCCGGGCGATCTGGCGGATACTCCTGAGGACCGGCTTGAGTTTGGCGCCGCAGACGTTGCGGTAGAACCCTTCGTCGTATCCCTTGAGATCGATCTTGATCGCCCCGAGGACCCCGCAGAGTTCGGCGAGCGGCACCTCGTTCATGATCCCGCAACTGACCAGGACCGAGCGAATCCCGAGCATCTTCGCCTCGCGGGCGATGTCGATCATGTATTCCGTGAAGACCGTCGGCTCGTTGTAGGTGAAGGCGATGACCGGCGCCTCAAGCGCCCGCGCCTTTTCGGTGATCGCGGCCGGCGGAACCAGCGGGACCCGATAGTCCTCCGGGGAGGCCTGGGAGATCTCCCAGTTCTGGCAGAACTGGCAGCTCAGCGGACAGCCGGTCGTGGCCAGCGAAAAGGCCGCCGCGCCGGGGAGATAGTGGTAGAAAGGCTTCTTCTCGATCGGATCGATATGGACGGTGACAGGTCGTCCCCAGACGAGGCTCCTGAGTTCACCCGCCACGTTCATCCGGGTGCGGCAGCGTCCCCGCCTGCCCACGGCGATGACGCATCCCTGGGAGCAGAGGAGACACTGGATGGACCCCGCCTCGGGGCGGCGTTTCCCCCGGCCTTCCGCCGGCAAGGGGGAGGGATGGGCGTCTCCGCCGCCGGGAGTCAGGGGCCTCCAGAAGCGGGCCCGCGGAGCGAGACGGACCCGATCGTCACTCGTATCGAGGGCGAGGAGGGACCCGGCGGGATCGCCGAAGAGCAGACGCTCCCAGGAGGGCAGGGTCAGGCACAGACCGGCGCCGCCCAGGATCGGAGCGATCCCGGCCAACGTCTGGATGAACCTGCGTCGGGAGATCATGGCCTTCCTCCTCGGTCGTTCGCCTCGGGTGATGGAAAGTGTAGCGCAACAGGATGGGGATTGCCATCAATTCTTGACGGGGCCAAGTTCCCGGGGCGGCGCTCGATCCCTTGATTATCCGCCGTGTTTGTGGCAGATTTTAAAGAAGAAGGGGATGACTTCCTCGAAAGGCCCGGAACCCGTGGCGATTCCCGGCATCGCGTATCTTATCCTGCATGACAACCCCGGCGGCGGTCGGTTCAGGAGGTGAGAAGATGAATCCCTTGCGGCGAAGCGGCATCCTGCTTCCCCTGTTTTCCCTGCCCTCCGGTTTCGGCATCGGAGACCTGGGGTCGGAAGCTTACCGGTTCGCCGATTTTCTGGCCGCTGCCGGTCAGGGGATCTGGCAGGTCCTTCCCCTTCACCCGACCGACCCCATCCACGGCCACGCCCCCTACTCGAGCGCTTCGGCCTTTGCGGGCAATCCCCTCCTTGTCAGCCCGGAACGGCTGCTCCGGGAGGGGCTGCTGCATGAATCGGATCTGGATGATCGGCCATCCTTCCCGGCGGGCCGCGTCGATTATCCCGGGGCCACGGCCTTCAAGGAACGGCTCCTGGGGCTCGCCTGGCGGCGCTTCAAGCGCCGTTCCAGCCGAATGGCAGAGCCGGAATGGGAGCTATTCTGCCGCGAGCATGCCTCCTGGCTGGACGACCATGCCCTCTTCAGGGCCCTCAAGGCCCGCTTCGGCGGGGCGCCCTGGCATCTCTGGCCGCGGCCCCTCCGCGACCGGCAGACGGAGGCACTGCG
>JAJFUM010000372.1 GCA_021372415.1 Deltaproteobacteria bacterium
GGCCAGGTATCCCGTCGAAATGCCCGCATAGAAGGGATCGTCATCGTAGAGGCGCCGGGTCTGGAGGGCATTGCGGAAAATGGCCACCAACAGGGCGAAAAAGAAGAACAGCCCCAGGAGTCCGCTCTCGGCCAGGACCCGGGGGTACTGGGCATCAAGGAACCGATACCCGGTGACCCCGCGGCCCAGGAAGGGGTTCTGAATGAAGTCCCGGGTCAGAACATTCTTCCAGGAATCCAGACGGGCAGAGGTGGAGGTATCCAGGCGAACGCCGCCCAGTTTGATCTGTCCCTGTTCCAGCGGTTGGGTGAAGGTAAACATGGCCCTCTCCTTGATCCCAGGCGGCATGACGAGGAGGATAATGGAGGTCATCACCACCACCGGGACGATCACGACCATCTTCCTTTTGCTGAACCAGATCAGGGCGATCAGCATGGGCCCCAGGGCAAGCCAGGAACTCCGGGAGAGGGTCGCGGCCAGGGCGAGCAGGATGAAAAATACCAGAAACTTCAAGAACAGCCGTTGTTTGAAGGTGCCGTACTGATGATATACAAGGCCGAGGGCAATGGATAGGATCAGGACCAGATAGCCGCCGAGGGTGTTCGGTTCCCCGCCCTCGCCTTCGAAAGGGGCCGAGACCCGTGCCCCGGCCGGAACCTGGGCGATGGCAATGATGCAGACGATGAAGCAGACAATCAGCATCGTCAGGACCATCTGTTCCATCTGTTTCTTTTCCTTGATATAGTTGACGGCCATGAAATAGACCACGTAATATTCGAAGAATTTGAGGACGAAAAAGACCCCGGCGACCCCCTGAACGTACCCCACCATATACCCGACCAGGGTGGTCACCACGCAGGAAAGGAAATAGTAGGCGATATACCGATTCAATGGGGTCTTAAGAAAAAGCCCCCGTTCCTTATCGACGGCCGTGCTTAAAAACCAGCTCAGGCCGATAATGACCAGAAGGAAGTCGTCCAGACGCAGCGTCATGCCCCGGCTTCGAGCCCCTTCTCCCGCAGCGGCCCCTACGCCGAATTGGGGGCCCAGGAGCATGGCGCAGATCAGGATGTAGAGGCCGATCTCCGGGGCCATGAAACAGACGACCGCCAGAATCAGTCCTCCCACAATGGACAAGGCGACGCTGACTGTAACCTCGGTTAAGAGCATCCCCCCAAAGAAGGTCAGGACGATGATCGCCAAAAAAAGAAGGATGCTCCTACTGTCTAATGCGGCCTTTTGAAACATCAGGGTTTGGACGTGTCTCTTTCCTGGAGTTTCTGCTCATACCTCTTCTTGAGCTGTTCCAGAGTATTTTTGTCGACCTCCTTGGTCCCCTTCTTCAGAAGCTCCGCGGCACCCCGTTCAAGGTCCTTGGGGATATACTGGGTATCCAAGACATCGGCATGTTTTTCGAGGAAATTGATGAGGCCGCCCCCCAGACCGAGAACGGAGGCGACCGCAAACACCAGGAGCATGATCACCAGAAACCATACCCAGGGGGTCCGGGATCTCCGAATCCTAGGACGTCTTTTTCTAAAGCCCATCGTGATGCCCCATTTTCCCTGTACATTGCTTGAAGGTTATTTCCATAGGCGCCAGCTCGCTTGGTCCGGGAAGTTCGCCTTCAGATCGGCTACCGTTTACGGGGACCGGAAGGGACGGCCCCATCACCGAGGGTCATGGACACGCTGTCCTTCAAGAGGCTCGTCGAAGCCCCCGGCACGCCGGCATCCGCGGGAGCGACCTTTTCCCCCGATTCCCCATCCTTTTGCAGGATGGGTAACGTCACGGCCACATTCTCAAGTTTTATTGGGACCTTGAATGTCTTCGGGCCGACCGCCTGATAATAGAGGCCCACGATCAGAAGGGCAATAGCCAGGAGCAGCAGGATGACCTTCAGAAGGACCGACTTGATGTCGATCTTGGGTCTTCCCTCTCCTTTGATCCATTTCTTCAGATTCCCTGGGGCATCCTTGAAAAAGGCTTCAATCCGCTCCTGCCAGGCGGCCATCCTCTCGCCTAGCGTCAGGCTCTTATTCCGCTCGCTGCCATAGTAGTAATAGTACTTGTCGTGATATTCGAAATCGGGACTGATCTCCGCCTTGAGTCCGTTGAGGACGACCCCGATGATCCTGGCCTTCACGTTGTCGATCTGGGCCTTGGCCCGTTTCAGGGCGCCTCGGGCGACCTTCCCGACCTGGTAGACGATGATCACCCCGTCAGCCCGAGTCCCCCAGATCGCCGCATCAGTCGCGGCCAGGACCGGCGGGGCATCGATGATCACGAAATCATAGGCCTCGTGCGCCTCCCGGATGAAATCGGCGTTGATCCTGGTGCTGACCAGTTCCGCCGGGTTAGGGGCGATCGTCCCGCAGGTCATGATGTGAAGGTTGTCCAGACCGGGGGTCGTCATGACATCCTCCATGGTCATCTTGCCCATCATGATGTCGGTCACGGAGCGAACCACATTGCGCCACTCGTAATTGCCCAGGATGACGTCGGTCAATCCCGGCACGGACTGGATACCGAAGATCGTCGAGATCACCGGCCGGCGGAAGTCCCCGTCGACGAGCAACACCTTGTTCCCGGCCTGGGCCATGGCGATGGCCAGGTTGCAGGAGCAGGTGGTCTTTCCCTCCTGGGGCGAGGAGCTGGTAAAGACGATCGTCTTGATGTCCTTTTCCAGCTTGACGAAGTTGATATTGGTCCGCAGGGCCCGGTAGCTCTCCGCCGAGGTGGTCTTGGGGGCAAAGTGTGAGATCAGCCGGGTCGTTCTCCACAACCGGTCTTCGTCGAGTTCTTTGTCGGACTTTTCCTGGAGTGAGGCCTTCAATTCGTCGAGGTCGATATGAGGGACGATCCCCAGGACGCGGACCCCGAGGAACTCTTCCACTTCCTCCACGGCACCGATGGAGGTGTCGAAGGTTTCTATGACAAAGGCAAAGACGACTCCCAGGATGATTCCGATGATGAAACCCAGCCCCGTTGTGGCCTGGGTCTTGGGCGGGTTGATCGGCGCATTCGGTTCGAGGGCCGGTTTGACAATCTGAACCTCCTCGATCTTCTCAGCGTTTTTGATGAGGGACTCCTGGTATTGTTTCTCAAAGAGGGTGTAGACCTCCTGATTGACCACCACCTGCCTTTCCAGCCGGGCCAGCTCCAGGCCTTTGGTAGGAAGGGATTTGATCTGATCGTCCAGTTCTTTGAGCTGTTTCTGCATCAGGTCAACGGCCTGCGTGTAGCTCTTCTGCTGGGCGTTCAGTTGGGACTTCATGGTGGTGATGATCTCGTGGATCTGCTTCTTGATCTCGATCACCTGGGGGAAATTGTCCGTGTAGTTGATCAGGAGAAGGTCTCTTTCCAGCATCAGCTGCACGAGCCGGTCGTTGAAACCCTTGTAGGGACTCGAGGCCTCTTCAAAGTAATAGATCGTCTTGGAGGATAAGGGGCTGTCCTCGGCCCGGGCCAGAAGCTTGGCCACTTCATTGATCCTGCTCAACGTCGCCTGGTCGCGGGTGAACCTCATCTGCAGTTCCGCAAATTGGGAAATCAGTTGCGTGGACTGGGAATCCAGGGAAACCATGCGATTGGCTTCCCTGAACTCCTTGACTGCGTTCTCCGATTGCCGGACTTTTTCCCGGGTCACCAGGAGCTGGCTCTCGATGAAATTCTTGGCCTCAACGGCGCGCTTGTTCAGATCAAGGGTATGCTGTTCCTTGTAGACCTGGGCCACGGTGTTGGCCAGGCGTTGGGCCTGCTTCGGATCCTCCGATGTGGCCGTGATGCTGATGATGTCGCTGTTTCCCTCCTGTTCCGTTTCGATCCTTCCCTTGAGATCCAGGATCATCGAAAGGTGCCGGGGAGTATTGCGCACCGCCTCGGAGGAAAGATCGGACGGGATCAGTCCCATCTTCTTGGCCACCAGCTCCATGATGAAGTAGCTCTTGATCACCGCCATCTGGGTTTCCATGTAGTTCGTGGAAGACCAGGAAACGGTTTGGATATACAGACCCGTCACGGAACCGGACTTCTCGACCTTCACGCTTGAGTTTGTCTTGTAGATCGGCGTCGGACGACCCAAAATCGAGAAAACGAAACTGAAGAGGGTCATCATGACAACGGTAAAGATGATGATGAACTTGCGCTTGCGGACCGTTCTCCAGTACTCGCGCAGGTTCAGGTCGTAGGCCATCGGCATGGCGGGTAGTCTCCTTCGATTACCATCGCAGTTTGTTCTGGTCCAGCATGTAGTTCGTCCGGAAGGCGCTCGGGCGGTTGTAGAGGAAATCGAGACCAGGGGTGATGTTGTCGATGAATTCGTTGATGTCCCCAATGACGCTTCTGGGCACGTAGATGACGTCCCCGTCCTTGAGGCGGACGTTCTGGGACAGGTCGCCCTGCATCAGGATTTGATCGAGATTGACGGAAAGGATGATGGGTTTACCCTGCCGCTCGCGATATTCCCGGATGATCTTGACATCGGTCTTGATGGCCACTGATGTCGTCCCGCCCGAAATGGCGATAGCGGAAAGCAGGTCCTGGGAGTCCTTCAGTTTCAGGATCCCCTGGGTGTTGACCTGTCCGAAGACGTAGACCCTCTCGGCATAAGTCGGCATCTCCGGCACCGTGACAGTGTCGCCGTTTTCCAGCACGACGTTGTCAGTGACATCCCCCCGGAACATGGCGTTGTAAAGATTCAGCGTATACTTTTTCCCCTGGCGGACGAGCTCCACCTGGCGCAGATCGGCATTGCCCACATCCTTGCCGGAAATGGCCCCGCCCGCCGTTACGATGAGGTCCAGGACCCGAGTCTTGCCCGTCAGGGCATACTTCCCGGGGCCCGAGGTCCCCTGCTGGAGGATGTTGATCTGCCCGAAGAGGAGGGCGCTCTTGCTCTTGAACTCCTTGACGACGACCTCGATCCGGGGCTCCCGCATGTATTTTCTGGCCAGTTCGGTCAGAAGGTCCCTTACCTCGTAGACGGTACGCCCGCCGACGGGGATGTCGTCAGCATAGATGAAGGAAATCTTGCCGTCCGGTCGAACCACGGTCGCATAGTTGCTCTGCTTGAACCCCTCTTCACGGGAGGGTGTCCAGTAACTGATGTTCACCACATCCCCCGCATCGATTTTGTACTCGGGGATCCCTCTTTTCTCGGTAAAAATAGAATTCTCCGTCACGGCGTTCATCTGCTTGACCGCCTGTACCATCTCGTCATGCTGCTTTTCTGACAACGCCGTCAAAGTAGCCGGTTCTTTGTATGTTTTCACGGAGATCCCGGGGCTTTCGATGGTGCAGGCCTGGAGGCCGATCATGGAGATGATCCAAAGAGAAAAGGATAGCAGGTGCTTACGTCCGGAGGTCATGATGGGTTCCCCGCCGTGGTTTAATTTTACAGCGTACTATCGCTAGAAACCCTGTAGATTGTCAAGACATTTCCTCGCGCAGACTTGGAGAGACGCCAGATTCGTCTTGCATTTTGCATGAAAGCATTATAGGAATTTCCATAATGATATTGATCTCATCTTCTGAAGAAGGCGGTCTGAGGCGTATCGATGGTCAGAACATCTGATTTGGTCAAGGGTAAAATACCGGCTTCGCTGCAGCCGGAAAGCGGGCCCGGGAAGGGGGTCCGCCTGAGCAACTTTGTCGAAAGCCCCCCCTCCCCTGTCCCCCCGGAGGGTTCCATGGAACAGGGGGCACCCCAAGCCGCCGACGTCAAACCGGACAGCAGGGGAACGAGGCTCTACATCGAGGCCGAGAATTATCTGCGGGAGGTCCGGGCCAACCTTCTGGCCGGGAAATCCTTCAGCCTGGAACGTCCCATGTCCGTGATCGAACGGATGATTGCGGACCCCACGCTGGTCGACGAAATGTATCTGTTGACCGTGGAAATCGGGCAGGGGGACGACATGTACCTCGCCTCGCCCATCAACAGCATGGTCTATTCCTTCAAGATCGGCGTCAGAATGGGCTACGGGCAAGCCCCTCCCAAACTGGCCGAAGTCTGTCTGGCCTCCCTGCATCACGATATCGGCATGTTCCTGATTCCCGAAACGATCATCCATAAAGAGGGCAAGTTGACCGACGAGGAATTCGCCGTTGTCAAGAAACACACGGAAACGGGACGGAACATCCTGAACGCCCTGGACCATCCCCATGTGGCCAGGGCCGTCTATGAGCATCATGAGAGGGAAAACGGCCAGGGTTACCCGCAGGGACTCAAGGGGGATGAGATCAGCGAATATGCCAAGATCATCGGGATCTGCGATTCCTATGAGGCCATGACCCACAACCGTCCCCACAAGAAGGCCGCGACGCAGTGCCTCTCCGTCCTGGAGTTGGCCGGTACGAAGGCCCGGCTTTTCAGCCCCGGCATCGTGAAGATCTTCCTCGACGAGATCACCCTTTATCCGATCGGAAGCTACGTCCGCCTGAACAACAAGGCGATCGGGATCGTGGTCGAAACCAACCCGCGCAACCCCTTGAAACCCATCATCCAGATCGCCGTGGACGGACACGGGAACCGGGTATCAGAGGAGAAACTGATCAACCTGGCGGGCGACACGATCCTGACCATCGCGGCCGGGGTCGCTGCCGACGAGATGCCCGTCCGGGGATGACGCCTTGCGGCCCCGCCAACGGGCACGATCATGGACGGTGGCGGACGATCCTGGCAAGGTGCATGAACACCTCGCCGAAACGCAGGAGAAAATCGGAGGCCCGGCCGCCCTTGCGTCCCGCATAGCGTCTCTGTGCGAGAATGTGCCGGGGCGGGAAGAGAACCCTGAATGCAAAGCGGACCTTCCGGAGGATTCCCCGATTCATCGCCAGATAGACCAGGATGCTGCCGCCCCGGAAGCGGCGGTTGTCACGCTGCAGTCTAAGAAACAGCCTCTCCCCCCAGGTCAGACCATCCAGGCACACCCCCCGCTGGACCGCTTCCGGAAAATCCCATAACGTGTAGTGCCCGACCAGGGTGAGGCCCAAAAAGACCGGCTTGGCCAAACCGAACCGCCGGGCCTCCTCGACGAGAAACTCCCATCGGATCTCATCCCCGTAGGCGCGAAGGGCGTAGAGGATGTCGCAGATCAGGATGAGCCGGTCGAAGGAGTGGTTGACTCTCAGGGCGTGCTCGCACAGGTAGATCACCTGATGTTCCGGACCAAGGACCCGGGCATCGGCATCGGCGAGCCTCACAGGGACAGACCTTTCCCAAATCCGGTCCAGATCGACTTTTCCGGCAAACATGAAGGCCGGGACGGATGTGTTGACGGGATGCCAGTGGATATGGAGGTTCGGAAGGGATCCGTCCCTGAGCCGGTAATCCAGGCTGGCCAGGTATCCCATCGGGTTGGCCATGGCAAGTCCGACAGTGCTGTCCACCGGGGAATACCCCAGGTCCGACAGGCAGGCATCCACCGCCTCCATGTCCGCCTTCCTCACCAGGATGTCGGCGTCGGACATCCCCCGCGTGGCAAATCCGGGATAGATCAGTTCGGCCAGGGCAATCCCCTTCAGGACGATAAAGGGCAGACGCCTTTCATTCATCCGGTCAAAGACCCGCCTGAGCGGGGCAGAGGCCGCCATATTCCTCTTCAGATCGGCGAAGTACTGATCGGACAGGTCCTTCACGGCCTCTGGCGGCAGAAGCGGTTGGAGATGGAACCGATCAATAAGGTGGTAGAAAAGCGAAGCGATGCCCTCTTCGGACATCCTGCGGATCACCCCATTCCAGTCGAGGGGCTCCGCCTGTTCGGCGATGGCGCGTGCGATCCCGGCGCCCTCGCCGGGATCGGGCAGTTCACGGACCACGCTCAGAATGAATCTTTCCTCGGACCGCGATTTCACGACACCCTGGACCATCCATTTCTCCACTTGAATTTGTGAGAGTATATCGGTAATTTTCTCGCAGTCAAACTACGAAAACGGTGCGGGTCTGCATGTTGAAGAAGGAATCCAGATTCATCCGCAACGGCCGGATTGTCTTTCGCCCGGAGGGTCAGGGGGGATACCTCTACGACCCTCATACTGAAAAGCTCCAATATCTCAACCAGGTGGGAGTCTCGGTCTATGAACTCTGCGACGGTTGCCACCCCCTGGAGGAGATGATCGGTCGGATCTCCGGCGAGTTTCGGGATGTCCCCGCAGACCGGGTGAGGGGAGACGTGGATCGCTTCCTCGAGGCCCTGCTCAGGATGGACTACATCAGGGTCGCCTGAGCGGAAAGCACGGAGCACGGAAGCCCCCGATGGGGCCTCTACGGAGGAATGGAGCAGCGATGGGCAAGACGATCCTGGTCGTGGCCGGGACATCCGTTGCGGTCGAAGAGAAGCCCCTTGAACTTTTTCGGGACCCTTTGAGGGACCTCTATCGCGGATTTATCAGATCCAGGGGGCCGGCCACCCATCAGGTCACCGTCACCTACAGCCCCGAGGCGGCGACCCCGAGATTCAAGGCCGTTCCCGCCCGCATCCTCCCGGACCACAGGGGAAATTCCGGTAGAATCCTTCCGGTCATCGATGGTCATTATCCCCTTTCTGAATCATCCCTCCTGGTCGGATTTCTCAACGGGGCCCTGGCCTACAACCCCTTCTCCCGGAAGGGCCACATCCATCTGTTCCGGTCGCCGGGAAAGAATTATATCCTGGGAAGTCTGTACAAGTTGCTGTTCTGCCTGATGGCTGTGGTGCTGGCGGAAGAGGGCAAACTCATGGTTCATGGAGCAGGGTTGAGGATCGGTGCCAAGGGGCACCTCTTTCTGGGGGCATCGGGGGCCGGCAAGAGCACGGTGGCCGGATATGCCGAATCGGAGGGAGTCCTTTCCGATGACGCCCCCATCGTCACCAGGGATCGCGGGTTGTTCAAGATCCACGCCTCACCCTTCAGCCAGATCGATCTCTTCAGGGAAAAACCGGCTGACCAACACCGGCTGGAGACGCCCCTGACGCGCCTGGTCTTTCTGCACCAGGCCCGTCATCTCAGGCTGAACCCGCGGGACAAGAGGACCGCCCTGGCCGAACTGCTGCAAAACCATGTCCACGGCATGGACATCATGAACGAGGACCTGAAACGTCAGGTCTTCCACTACTGCTGCGATCTGTGTGAATCCGTCCCTGCCTTCGATCTCTTCTTTCAAAAGAACGGCCGGTTCCTCTCCCTCTTCGGAGGTCCCGTCCCCTCTTCCGGACGGCAAACCCCTCAGTAGGTCGCCGAGCCGCCGCTGAAGCACTGCCCCGTGGCCGATGCACCGTTGTTGCAACTCCCCGTGGCGGAGCTCCCGCTGTTGCAGGACTGGTTGCTGGCGACAGCGGCCCCGCTGCTGCAGCCCCCGGCGGCGGCCGAACCGGAACTGCAATCCGAGACAGCTGCGGAGCCCGACTTGCAGTCGTTTGACTGGGCAGCGCTGCCAGTCTGGCACTTGTCCGAGGCGACGGAACCGTTCTGGCATTTCCCGCCCAGGGCGACGGAACCGGACTGGCACTGATGACCCGGTGAACCACCGGTCTTGCAGTTCTGCGTCTGGGCCACGGAACCGTTCATGCACTGATTCTGCGATGCCGAGCCTCCGTTCATGCACTGATCAGACGATTGGGTGCTGAAAAGGTCCTGCGCATCGGCATGGGCTGTTCTGCCGCTCAGATCGATGATCAGGGGTGGCTCGTAAGGCAGTTTGATCGCCATCATTCCTCTCTTTGATGATCCGCAGGGGCGCCGCCTATGATCCGGCTGCCTGCCATATCAAGGCTTCCTGATCGGGCCAGGAAGGGTTTTCGTTCACTCTCCCGTCGGGATCTCGGGATGCAGCCGGTCAGGGGGCGCTGCCGGTTCTGCATGATCCGGCGGCGGAACCGGGGGCGCACTTTGACACAGCCGCTGAACCCGCCTTGCATTCGTTCGTCTGCGCGGAGCTCCCCGTCAAGCACTGGGCCGAGGCCACGCTGCCGTTCTGGCAGTTCCCGCCCAGGGCCGTGGACCCTGAAACGCACTGCTGCGCCGGCGATCCACCGGTGGAACATTGCGAACTCGGTGTAGGTTTGTACGAATTCCCCTTCGAGCAGCTGGCACTGGCGGTCGTCTGGGCATAGGCCTTCCCGCCGCTCAGATCAATGATCGTCGGCGGTTCATAAGGCAACTTGATTGCCATGGGTTTTCCTCTTTATCCACCCGCGGGTGCGCTCTCCCGTCTTTTTTACATCCCTTCGACACCCGCCGGTTCTCCAAAGCCGCATGCAGCGTCACTCTCCCGCTTGCCCCTGGGGCAGGGGCCGGTTTCAGCAGGAGATCAGGCCCTTTCGTCTGAACTCCATGAGGGTGAGCACGACGTCGTTGACGCAGGTCCGGGGGGCCACGTCGTAGCGTTCCATCACCCCCAGAGCGATACCCTCCACGCTACGGCGGCCGTTGCAGAGCTCCCAGATGCGGGCCGCCGCCGGGTTCAACCGAAGGAGGTCCCGGTGACTGTCGGACAGGACGGTGCAGGAATCCTCTTCCCTCGATACGATATCGCCTCTTCTGACCGGCAGGGCGCTTTGAATATCCTTCGCCTCGTACCATGTCCAGCAACTCTTCAGGTGTTCGTAAAGGTTTCCCGGTGTCGGGATCCTGGATGTCGGCAGGATCGCGGCGGTCCCGAAGAGGGCTGCCATAAAACTTCTTCTCGATGACATCATAAATAACCTTCCGTTATAATAGACTCTTTCCGGAATAGCGGATCGTCCCGCGCATGTCAGAAAGCACCCAGCATCGCCTCGACGGCCAGATAGATCTCGGAGAAACAGAGCCGGTAATGATAGACCGACATCCCGCGCGGGTCCCGGATATCGCCGTCGGCCTCATTATATCCCCTCACGTAGGATTTTAGAAGCCGGATCTTGGATTCCCCTTCCGGATAATCCCTGACGATGAGGTCCTTGTGCCTCTTCTCCATGACCACGATCCAATCCGCCCCGGACACGGCCTCTCCCGTCAGCAACCGGGAACGGTGCCCTGTTCCGTCAAATCCGTTTTCCAAGGCGATCCTGGCGGCGATCGGGTCCGCCGCCGCCCCCTTCATGTCGATCAGGGCCGCGGAGGAAACGGTGATATCCTGTCGGCCGGTCCTCCGAAGTTTCTCCCTCAAGACGGTCTCCGCCATAAAGCTCCGGATGATGTTGGCGGTACAGATGAACAGGATATGCATGATCCACCGTTTTTATGCTATATTTATACCACATCTGGCCTATATTCAACAAAACATTCCCAACTCAGAGGGAATTCCGGCGAGATTGACCTTGCTTTTCCCGGGAAGCAGGTATAGAGATACTGTGTAACAGTAAAATTTAATTCAGCTTTCAACAGACATAATGGTGGAGAAACGGGTGGTTAAGGAGTCACGGGGATGGATCGGAGACCAGCGCCTCAACCGCCGGATTTTTGAAACCATCAGGGTACGCATCATGGATGACCTGAGTGAAAAAAGGACGGTGGCCAATCCGTCCATCGTCCTTCGGGAAGAGTTCGATAACTGGGCAATCCTCTTCGATCCAGACACCGGCAATACCTTCGGACTGAACCCGATCGGCGTCCTGATCTGGAAACACCTCGACGGCCGCCGCACCATCGGAGAGATCATCGACCGGATCCGGGAAGAGGCCGAGAACGTCTCCCCCGATGTGGCCTCCCATGTATCGGAATTCATCTCGAACGTTTCCAGACTCGGATTGGTCCGCAATATCGAGCCCCAGGGGTGATATGTCCGCAGGCCTGATGAAATCCCCCCGGAGCATGGATATCGAGATCACGACCTCCTGCAACCTCCGGTGCGCCTATTGCAGTCACTTCTCGGGTCCCGGGGATGTGGAAAAGGATCTGCCGCTGGCGGACTGGCTCCTCTTCTTCGGGGAGCTCGGTCGCGCGGCCGTCATGAACGTGACCCTTTCCGGAGGGGAACCCTTCTGCCGCCCGGATCTTCGGGATATCCTCCAGGGGATCGTCGCCAACCGGATGCGCTTCTCCATCCTCAGCAACGGCACCCTCATCGACCCTGACATGGCCCGCTTCCTGGCCTCAACGGGCCGTTGCAACCAGGTCCAGGTCTCCATCGACGGGGCCATCGACATCACCCACGATGCCTTCCGGGGAAAGGGCAATTTTCGCAGGGCCATTCAGGGGATCCGGACCCTGATGGAATTCCGGGTACCCACCACGGTCCGCGTCACCATCCACCGGCGGAACGTCCGCGAACTGGAGGCCATCGCCCGGCTCCTGCTCGAGGAGATCGGCCTGCCCTCCTTCTCCACAAACTCGGCATCTCATATGGGCCTATGCCGGAAAAACGCGGACCAGACCCAACTCACCGCCGCCGAGCGTTCCCTGGCCATGGAGACGCTCCTGCGCCTGGCAGACCGGTACGGTGAGCGGATCGGGGCCACGGCAGGTCCCCTCGCGGAGGGTCGGATGTGGATCGAGATGATGGAGGCGGGCCTGGAAGGACGACAACAGATGGAGGGACGGGGGTTTCTCACGGGGTGCAGCGGCCCCTTTCAGACCCTGGCCGTCCGGGCGGACGGCGTGATCATCCCCTGCCTCCAGTTGGGCCACATGGCCCTGGGAAGGATCAATCAGGCCTGTTTGGTGGACACCTGGCAGAACCACCCCGAGCTCAAGAGGCTGCGGGAACGCTCTCTTATCCCCTTGGCTTCCTTCCCCTTCTGCCGCGACTGTCCCTACACGGGCTACTGCACCGGCAACTGCCCGGCAGTGGCCTACACGATCACCGGGGAGGTCAACCATCCGAGTCCCGACGCCTGCCTGCGCCTCTTTCTGGAACAGGGGGGAAGGCTTCCGGAACGGGCGGTCTCCCCTGGCTGCGGGGTAAGCCCATGACCCGGAACTTGCCGAAGGAACCCCTGAGCTTTCCCCTGGGCGAGCTCTACTTTTACCTGACCGACGCCTGCAACCTCCGGTGCCGTCACTGCTGGATCGAACCCCACTACCTGTCGTCGGACCAAGCAGTGCCCGCCCTCGATCGGGACCTGTTCGTCTCGATCCTGGACGAGGCCGGGCCGCTGGGAACGACGGCCGTCAAGCTGACCGGCGGCGAGCCGCTCCTCCACCCCGGGATCGGCGAGCTGCTGTCGATCATCGGAAATCGCCGCCTGCGCCTCTCCGTAGAGACCAACGGGACCCTCTGCACCCCCGAGCTTGCCGCGGCCATCGCCGCCTGCGAACAGCCCTTCGCCGCCGTCAGTCTGGATGCGGCCGAGGCCGAAACCCACGACTGGATCCGGGGGAAGGCGGGGAGTTTTGACGCGGCAGTCCGGGGCATTCGGAACCTGGTTGCGGCAGGGATGAGGCCCCAGATCATCATGACGCTGATGCAGCGCAACCGCGATCAGATGGAGGCCCTCGTACGGCTGGCCGAGTCCTTGGGAGCCGGCTCCGTAAAATTCAACGTCCTGCAGCCGACGGC
This sequence comes from Deltaproteobacteria bacterium, assembly GCA_021372415.1. Lineage (GTDB taxonomy): Bacteria > Desulfobacterota > Syntrophia > Syntrophales > UBA5619 > JAKAFS01. The sequence continues at coordinate 13,457 of JAJFUM010000372.1, forward strand.
CAGGGGAAGACAGATGCACGCCTCCGGGGAAACAATCGATCTCAACGAATTGATCTCCTTGGGGAAGTGGGTGGACGGGGAACTCGCCTCCACCACGGGGCTGACCCTCTGTTTCCACCAGCCGCCGGCTTTCCGCAGCCTGGGGAAGATGTTCAACGCAGCGACCGGTGACGGCTGCCACAGTTGCGGTGTCCTGAGGATCCTGGGCGTTCTGGCGGACGGCTCCTACGCCCTGTGCGGCATTGGCGAAACCGTCCCGGAGATGGTCTTCGGCCGCGCCGGGCGGGACTCTCTCAGGGAGGTCTGGCTCCATGCCCCGCTCCTCAAACAGCTCCGCGAGGGACTGCCGGAAAAGTTGCAGGGCATCTGCAAGGACTGCATCTTGAAGCATCTGTGCATGGGCAGTTGCATCGCCCAGAATTACTACCGTCAGAGGGACCTCTGGGCACCCTTCTGGTACTGCGAAGAGGCGCGGAGGAAGGGACTCTTCCCGGAAACCCGCATCCGACCGGCAAAGGCCTCCTGAGCCTTCCTGGAAATGAGAAAACGCGACGCGCCGCCAGTGGTGGGGTAGAGGTGCGGCAGGAGAGGGCAGGGCACCCTACAGCGTATCCTTGACGACCTTCTTGATCACGTCCGCATCGATCTTCTCGATCTTCATGCTGAACCCGATTAGAAGCGCCAAGTCGCAGATGTTGTTTATTTTTCGCGGAACGCCCTCGGAGTAGGCGTAGATTTCATCCATAGCGGCCTGGGTGAACATCTCCCGGGTCTGGCCCGCCTTCTCCAGGCGGAAAGGGATGTATTTCTTCGTCTCTTCCATATTCAGGGAATTCAGGTGGTACCGGATGGCGATCCGCTGATCCAGTGGCTGGAACCCCCGGATCATATCGCGCAATTCCGGTTGGCCGATGAGGACCAGATTCAGGAGGTACCGGTCGTTAAGCTGAAAATTCAGGAGAAGCCGGATCTCCTCAAAAGTCTCCCTGTGGATCAACTGGGCCTCGTCGATGATGAACAACGTGGATTTGTTGTTCTTCATGTTCTCGAGCATGTGGTTGTTCAGGAGATTCAGCAGTTCCTGCTTGGAGTTGGACTGGGGGGTAATCCCAACCTGGTAGAGGGCCTCCTTGATGAAATCAGTCGGTTCGAGGGAGGGATTCGTAATCAGGCCGATGTCGAACTCGGCATCGGACAATTGCTGGATGAAGACCCGACTCAAGGTGGTCTTGCCGCACCCGATCTCGCCGGTCAAAAGAAAGGCCCCCTTGTTGCGCTTCGCTGCATAGACCAATCGGAAGAGGGCTTCCTCGTGTTCTGGAGAATAATACATGAACTCCGGATCAGGCACATTTTCGAACGGGTACTTCTGAAGACCCCAGTATTCGAGATACATCTGGTCAAATCCCCTTTGTGCAAGAAAGATCCATTAAACCCGCTCCCTGCGCCCGAAGGAACCCTTCCTCGGGGCCGGGGCTGCAGAGCCGGTATCGGATCGATAGAAATAACGGCCTTTTCCCTCGGGGTATGAAAGGACCCAGATCGGGATTTGAAACGCCGGCCGGCACGGCCAGCCCCCGTTCTGTGAACACATTGGTCCGTCTTATATCTTTTTATCCAGTAATGTTCAAGCCTTTTTCGCATCCGTCCCGGCCAGTGCCCCAAAAACATTCGGCGATTTGCCTGCCCCTTGCTCCCCCCGCCGTCACCCCGGAGGCGGGACAGGGCGAGGTCTGTCACGGGCCTGCGGAAAGCCGAATCAAAAGAAGAAGGAAGTTGTCAAAGGACTTTTGCTATGCTACTAACTCACCCTTCAATCCAATGGGAACCGGGGAATAAAGGGGCCGGTAGGGGACGATCCCGGGTGCAGGAGGGGCGTCCTCTATTCCGAACGCCCGAAGGACCAGGCGGCACACGGCGGCCTTTCCCCAGATCATCGTTCCGCCCCGCTTGCATCGGGCCATCGGCGGCGGTAAGATCGATCAAACGACAGCGAGGTGAACCTTCGATGAAACTCTCCGCAGGGGATATCGCCTCGGCCCTCCGCTCGATCCGCGAGAAGGGGCCGGTGGTCCACAGCATCACGAACTACGTCGTCATGAACAACACGGCCAATGCCCTGCTCGCCCTGGGGGCTTCGCCCGTCATGGCCCACGCCGAGGAGGAGATGGCGGAAATGGTGGGGATCGCCTCGGCCCTCGTCATCAACATCGGCACCCTGAGCCCGGCCTGGGTCCGGGCCATGTTCCGGGCGGCCGAGGCGGCCCGGAAGCGCCGGATCCCGATCGTCCTAGACCCTGTCGGCGCGGGGGCGACCTCCTACCGGACCCGAACGGCGCAGGAGCTGATCCGCGCCGTCCCGCCCGAAATCATCCGGGGGAACGCCTCGGAGATCATGGCCCTGATCGACCGCGGCGCGAAAACGAAGGGAGTGGACAGCTCCGCCTCCTCCGACGACGCCGTCGCCCTGGGCAGGGCCCTGCACGAGGCCTGCGGCGCCGCCGTCTGCATCAGCGGCCAGACGGACTACACCATCGGGAAAAGCGGGGTGATCCGGGGCCAGAACGGCCATGTCCTGATGACCCGCGTGACAGGCCTGGGGTGCACGGCCTCGGCCCTCTGCGGCGCCTTCGCTTCGGTCACCGCCGATCCGACCTTGGCCGCCGCCGAGGCGATGGCCGTCATGGGGATCGCCGGAGAGATCGCCTTTGCCCGCTCCGCAGGGCCGGGGAGCCTCCAGATGCACTTCATCGACGCCCTCTACAACCTCAGCGACGGCGATATCGAAGCCCGGGCGCGGATCGAAGCGGAACCCTGAGGGGGCTGCGATGAAGGGACTGTACTTCGTCACCGACCGGGAGCTTTACGGCGGCAGGGACCTGGCCGACGTGGTCCTCCAGGCGATCCGGGGCGGGGCCTCCTGCGTCCAGCTCCGGGAGAAGGACGTCTCGACGCGGTTCTTTGTCGAGGAGGCCCTCCGGATCAAAAAGCTGATGGCGCCGTTCCGGGTCCCGCTCATCATCAACGACCGGCTGGACGTCGCCCTGGCCGTGGGGGCCGAGGGGATCCACGTGGGACAGGAGGACATGCCCTACGAGATCGCGCGGAAATGGATGGGGCCGAAGGCCGTCATCGGCCTTTCGGTGGAGGAATGGGAGGACGTGGAGCGGGCAGAGGGCCTCGACGTGGACTACCTCGGCGTGAGCCCCATCTTCGCCACGCCCACCAAGACGGACACCAAGGGGCCCTGGGGAATGGAGGGGCTCTCCCGGATCCGGGCCTTCTCCCGCCATCCCCTCGTGGCGATCGGCGGCCTCAATGCCTCCAATGCCGAGGCGGCCGTCCTTGCAGGGGCGGACGGCGTCGCCGTGGTCTCGGCGATCTGCGCCTCGCCGGACCCTTACCGGAGCGCGCTGGAGCTCAGTACGATCATCCGAGCGGCCCAGGCCAGGCGGCAGGCCCCCTGAACCGTTGCTTGTCCGGGTATCATGGCAGGGGAGGGAACGGCCGAATGACGAGGGCCGGTTTCGCATCCGGGGGGCACGGGCAAAGGGACGGGAAAGCCACCGGATGAGCAGCAAAAACATGGATTCGCCTATGGCATCAAGGGACAGAGTGATCATCTTCGACTATTCAGGCACCCTCAGCCTGGAGGCCCCCCGCTTCGCCCGTTCCGAAAACCTCGTCCGGGCTCTCGAAGAAACGGGCCTTGCAGCCCTTGGCGTCACGACTCCGGAGGTCTTCTGGCAGACGATCGTGGGCCCGACCTGGGTCGAGGGGAGCACGACGCCGTCAGGTTACAGGAAGGTCATGGCCGACCGGCTCGCCGCCCTGCAGCCGGCAGCCGGCGTCCCGCGGGCGAGGGTCGAGGCGGCAGCCGGACGCTTCGTCGAGGCCTATCTGGGGCAATCGCGGATCGATCCACTCTGGCGGCCCGTCCTGGCTCGCCTGGCCAAAGAGACCGCCTCGCTCCAGGTTGTCGCCACGGACCACTACGCCGAGGCCACCGGAGCGATTATCGGCCATCTGAAGGCCCTGGGCATCGACGCAACACCCATCGCAAAACGTAGGGCCTCCTGCGAAACCCCGGTGAACCGGGAGGCCGGAGAACGCCGGGAAAGCGGCTTTTTCGTCGCCAACTCCGCCGACTTCGGGGTCTGGAAGGCCGACCGCTGTTTCTGGGAAAGGCTGAAGGCGGAACTCGGCCTTCAGGGGCTCCGGAAGGTCCTGGTCCTGGACGATTTCGGCCTCAACGAGGAAGCGGGCGATCTCTACGGCCTGATGCCGGAGGTGACCGCCCGGCAGGCAAAGACCCTGGCGGTCCTCGGCGAGGTCTTCGGTATCCCGGCGGAGGGATTCCCTTTCTTCCTCGCGAAGGAAACAGGGGAAGCCGATAGGGACGCGGCCCGTCTGATCGCCCAAGCGTCCGACCGGATCGGTCGCTTTCTGGAGGAGCCCTGATGAAAGGAAGTGTTCAGCCATGAACGATACCGACTGCAAACCGAAGATCGATTATCCCTGCCCTTGGGTCTACAAGGTGATCGGCCGCAACCTGGAGGGCCTGAACAGCGCCATCTCCGAGGCCCTCGGCCAGACCCCTCACACCGTGACCCCCTCCCACACCAGTCGCAGCGGCGCCTACCACAGCCTGAACGTGGCCCTGACCGTCGAGAGCGAATCGGTCCGCACCGGCCTCTACGAGCGCCTCCGCCGCCACCCGGCGGTCCTGATGGTCCTTTGAGAGGGCCCAGCCTTTCCTTTCCGTAAAATAAATGTAAAACGCCCTTTCCCCTATTGTCATTTCCGACTGCCCCGTATTATTCAATTCCTTTAGAAGGAGCCGTGATCCCGACGCCGATCGGAACCCGCCCCCGGGACGGACCGGGGGCGTCCGGAGAAACAATGACCATCAAACCACAGGAATCTTTCAATTTCTATTCGCATCTGGCCGGCGTGGTCGCAGCGGCAATCGGGATAGGCTTTCTGGTCCACGCAGCCCGATACTCCGCCCAGGCCCTGGCGACGGCATGGATCTACGGGCTCTGCATCCTTTTTCTCTTCGCAGCGAGCACCTTCTACCACGCCTTCAAGCAGGAGGAGAACGAGGTCTCCTTCTGGCGACAGATGGACCACTTCGCCATCTTCTGCATGATCGCCGGCACCTACACCCCAATCTGCACCCTCTACCTCGAAGGGGCCTGGCGCTGGTCCATCATCGGTATCCAGTGGGGGCTCGTGGGATTCGGCCTTCTCCTGCAGATCTTCTTCCCGCGGGCGCCGCGGGTCTTCGGCACGGTTCTCTACGTGGTCATGGGCTGGATCGCGATCGTCCCGCTTCGCCAGATCCTGGCGGCCATGACCACCACGCAAGCCGTCCTGATGTTCGCCGGCGGGGGGGCCTACACCCTGGGGGCCCTCTTCTACGCCAGTCGAAGACCCAGGCTGGTCCCCGGCGTCTTCAGCTTCCACGAGCTCTTCCACATCATGGTCCTTCTCGGCGGCGGCCTCCACTACGCCATGATCTACGCCGCCTATTTCCAGAGGGCCGCCTGACCCTTTCGGAAAGACTTCCCTCCTGACGCGTTTGCTGGTAATATCCGGCACGGAAAACAGCGAACCGGGGAAGCCCGGATCGATACCCAGGAGGAGCGCCATGGCCAACGAGCCGAACAACAAAGTGATCTATTCCATGATCGGCGTGAGCAAGGTCTACGACAAGAAGCCGGTCCTGAAGGACATCTATCTCTCTTATTTCTACGGGGCGAAGATCGGCGTCCTGGGCCTCAACGGCTCCGGGAAGAGCTCGCTCCTGAGGATCCTGGCGGGGGTGGACGCGGACTTCATCGGCAAGACGATCCTCTCGCCCGGCCATACCGTGGGCTTCCTGGAGCAGGAGCCCCAGCTCGACGACACCAAGACCGTCCGCGAGATCGTCGAGGAGGGGGTCCAGGAGACCGTCGATCTCATGAAGGAGTTCAACGAGATCAACGAGAAGTTCGCCGAACCCATGGACGACGCGGCCATGACGAAGCTCCTCGACCGGCAGGCCAAGGTCCAGGAGAAGCTCGACGCCCTGGACGCCTGGGACCTCGACTCCCGCCTGGAGATGGCCATGGACGCCCTGCGCTGCCCGCCCGGCGAAACCCCGGTGAAGGTCCTGTCGGGCGGCGAGCGGCGACGTGTGGCCCTCTGCCGGCTCCTGCTGCAGAACCCCGACATTCTCCTCCTGGACGAGCCGACCAACCACCTCGACGCCGAGTCGGTCGCCTGGCTGGAGCACCACCTCCAGTCCTACCCGGGAACGGTCATCGCCGTCACCCATGACCGCTACTTCCTGGACAACGTGGCCGGTTGGATCCTTGAGCTGGACCGCGGCCAGGGGATCCCCTGGAAGGGGAACTACTCCTCGTGGCTAGAGCAGAAGCAGAACCGCCTGCGCCAGGAGGAAAAATCGGAAACAGAGCGCCAGAAGACCCTCGAGCGGGAGCTGGAGTGGATCCGCATGTCCCCCAAGGGGCGCCACGCCAAGTCCAAGGCCCGCATCACCTCCTACGAAAACCTCCTGGCCAAGGAGTCCGAGGCCAGGGGCAAGGACCTGGAGATCTACATCCCGCCCGGACCTCGGCTGGGCCGGCTCGTCATCGAGGCGGAGAAAGTCGGCAAGGCCTACGGCGACCGTCTCCTGGTAGAGAACATGACCTTTGCCCTGCCGCCCGGCGGGATCGTCGGGATCATCGGCCCCAACGGCGCCGGGAAGACGACCCTCTTTCGGATGATCACCGGACAGGAGACGCCCGATTCCGGGCAGATCCGGATCGGCGAGACGGTGAAGCTCGCCTACGTGGACCAGAGCCGGGACGTGCTCGACCCCGCGAAGTCGATCTGGGAGATGATCTCCGAGGGCCAGGACATCATCAAGCTCGGCAGCCGCGAGATGAACTCCCGGGCCTATGTCTCGCGCTTCAACTTCTCGGGGACGGACCAGCAGAAGAAGGTGGGCCAGCTCTCGGGCGGCGAACGGAACCGCGTCCATCTGGCCCGGATGCTCAAGGAGGGGGCGAACGTCCTGCTTTTGGACGAGCCGACCAACGACCTGGACGTGAACACGATGCGGGCCCTTGAGGAGGCCCTGGAGAACTTCGCCGGCTGCGCCGTGGTCATCAGCCACGACCGGTGGTTCCTCGACCGGATCGCGACCCACATCCTGGCCTTCGAGGGGGAAAGCGCCGTGGTCTGGTTCGACGGGAACTACTCGGAGTACGAGGCGGACCGAAAGGCCCGGTTCGGGGCCGCGGCCTCACAGCCCCACCGGATCAAGTACCGCCAGCTCACAAGGGTGTAAGGGCGGAAGACCCGCCCCTGGCCGGGAAAGTCCGGTGAGGGAGCCCCGTCTCAACGGGCCGTTTTCATATCATGGAGCAGGGAGCGGACGAACCGGATGTTCAACCGCAGTTCATAGATCTGGTCGCCGTACGAGGCCGGCACCTTCATCCTGAGGATCTCCGATTCGATCTCCTCGACCCGCCGGGTCAGCCCCTGGACCTTCTCCGCTGAAAGGCCCGCCGTCGTCTCCTGCTCCACCAGCAGCAAGAGCCGATACCACCGGTTGATGCGCAACCGCATGCGCCATCGGAGAACGGCGGGGATGCTCCTCAAGCCCGGGATCAGCAGGATGACCAGCGGCACGAACACCACCAGGATCCGGTTGATCAGGCTGGCCAGCCAGAAGGGCAGATAGCGGTAGAAAAAGGTCTTGCCGGATTTGTAGAAGCGCTTCGCGTCGTCACTGATCCGGTATTCGCTTTCCAGGGCCGCCGGAAACTCCCCCCGGCTCTGGAACAGGGCGGCGCGGCCGTGGATCTCCAGAGCGGCCGCCAGGAGCAGGTCGGACAGGGCCGGATGCAGATGGTCCCTGGCGATCAGTTCCACCGTGGGGCTCACCAGCGTCACGTCCTGTGCAGGGATATCTTTTCCGAAATCCATGGCGCCTCTTGGCATCACCAGTTTGTGGAGATAGCCGAAGCGTCGGGCATAGCCGTCGGCCTGGGCGAAATGGACCAGGCCGATTCCCGGTGTCCGCAGCAGATTCCGCATGGTTGGCGGCGAGGCGGAATCGGCCATCAAAAAGATGACGTCCGCCTTTCCCGCCAGGAGGGCGGCGGCGGCCTCCTCGCCTTCCATATCCAGAAAGGTCGTCGCGCCGCCTGGCTCGATCCCGTTGGCGGCAAGCAGCGTCAGGGCCAGCAGACGCGTCCCGCTCCCCTCGCGGCCGACGGCGATGCGCTTGCCGGCCATCTGCGAGAGGACCTCCACGGGTTTGGCCAGGCGGTGAAAGATCAGGAGGGGCTGGTAGGAGACACTGCCCAGCGAAATCAGCCTTTCGATCTTCTGGCCCTTGGCCAGTCCGGCCTGGACGAACCCGATGTCCGCCTTGAACGACGGATCCGTCAGGCGTCTGAGATTCTCCACTGAGCCGGCAGAGGGAAGGATGATCAGCTTCACGCCGTCCCGCGCCAGGATCCTGGCGTATCTTTCGGCGACGCTGTAATAGAGGCTCCCCTTTTTGCCGCAGGTGATCGTAATCGTCTTCGGCGGGGCAGAAAGGAAAAACCAGAGGAAGGCCAGAATCACGACCAGGGCGACAGCGATCATGGCCGCAAGGGACGCCCTGCGGCCCAGACCGAAGTTATCGATGAACACCCCCAGCATCCTGTCCAATGCGGTCTTCCGGTCCGTGCCCATGACGCCCTCACCTCACCACAACGAATTGAATTTTGGAAGGGGACCGGGCGCGCGTCCGGTCCCGCCGGGGATTTCAAAGGATTCCGAATCGATGTCCAACTTTAACACGGCGCCGGGGCTTTTACAATTGCCCAATTCCCCGCTCGATGGCCGGTCATCGCCCCTGTGGCGCATCCCGGGGCAGGTCCGCGCCGACCGTCGCAGCCCCATCCCCGCATGCAATCGCGCTTGATGAAACCCCGGGGAAAAGGTATGGTAGGAACGTGGTCAAGGAGGGATTTGAAGGAACGGAACAGGAGGTGACCCATGAACAAGACCCAGAGCCTTCTCCATGAACGTCTCCATGTCCTGGCCCAGAACCTCTGGTGGACCTGGCACCCCGAGGTGATCAGCCTCTTTCGGGACCTGGACCCCCACCTGTGGCGTCAGGTCGACCACAACCCCATCGCCTTCCTGAACCGGCTCACCCCGGACGATGTCGAGGAGCGGGCCTCTGAGTTGGTCCTCCACAGCCGTATCAACTACGCCTTCCGGAGGCTGAACGAATACCTGGAGGCGGCCAGGACCTGGGGGGGCTTCCACTGCGGCAACCTCCACAAGCGGCCCGTCGTCTATTTCTCCGCCGAGTTCGGGCTCCACGAATCTCTGCCGATCTACTCGGGCGGCCTGGGCATGCTGGCCGGGGACCACCTGAAGAGCGCCTCCGACCTCGGAGTCCCGTTGATCGGCATCGGCCTGCTCTACCAGCAGGGCTATTTCAGCCAGCGCCTGAACCGCGACGGCTGGCAGGAGGAAGACTACATTGGGCTGGACATCAAGAACCTGCCCTTCCAGGGCGTGACCGATCCCGGCGGGGAGCCGCTCATGATCCAGATGGACACGCCCGGTGGCTCGTTCCTGGCCCGGGTCTGGAAACTCCAGGTCGGGCGGGTGAGCCTCTATCTGCTTGATTCAAACCTCGAAGCCAATTCAGGCGAAGACCGCTCCCTGACCTCCCGGCTCTACGGAGGCGACAACCGGCTCCGGATCCGCCAGGAGATCCTCCTGGGGATCGGCGGGGCCCGCATCCTCCAGGCCTTGAACATCACCCCGGGGGTGATGCACCTCAACGAGGGGCACAGCGCCTTTGCCATCCTCGAGGAGGTCCGCCGGATCATGGACTACGACGGAATCCCCTTCCAGCGGGCCCACCGGCGCGTGGCCCTGACCACCGTCTTCACGACCCACACCCCCGTGGCCGCGGGCCACGATCGCTTCGCGCCGGAGCTGATCGAGGAGCACCTCGGCATCTTCCGTGAGAGGATGGGCCTGTCCCACGAAGACTTCATGGCCATGGGACGCGTCAATCCGTCCGACCGGTCTGAGCCTTTCTGCATGACCGTCCTGGCCCTGAAGAGCTCGCGGCGGGCGAACGGCGTCTCGGCGATCCACGGAACGGTGAGCCGGCTCATGTGGCAAGGCCTCTGGCCGAATCGCCCCGAGGAGGAGGTCCCGATCGGCCACATCACCAACGGGGTCCACATCCCCTCCTGGCTGGCCCCGCAGCAGTACGAGCTCTTCGAGTCG
>JAJFUM010000379.1 GCA_021372415.1 Deltaproteobacteria bacterium
CGCCGTCGTCCTGCCCGAAGGATACCGCGGGAAGATCCTGCTGGTCTGCGTGACCGCCGGGGACCAGCGCGTTGTCCTCCTGCGGTCGGGGGACCTCTGGCACCGGGAGATCCTCCGCAGTGCCGAAGCAGAGATCCGGGAGCGGCTCCCCGGGGCCGAGGTCGATGAACTGGGCGGCGCCTTCCTCCGTTTCGAACCGGACGGCTCGATTCTCGTCTGGGGAGGCAGCGACGAGTTCGGGGCCTGCGACCACGCTTACGTGGCGAAGCTCCTGAAGGGGGTCTGGCCGGAACGGCGCGTCCTGATCACCGGAGAAATGCCTTGACTTTGATGGCTGGCCAGCGTAAAAAAGAAACAAAAAACCGGAGGGTGCAAGGCGGGACTCCTTAAGGTTAGCCGGTATAGGCGGGATATCGAGGGATGAATGACGAACTGGGCCGCCAGACTCTTCAGAGTCTAGGCGGTTTTTTTTCACCGGTTCGGTTTGCTGGTTTCCCGCGGGACGCCTTGCAGTGGGAAAAGGGGCGAACCCGTTGCTCCAGACAGGGTACGGTTCGCGATAAACGAGGAGGGATATGATGAACAAGAATCTTTATGTGGGAAACCTGTCGCAGAATGTGACGGAAGAGGATCTGAGAAACAATTTCTCCGAGGCGGGGGCGGTCGCGTCGGTTTCAATCATCAAAGACAAGTTTTCAGGTGTATCAAGAGGGTTCGGCTTCGTGGAGATGCAGACCGAGGAAGGCGCCCAGGAGGCGATCAAGCGGTTCAACGGCGGTGAACTCGATGGCAAGACGATCACGGTCAACGAGGCCAGGCCGAAGCCAGAATCGGGCGCGCGTCGGGACGGCGGCAGTTACAGAGGGGGCCGTGGCCGGTACTGACGGTCTGAGTAAGAGTCGATGGCGAGACCCGCCGCAGGGGATCCCCCGCGGCGGGTCTTTTTTGTCTTTGTCCCTTCCGATTCCTCCCCCGATCTTCGGTCGGCCCCGGAGGCTTCGGACCTTTTCCCCCTGATCACGGCGGGGCGCCCGCCTTTAGATCCGGCTCAGGACGGCCGCCTGGATGTGGGCGTCAAGCAGGGCCTCGATCCTCTGACGGTCCCATCCCGTGTAGACGTCCTTTTTCTCGATGATGAAGGTCGGATAACGGCGGATCCGGTGCAGGAGCGATTTGTAGATTCCCAGGGGTGATTTTGCGTCGATCAGGCGGATGGTGATCCTGTGACGGTAAAGGCGGCCGAGCTCGCCAAGCCATTCACCGAGTTTGACCAGTTCTTCCTTCAGTTCGGCCGGGTAGTCGACCATGTCCTGGCACTGGGTCTTGCCCTTCAGACCGGCCTCGTCGAACATCAACTCGCAATGGGAGCACGTTCCAAAGGCGGTGATCAGGTTGCTGACCACCTCCACCTTGAGCGGTTTCATCATGTTTTTGCCCCTCGAAAGAATTGGATTACAAAAGGGGCGGCTCATGAGGCGCTTTTCGGTGACGGCTGCGGCGTACCCGGTACTCAAAACGATTCAGTACAATTGCGGGAAATCCCTCTTGTGACGCCGGAAATATAGTTGCCGTTCGCGGGTTTGTCAAGGCCCGGCACAGGTAATTTTTCACACCCGCCGGCCATTCGGATCGGATCCCTCATCCCGACCGTTCGGCAGGCCGGAGGCCCGTTCCGGAGCGTCCGGCCGTTCGGCACCGGCCGTTTCGGCCAGGAGCGGCCGGGTGATCTTGTCGATCCCCTCCAGCGGTTCGATTTCCCGGTCCGAGCCGGCCCCAAGTTCCCTGAACTTGCGGGCCGCAACCAGGACCCGGGTTTCGAAGGAACCGACGGTCCGGTTGTAACCCTCCACGGCGCCGTCCAGGTTTTTTTTCAAGGAGGCCAGGTGGTCGGCCATGGTGGCGATCCGCTCGTAGAGGGAGCGGCCCAGGCGACTGATCACCTCGGCGTTCTCGGCGAGCTTTTCCTGGCGCCAGCCGTAGGCGACCGAGCGGAGCAAGGCGATGAGCGTCGTCGGGGTCGCCAGGATCACCTGCTGATCCACGCCATACTCAATCAGGGCGGGGTCCTGCTCCAGGGCGGCGCTGAAGAAGGTTTCTCCCGGCAGGAACAGGACCGCGAACTCCGGGGCGGGCTTAAACTGTTCCCAGTAGGCCTTGGCCCCCAGAGCCTGGAGGTGGACGCGGATCTGCCGGGCGTGGTCCTTGAGCCGGGCGATCCGCGCGGACTCGTCTGGGGCCTCCAGGGCTTCCAGGTAGGCCTGCAGAGGCGCCTTGGCGTCGATGACGATGTGCTTTCCGTTGGGGAGCCGGACGATCATGTCGGGTCTGAGGCGGCCGTTTTCGGTCGCGGCCGACTCCTGCTGGACGAAGTCGCAGTACTCGACCATGCCGGCCATCTCCACGACCCGTTTGAGTTGGATCTCGCCCCAGCGCCCGCGGACGGAGGGCATCCGGAGGGCGCGGACGAGGTTCGCCGTTTCCCCCTCGAGGCGGCCCTGGCTCAGGGCCAGTGACTTGAGCTGCTCGGTGAGCGTGGCGTAGGCGCCCGTGCGGGCCTGTTCGATCTCGCGGATCCGTCCGTCGACCTTTTCCAGGGACTCCCTCAGGGGCCGGACGAGCTCGTTGATCGCCTGATGGCGGGAGACGAGGTCGCTCCTGGCGCCCTCCTGGTATTTCTCCAGGGTCGTGCGGGCCAGTTCGAGGAAGGAGAGGTTGTTGTTCCGGAGGGCCTCGGCGGAGAGGGCCTGGAAGGCGTCGGAGAGCTGGCGGCGGGCATCCTCGATCAGGGCGAGCTTTTCCTCGGCGGCGCGGCGCTCCTCCTGACGCCTCGTCTCGGCCTCCCTCAGGCGGGTCTGCAGATCCCCGGTTTGTTCCTGAAGGCCCCCGATGAGGACCTCCTTGGACCGGATTGCCTCTTCCAGCCCGGGGATCCGGCTGTTCTTCTCCTCGGCGGCGGAACGCCGCTCGGCCTGGAGGGTCAGCTCGGCGCGCAACGAGGCGAGATCTTCCTGGGCGGCAGCCAGCTCCTCCTTCGCCTGCCGGAGTTGTTCCTCCCTGCCCTGGAGCCGCTCGGCCAGGGCGGCCCGTTCGGCCTCACCGCCTGCCGGGACCCGCAGACGGAAGATGAGATACGCTGCCACGCCGCCTGCGGCCAGCCCCAGGAACAACCATCCCATCCCTTCGATTCCCATTCTTCCCACCCCTTCGTATGAATTACAGCGCCTCTCAGCAGAGCCGCGGCTGAGGCTGCTCCGACCCCACTTTCAGCCGTATCCGAGCTCCTCCAGACGCCCCTCGCCGATCCCCAGAAAATGGGCCACCTCGTGGACGACTGTGATCTCGATCTCCCGTTCCAGTTCGGCGAGGGTTTCGCACATCTCCTCCAGCGGCTCTTGGAAGATGTAGATCCTGTCCGGGTGGAGGGGGGGCGGCGAGAAGAAGGAGTGCTCGGCGAGGGAAACCCCGTCGTAGAGACCTAGGAGCGGCTCGTCTGGGGGGTAACCCATCTCCTCGAGCATCCGGGGATCAGGGCGGCTCCGGACGGTGAGGACGACATCTCCCATCCGCTCCCGGATCTCCGCCGGGACCCGGTCATAGGCTCGCCGCACCGCCCTGTCGAACTCCTTCCGGCTCAGTTTCATGTTCAGAGAACCTTTGGAAAGACATCCACCATCTTGGAAATGGAAAGAGGTGGTCAACTTATGGGTCTGCCCCGTCTTTCACGGTCCAATCATCCAGGGCCGACCCACCTCTGCCAGCCGTGAGGAGTATACACGGGAATGGCGAAAAGGCCAAGCGGGATCCCTATACCTACCGCTCGGTAAGATTATTCTTGACAGGCGTCCGGCGATCCGGTAAGGACCGGTCCATAGGATTGGAGAGGAACAATGATGATGAGGGGCAGCGGTATGGACGGAAGGAAGGGGCGCCGGGTGAAGGCGGAAGGAGAATCGCCGAAACCGGAAGGGCGCATCCGAGAAGCGCTGATGAAGGCGGCGCTCAAACTCTTCACGCGGCGGGGCTACGCCGCCACGACGGTCCGGGAGCTCGTGGAGGAGGCCGGGGTGACCAAGCCGGTCCTCTACTACTACTTCGCGAGCAAGGAGGGACTCTTCCTGGAACTGATGCGGACGCATTTCGGACGCCTGGAGGCCCTGATCGATCGCCACCGAGGTCAGGACGGGAGCGTCCGGACCCGCCTCATGGCGATGCTGGATGACGGCTTCGCCTACGTCCAGCAGGAGCGGGACTTCATCCGCCTGATGCACGCCGCCTACTTCGGGCCGCCGGGGCAGTCTCCCCATTTCGATTTCGATGCCTACCATCAGCGCTACCATGATCTGATCGCCCAGCTTCTGGAGGAGGGGATCTCCAGAAAGGAAATCCGGCCGGGAGATGTGGGGGATATGGCCTGGATCATCTTAGGGACCGTGGAGATCGCGATCGAGGATCAGATCTGCAACCAGGCCTCACGGATCGATCAAGAGACCCTCCGGAGGCTCCTCAATCTCATTTTCGACGGTCTGTCGGTCAAAAGGGGAAAGGACAAGAAGGCATGAAAAGGTTCCGGGGCTCCAGTGTCTGGATTGCGCTGATTCCGTTGGTTGCCGGCTGTTCACCCGGCGGGGACGCCGCCAAGCCGGCGCCCGAGACCGTCCGTCCGCCGGTGGCCGTGGAGACGGCCGTGGCCGCCCCGGGGACCATCGTGACGGGGGTCGACGTAACAGGATCCCTGGCCCCCAAATTCGAAGTGGATGTGAAGTCCGAGGTGACGGGCCTTATCCGCGAGGTCTACGTCACCGAGTGGGTCCGGGTCGAGAAGGGCGCCCCCCTGGCGAAGATCGATCCGCGGGAGCAGGAGGCCCTCACCAAGAGGACCGAGGCCGCCCTGGAGTCGGCGAAGGCCTCGCTTCTCCAGTCCCGGGTGGCTGAGAACCGTGCCCGGCGCGAACTCGAACGGATGAAACATCTCAGGGATGCAGGCCTGGCCACGCAGCAGGCCCTTGACGATGCCGGAACCGAGGCGGAGGCCGCCTACTCCCGGGTCGAGGCGGCCGATGCCCAGGTCCGCGCCGCCCAGGAGGAGCTCAGCCAGGTCAAGACCCGCCTGTCGAAAAGCCTGATCGTCGCCCCCATGGCGGGAATAGTCTCGGAGCGGCGCGCGAATGTGGGCGATCTGGTCGGCGAGGCCGGAGCGAACCAGATGCTCTTTCACATCGTGGACAACCGCCTCCTGAACCTCACCGTGACCGTCCCGTCGGTGGAGATGGCGGCCCTGCGTCAGGGGCAGCCTCTGGAATTCACGACGGACGCCCTTCCGGGACGGACCTTCCGGGGGACGGTGATGTTCATCAATCCTTCGGTCGGCGAGGCGGACCGATCGCTTCGGGTCATCGCGGAGGTGAGGAACCCCGGCGGCGAACTCAAGGGGGGCCTTTTCGTCAAAGGGCGGATCGTCACCGGGAGCCGCGACGGGGTCCTGGTCCCCCGGGAGGCCCTCTCGGCCTGGGATATGGTCGGAAAGAAGGCGCGGCTTTTCGTGGCCGCGGGAGAGAAGGCGGTCCTCCGGGAGGTCCTGACTGGCCTTGTGACGGAAGCGGGGGTGGAGATCCTCTCTGGCCTCGCGCCGGGCGAGACCTACATCGTCCGGGGGGGCTTCAACGTCAAGGAGGGCGACCGCCTGATCATCGTCCGCCCGAAGGGGGCCTGAGGGATGATTCTTTCCGACTTGTCCATCAAACGGCCGGTCTTCGCCACCGTGATGGTCCTGGCCCTGGTGACCCTGGGGGCCTTCTCATACCGCTGGCTCCCCGTCGAGATGTATCCGAATGTGGAAATTCCCGTCATCTCCATCGTGACCAAGTTCCCCGGCGCCTCCCCGGAGAGCGTTGAGCGCGAGGTCTCCAAGCGCCTGGAGGAGGCCGTCAACGGGATCTCCGGGGTGAAGCACGTCATCTCCTATTCTCGTGAGGGGGTCTCCACGGTGGTCGTGGAGTTCCGCCTGGAGGAACGCCTCAATGACGTGATCCAGGAGGCCCGGGCCAAGGTGAACGGTGTCCGCGGCCTCCTCCCCAAGGGGATCGAGGATCCGATCATCCAGAAGATGGACATCGCCGCCATCCCTGTCGTCTCGCTGGCAATCCAGTCACAGACCCTCTCTCCCCGGGACCTGACGGTGTTCATCGAGAAACGGATCAAGCGGCGTTTCGAGGGTATTTCCGGGGTCGGCAAGGTGGACCTCGTCGGAGGCTCGAAGCGCGAGGTCAACGTGATCCTGGATCCCAACCGGCTTTCGGCCCTGGGGCTGGGCGTCGATGCCGTGGTCACCGGCCTTCGGTCTGAAAACGTGAACACCCCCCTTGGGAGGCTCAACCGCGGCGTTACGGAAGTTAACCTCCGCGTCTCGGGAAAGCCCGACCGCGTCGAGAAGTTCCGTGAGATGGTGATCGCCGAAAGGAACGGCAGGCCCATCCGCCTGGGTGAGGTGGCCGAGGTCAGGGACGGGATCGAGGAGCAGCGTTCGCTCGGCATGGTGGACGGCGTTCCGGCCGTCTCCCTGGACATCATCAAACAGTCGGGGGCAAATATCGTGGCGGTCGCCGACCTGGTCAAGGAGACTGCCGAAAGCCTCAAGCCGGAACTCCCCCCGGGGACCAAGATCCGTGTTGTCCGTGACAGCTCCGTCTTCACGCGGGAGTCCCTGGAGGACGTCCAGCAGACCCTGATCCTGGGCGGTCTCCTCACAATCCTGATCGTCTTCTGCTTCATCAATTCCTGGCGCTCCACGGTGATCACGGGACTGACGCTCCCGATATCTGTGATCTCGTCGTTCCTCGCCATGAAGGCCCTGGGGATGTCGATCAACGTCATGACCATGATGGCCCTGTCCTTGGCCGTGGGCCTGCTGATCGACGATGCGATCGTGGTCCGGGAGAACATCGTCCGCCACCTGGAGCGGGGGGAGGACCACTTTGCCGCCGCCCGAAACGGGACGAGCGAGATCGGCCTGGCGGTCTTCGCCACCACCATGTCAATCGTCGCGGTCTTCGTCCCCGTCGCCTTCATGAAGGGGATCATCGGCCGCTTCTTCTTCCAGTTCGGGATGACCGTTGCCTTCGCGGTCCTCGTTTCCCTCTTCGTTTCCTTCACCTTGGACCCCATGCTTTCCTCCCGCTGGTTCGATCCGGCAATCGCTGCCAAGGGGTCGCGGCGGGGCTTGGCGAGGGTCTTGGAGCGGTTCAACGACGGCTTCGAATGGGTGGCCGAGATCTACCGCGGCATGATCGGCTGGGCCCTGGACCACAGGAAGGCGGTCCTTGCCGCCGCACTGGCGGCCTTCCTCGGAGGGCTTGCGGCCTTCGGCTCCCTCCAAAGCGCCTTTTTCCCTGACGTCGACAGCGGGGAGTTCAACGTCACCTTCAAGACCGCCCCCGATGCCTCGATTGCCGAGAGCCGGGGACGCCTGGAGGCCCTCCTGGCGGAGATCCGAACCAACCCGGCCGTGGGCCACGCCTACGCCACGATCGGGGCCGGAGACAACGGGACGGTGCGCAGCGGCGTGATCTTCGTGAAACTCAAGAACCGTTCGGACCGGACGGCCGGCCAGAAGGAGGTCCAGCAGGATTTCCGCCGGCGGTTCGCGGCCGTGCCTGGGGTTACGACTTCCATTGAGGAGGTGGACGAGTCGGGCCAGAGCCGAAAACCCCTCCAGGTGAATCTGAGGGGGACGGACATCGTAAAACTCAAGGCATATGCAAACCAGCTCCGCGACAAGATGTACGCGATCCGGGGGATCCGGGAGATCGAGATCAGCATGGAACACGACGTTCCCGAGTATCGTCTCGCCGTGGACCGGGAAAAGGCCCTGAGCGCCGGGGTGAATACCGACGCAATCGTACGGACCGTCGGCGCCCTCATCGGCGGCGAAGTGGTCTCCACCTACGAGGACGAGGACGGCGATGCGGTCGATGTCCGCGTCCGCCTGCCCGCGAGACTCCGCCAAAGACCGGATCAGGTCGGGGACCTGCGGCTGACTGTGGCGGGACCCGGGAGTGCTTCCACATTGATCCCCCTTTCCAACCTCGTCACCTACACGGCCTGGGCCACGCCGTCGGAGATCAACCGCCAGGAGCTCTCCAGGCAGGTGACCATCGGCGCCACTCTCGACAACCTCCCCCTTGGGACGGCCGTGGAGAAGGTGCGGCAGGCCGCGGGGAAACTCGCCATGGAGCCGGGCTACCGGGTCGTCTTTACGGGCGACGCGGAGGACATGGCTGAGTCCTTCGGTTACATGGCCGAATCCCTGATCCTGGCGATCCTCTTTGTCTACTTCATCCTGGCCGCCCAGTTCGAGTCCTTCCTCGAGCCTCTGGCGATCATGTTCTCGCTTCCCCTCTCCATCGTGGGGATGGCGGGACTGCTCTTTCTCACGGGGGACACGATCAACATCATGTCGCTCATTGGCCTCATCATGCTGATGGGACTCGTGACGAAAAACGCGATTCTCCTGGTCGATTACACCAAGGTCTTGCGGCGCCGCGGGATGGAGCGGCGGGAGGCCGTGATCACCGCCGGGCGCACGAGACTCCGGCCGATCGTCATGACGACGCTGGCCATGATCTTCGGGATGCTGCCGCTCGCGTTGGGGATCGGGGCCGGTGCGGAGATCCGGGCGCCGATGGCCCGTGCCGTGGTTGGGGGACTGCTCACCTCGACCTTGCTCACGCTTTTGGTTGTCCCGGTCATGTACACCTTCATGGAGGACCTGGGCGGGTGGTTCGTCAAGAGATTGGGATTGCGGAGGCACGAAGCGTCATGAAGCACCGGCATTCAAGAAAAGAAGATTTGATCCGCCGTCCGTCTCCGGCCATGGCGGTCCTGCTGGGGGGCCTCGTCGCGGTCTTCCTGAGTCTTCCCTCCGGCGGGGTTGCCGGTGATGCGCCCGGCGGCCCGGCTGCAGGGCCGCGGGTCCTGACCCTGGAGCAGGTCCTGGCTATTACCGCTGACAAGAATCGGGACATCGAAAAGGCCCGGGAGTACATCGCCTGGGCCCAGGGAAAGTATGTGGAGGAGCGCGCCGCTGCCCTTCCCCAACTGGCGGCCGTGGGCTCCCTGGTCCAGGACCGGGACGAGAGTCAGAAGATCTACAGCCCCATCCAGACGGAACGGACGGACAGGCGGACGGCTCAGATCACCCTCACGCAGCCGCTCTTCACCTGGGGCCAGGTCAGCGCAGCCATCCGGGCGGCGACGGCGGGACTCAAGTCCGCCGACGAACAACTGCGCCTCTACCGGCAGGCTGCCCAGCGGGACGTCTCGGCCGCCTTCTATGACGTTCTTCTGGCCCGGGAGCTCCATGGGCTGGCCCTCCACAACCTCGACCAAAAGCGCCGGCACCTCGAGGAGGCCCGCCGCAAACACCAGGCCGGCGTGGCCACCGATTACGACGTCCTGGCGGCGGAGGTCTCGGTGGAGAACGCCCGCCCAGAGGTGATCCGGACAGAAAACCAGATCCGCACATCCCGGGAGCGGCTCCGGTTCCTCCTGGCCATGCCGGAAGAGGTCGATGCTCAGGGGACTCTGGATGCGGTTCCAAGCCCGGTCCGGGGTTTCGAGGAGGCCTTTGCCCTGGCCCGGGAGCGGCGTCCGGATCTGGCCGATCTGCGCCATCGGATCGGGATCAGCCAGGAGCAGATCCTCATCGCCGGCGCCCAGGACAAACCCCGCGTTGATTTCAAGGGGTCCTATGGCTGGAGCTACCTCGAACAACCGAACATATACGGAGACGGCCCCACCTGGAGCGTCGGGGTCCAGCTCAGCTATCCCTTCTTCGACGGCCTGCGGGCCCGGGGCAAGGTCGCCCAGGCCGAAAGCGACCTGAAGCGTCTCCGGCTTGATGAGGCCAAGCAGACAGACGCCGTCGCCCTCGAGGTGCGCAATGCGATCAACGCCGTCGGGGAGTCCCGGGAGATTCTTAAGGCGCTCTCCGGGACCGTGGCCCAGGCGGAGCGGCTCCTGGCCATGGCGGAACAGGGATTTGTTCTGGGGGTCAAGACCCGCCTGGATGTCGAGGATGCCGAGCTCAACCTCCGCCAGGCGAAAAGTTCCCTGAACCAGGCCCGCCGCGATTACCTCGTTGCCCGGGTCAACCTCGACTGGGTATCGGGAGTCCTTGGAGAATAACCCCGTCAGCGCATTTCCCTTGTTTAACCGGAGGGTCTTTTCTGCCGTTTTCCTCTTGAACGCGTCCTGGGTTTCCCAGGGGAAAGGAGGGGGGTATGGAACATCGGGAAGGGTTTTTCGAGGGGCCCGGCGGGGCCCGGCTCTACCACGAGGCCTGGCTGCCCAAAGGAGATGTCCGGGCGGTCCTTGGGGTCGTCCACGGCTTGGCCGAACACAGCGGACGGTACATGAACCTGGTCAACCGTTTCGTACCGATGGGGTACGCCGTCTACGGGATCGACCACCTCGGCCACGGCCGCTCCGAAGGCCAGAGGCTCTACGTGAGGCGTTTCACGGATTTCACGGGGCCGCTGCAGGGATACTTCGACATGATCCGCGACCGGCAGCCGGGGAAACCGGTCTTCCTGGTCGGCCACAGCCTGGGAGGACTGATCGGCGCCCTGTACCTGCTCGATCACCAGGACGGGTTGGCCGGCGCCGTCCTCTCCGGCCCGGCGGTCCGGGCGCCCGGCGACATCCCGCCGGCGCTTGTTTTCATCGGCCGGCTGCTGTCCGTCCTCATCCCCAGGATGGGACTGGTCCCGCTGGCTGCCGAGGGGATCAGCCGCGATCCGGCGGTGGTGGAGGCCTATCATGCCGACCCGCTGGTCTGCAAAGGCAAGATCACGGCGCGGCTCGGCGCCGAGATGATGGACGCGATGGCCCGCATCCGGCGGGAGACGGGCCGGATCCGGCTCCCTCTTTTGGTCGTCCAGGGGGGCGCCGACCGGATGGTCGATCCGGCCGGTGCCCGGCTTCTCCATGATGCGGCGGCCTCCGCCGACAAGAGACTCATCGTCTATGAGGGGCTCTACCACGAGGTCTTCAACGAGCCGGAGCACGGGAAGGTCCTCGACGACGTCGAGGCCTGGCTGGAGGCGCACCAAATTCGGCGGTGAACTTTTCCGAGTTTCGTAGTATAGGGTGCGCCGCGATCAGAATTCCCAACGACGGCTTCAGGAAAGGTGTGGACATGACGGACGGTCTCGACAGCGCGAATTTCATCTCCAGGATCACGGTGAAGGCCCATCGGAAGGTTATTCCCGCCGTGACGGCCTTTGTCCGGGAAATGGTTCATCAGGAGGGATTGACCCAGGACGAGGCGAGACAACTGGAGGTCGTGGCGGAGGAGGCCTGTCTCAACGTGATCGACCACGCCTTCGAGGGGAATGCGGAGGCCACCTTCGACATTGCCGTCGAACGGCGACCCGGCAAGGTCGTCCTGGCGGTGGAAGACCAGGGCCTTCCCGTGGACTGGACCAAGATCGGCACGGGTGAGGCCGCGGGTTTCGGCATGGCGATCATGAGGGGCTTCACCGACGAGGTCCGGTTCGTCAATCTCGGCCGGGGCGGCAAGCGGCTGGAATTCGTCAAGAACATTTCCTACGGCGGGGCAGGGGAGGTGGCGCAGACCGCGGCCCCGCAGAATGATGAGCCCTTTGCCCCGGACCTGCCGATCGAGATCCGGCTCATGCGCCCCGATGAGGGGACGGCCCTGGCCCGATGCTTCTACCGCGTCTACGGCTACAGCTATGGGGAATTCCTCTATTATCCGGAAAAGGTCCGGGAGCTTCTGGAGAGCGGCCTGCAGATCTCCCTGGCGGCCGTGACCCCCGAGGGCGAGATCGTGGCGCACCAGGCCCTTGCCTTGGAGAATCCCGGGTCGCGCATCGCGGAGATGGGGCAGGGGGTGGTCGACCCGCGCACCCGGGGCCGGGGGCTCTTCGAGAAGATCAAGGTCGCCAGCATCGCCCATGCCCGGCAAAAGGGCCTCTGCGGCCTCTACACCGAAACGGTCACGATCCACCCCTATTCCCAAAAGGCGAATTTTGCAGTCGGCGCCAAGGAGTTGGGGTTTTTGTTCGGGTATGGGCCCCAGATGATGTCCTTCAAGAAGCTCGCCGAAAAGCAGGACCAGCGCCAGACCACGATCATGCTGTACCACCGGACCAACGAGGAGCCCATGCGGACCGTTTATCCGCCGGTCCAGCACGAAACCATCATCCGCCGGATCTACGAGAACGG
Organism: Deltaproteobacteria bacterium; assembly: GCA_021372415.1. GTDB lineage: Bacteria > Desulfobacterota > Syntrophia > Syntrophales > UBA5619 > JAKAFS01. The sequence goes on from JAJFUM010000379.1 coordinate 12,247, forward strand.
GTCTTTCCACCGCAGGTTGGAGGGGGCGTCGGGAAGAAACGTGCCGGATACGGGGCTGACGACTCTCCTAGACATGAGGACCCTGCCAGAATACGGCTTTGCTTACCTCCGTGTCGTCCGGTACGGCGGGGATGTGGCCGACCTGGTTCGGGCCCGCCTCAGGGAACTCTGCCTGAGCCGCTACGACTGCATCTACCTCGACCTTCCCCTTTCTGACCCGGCCACGGCGCACTTCTGCGCCTCACTGGAAATGCTGGGGTTCTTCTTCTCCGGCGTGATCCCGGAGATGTTCGACGGCGACTCCCTGCGGCTGCAGTACCTCAACAATGTCCGCATCGACCCGGCGAGGGTGGTCGTGGTCACCCCCTTCGGGAAAGAGCTCTTCGATTACATCCAGAATTGCAGCCAGTAGCTGTTCACGCAGGTATGGTGTGCAAGAGGGGGTGACGGGCGGCCATCCACCCGTCACCCCTTCCCTCGGCTGGACCCTTACTTGACCGTGTAGCCGCGGCCGTCCAGGCAGGCGCCCATCGCCCGCTGGTAGTCTGCCCGCTTTTCGCCCCTCTGGGCCTCGGTGCCGGAAGGTGGCTGCGTGGGATCGAAGCCTGTCTGGCTCACGGCCCAGCGGTGGCACTCGTATTTGTCGGTCGCCTGCTGTTGTTCGGTCTGCCCCTGGCGGGGATAGATGAACATTTTCTCCGCTGGCGGGGGGACTTGGCTCGCCTCCTCTTTGGGCGGCTGGACGACGACATAGCCGGTGCCTTGGTGGGCGTAGTAAACCTCGTTGGCGTAGTAGTAGGGGACGCCGCCGACCCAGATCGTCGTGTAATAGGGCGGCAGGAACGGAACGATGAGGCCGATCGGCGGTGCGACGACCACGAAGTTTGGCCCCATGAGGCGGTACCAGGCGCCCGCGGAGAAGTAGAAGCGGGTGCCGCCGTGCATCACGATGCGGTGGTCGTGGGGCAGGCGTACCACATGCAGGCCACGGGCCGGGTAGACCCGATCGTGCTGGTAGCGCGAATCGTGGAATTCGCGGGGACCCGGCCCGGGACCCGGCCCCGGGCCACGCCTGTCAGCACCCGCTGTCGCCGTGAGTCCGAACAACAGGAGTCCAGAAGTCAGGGCCACGATGAGCCCGTAGGCAAAGGGTCGATTTCGGTCGTGAGCGTATGTCATGGCATTTATCTCCTCGAATGGTTCAATGGTTCATTTTACACTGTAGCCCCGGCCTTCCAGGCAGGCGGACATCGCCCGTCTGAAGCCGAGGGCCTTCTCGGCGAGTTGTGAGTCGCGGGCTCTTCCCTGCGCGGCGTAAGCATCTTCCTGACGCTGGGCTGCCTCCACCCGCGCCGAGTCCGAAGCGGCCCCGACCATTGCCCCTCCGGCCGCGCCGATCACGACGCCCTCTGCGGCATGTCTGTGGCCTCCGATCAGGGCACCAAGGACCGCACCGGCGATGGCCATGGCGGCCGTATCGTGTCCCGGCGGGGGCATTGGGACCACGCGCACGCGCTGCTCCGTCGGGATCGCCGACTGACCCGGATCGAAACCGGTCTGGGCGACTGCCCAGTTGTAGCATTCATAGTGGTCCCGCGACTGTTGATCGGCCGTCTGTCCAGCCTTTGGATAGAAGTAGACCTGGGGCATGGGGGCGCTCGGCCTTTCGGCGACGGGCGCCGAAGCCGGAACGGTCCGGTACGGCGCGGGGTAGCAGGCCGTCAGCGTCAGGATTGCCGGAAACAGCAGGAGCCAAGCCGATGCCCGTCCCGCCAATCCTGCTTTTCCGGTTCCAAAAGATACTGATGTCATCGTCATCCTCCTTCCCTCGGGCCGGGATCGGTTTCCCTCCCGGTCCTTTCGAGCGGGTTCGATCCCCGCCTGCGCGATACAACGCAAGGGGCATGCCACTCACCTCTTATTATCAGGTATCTATTGAATACAAAAGTGCAAAAAACATTGTTCAGCAAACCAGGGAAGGAGGGGCAGGATCGGAAAGTGGGTAAAAAGTATCCATTGTGGTGATATATCTGGTTATAAAGTATCCATTCGACGGTCTAACTAAGGCCGCCGTCTCTTCGCCCGGGCCGTCGGCAGCGCCGTTCGGGGATCGTCGGGCCAGGCGTGGCTGGGATAGCGGCCCATCAGTTCCTTCTTCACCCCGGGATAGCCGCGCTCCCAGAAACCGTCCAGGTCCCGGGTGATCTGCACGGGCCGTCCCGCGGGGCTCAGCAGATGGAGCGTCAGGGGTTCGCCGCAGAGCCGCGGCGTCTGGCGGCAGCCGAAGAACTCCTGGAGGCGGGCGGCGAGGATGGGGACCCCGTCGGTCTCGTAGTCGAGGCGTTTTTTTGTCCCCGAAGGGAGTTCCCAGGTCTCGGGGGCGAGTGTGCCGAGTGCCTGCCGTCCGTCCCAATCCAGGAGGCCCCCCAAGGCCTGAAGCAGGGACTCGGAGGTGAAGACGGCCTTCCCGTCCCAGCGGCCGTAAGGGAAGAGCCACCGGTCGATTCCGGTGGCAAGGGCCTCGGTCGAGAAGTCCGGCCAGCCCTTGCGGCCGCATCGCTGGACGAATCGGCAGCGGACCAGGAGACGGCGGGACGTCTCGCCCCAGGGGAGGCTGTCGAGGCCCTCCCGGCCGATCCGCTCGCGGACCGCCTGCCTGAGATCCTCCTCGCCGGGGACCGGTCCCTGTCCTTGCGTGAGCACGAGCCTCCCGACGCGGAGCTCCTCGCGACAGCGGGGGATCCATCCCTCCCATGAGAACTGCAGGTGCCGTGCCGGTCTTCCCGCCAGACCTTGCTCCAGGTCGGTACGGGAGAGGGGAGCAGCCAGGAAGATGCGGGCCTCCCGGTCGCCGCCGTCGAGTTCCGCCACGGCCAGGAACTCCTCCCGGGCGAGCGGCCCGCTCAGGCGGGCGCCCCGCCCTGTCGCCAGGACCAGCCGCGCCGTTTCTCCAACCCCGCCGCCGCCGACCCGCTGCGCGGCGCGGTCCGGATAGGCCAAGAGGAGCAGTTTCCCGGCAAGCTCCGGATCGACCGTCTCGCCGGAGGGGCTTGGGCCGCCTCGTCCGGCCGCGCGGAGGATCCTCTCCGCCTCCCGCTGGATGCGGCGCCCGGTTTCGCTCCGCGGTCCGTCCTTCGGGCCCTTGGCCCAGGCGTTGAGACGCTCGCGAAAGTCGGTCTCGTCGCCGCCCGGGAAATCTCCCTCTTCCAG
>JAJFUM010000398.1 GCA_021372415.1 Deltaproteobacteria bacterium
CGCTTGGCCTGGGCGTCGAGGATGATCTTGTTGACGATCTGCATGATCACGCTGTCCGACTCGGTGACCACCGCCTCGTCGTCCTCTTCGTGGGCCTCCTCGTCGGCCTCCAGTTTGCCCAGGATCTCGGTGATCGAGAACTCGTCATCGGGGGACTGGTAGAAGAGGTTGATGTACTTGACGATGTCCTCGGTCAGGGCCACGTTGTAGTGGACCGCCTTGGTCTTCAGGAGGTTTTCGATCATGTCCCGCTTGAGGATGTTGTTGGGGTCATCCACGATCACATGGATGATGTCCTCCTTTTTCTCCAGGGGGACCCAGAGCTCGCGGCGGAGGTACTCCTTCTTGAGGTTGCGGAGCAGATCGCCCGGGATGGGGGTCTTGTCCGAGAAGTTGATGAACTTGCAGTGATAGAAGTCCTCGAAGGCCCGGCCGATGTCCTCGCGGGAAATTCGGTATTTCCTCATCAGGAAGGCCTCGATCGACTCCTTGGCCTCCCGGGCCTCTTCCCAGGCGTTGTCGAGCTCCTCCTCCTTGAGCAGGTCGTGGCTGATCAGGAAATCGAAGCGGGTCTTTCGCCTCCTGGCGTACCGCTCCTGATTGTAGAAGGCGACCCCCAGGACGTCCGCGATCTCCTGGGCGAACCCTTTTTCGTCCTCGGAGAATTTGCCGAGGCCGCCCTTCTTGTTGAGGATCTGGAGGACTCCCAGCAGAACCTTGTTGTGGTAGATCGGGGCGGCCAGGATCTGCTTGGTCCGGAATCCCGACCGCTTGTCCCAGCTCACGTCGAAGGCCAGCTGCCGGTCGATCCGCTTGAGCTCCTCGGTGTCGTAGGCGTCGGCGATGTTGACCGCCTTGCCGGTGTTGGCCACATAGCCGGCGATGCTCCTGTTGTTGATGGGGACGCGGATCTCCTTGACCTGGGTTCCGACCAGGAGCAGCGAGTAGATCTCGGAGCGCTGCCGGTCCACCACGTAGGTGGTGATGGAATGGGCATTGAAGAGGTTCAGGATCCCGTCCTTCAGGTCCACGAGGATCTGCTTGATGTTCCGGGCGGCGTGGATCCGGTTGGTGATGTCGATCAGCGCCTTGCGCAACTGGAGTTTTTCTTCAAGTTCGGTGACCTGGTCGTCTCTGGGCTGGTCGATCATGGTTCTCTCCGGTGGCGGGATTCGGTGAAGGCCCCATGGCCTGGGAAAAGGCTAAATCAGAATCAAAAAATATGCAATCCCCTACTTTCCTCCCACAGGGGGCAAACGGAGTCGCTGCTTTTCCGCCCGTCTTCGGCCGTTCCCCCTGATGACGCCGGCCCCTAGGCCTCGGTCACGATCTTGGAGAAGTCCGCCAGATCGTGGAAAAGGGTGGAGATCGACGTGAGCAGGGCCAGACGGTTCGAGCGGATCCTCTCGTCCTGGGCCATCACCAGGACGGCCTCGAAAAAGGCGTCCACGGGCTCGCGGAGCCGGGCCATCTCGCTGAGGGCCGCGGCATACCGGCCTTCGTCCAGATGGCGCGCCACGGTCGATTGGATCGTCAGGAAGGCGTCGTGGAGATTCCGCTCCTCGGGCGTTTCGAAGAGGGCCGGATCGACGGAGCCGCCCTCGAAGCCGCGGCTGATGTTAACCGCCCGCTTGAAGGCGATTGCCAGGGGCTGGTAATCGGGATGGGCCTTGAAGGCCTCCATGGCCCGGATCTTGTCCTCGGCCGGGTAGAGACTCCCGAGCCCCGTGGCCAGGACCGCATCGACCACATCGTAGGGACGGCCCTGGGCGATGAGCTGGTTTTCGAACCGCCCCCGGAAGAACTCCGTCACGTCGGCCCTGACTTCCGCGGCCGGCCGCTTCAGGAGCGGGCCGAGGATGGCGAGGCTCTCGTCGATCAGGGACTCCAGGGAAAGGGGCCATCGCCTGGCCAGGAGGATGTTGAGGACCCCCAGGGCCTGACGGCGCAGGGCATAGGGATCGGCCGTCCCGGTCGGGACCAGGCCGACGCCGAAGAACCCGCAGATCGAATCCAGCTTGTCGGCGATGCTGACCACGGCCCCCACCTCGGTCTCGGGGAGCTCTCCGCCCGCTCCGGTCGGGAGGTAGTGCTCATAGATGGCCTTGGCGACGATCGGATCCTCCCCGGCCAGGAGGGCGTACTCCCGGCCCATGATCCCCTGGAGTTCGGAAAATTCGCCGACCATCTGGGTATCGAGGTCCGCCTTGGCCAGGAATGCCGCCCGGTCCACATGGGCGGCGAAGGCCGCCTGGTCCCCGCCGAGGGACGGCGCGACGCGCCCGGCGATCCGGCCGGCAAGGTTCCTGAAACGCATCACCTTCTCGTAGGAGGTCCCCAGGAGGGTGTGGAAGACGACCTTCCTGAGATCCTCGACACGCCGCTCCAGGGGGATCTTCCGGTCCTCCTCGAAGAAGAACCGGGCGTCGGCGAGACGGGCGCGGATCACCCGCTCGTTGCCCCGCCGGACAACGGCAGGATCCCGGGCGAGGGTGTTGTTCACCGTCAGGAAGTAGGGGAGGAGCGCGCCCTTGCCGTCGAGCACCGGGAAGTACTTCTGGTGGGCCATCATCGTCGTGATCAGCACCTCCCGGGGGAGGCTCAGGTATTCCGGGGCGAAGCTCCCGCAGACGACGGTGGGGTATTCGGTCAGGTAGGTGACCTCGTCGAGGAGGTCGTCGTTCCTGAGGGCCTGGCCGCCGACGGCGGCCGCCGCCTTGGCGACCTCTTCGGCGATGATCCGCCGGCGCTCGGCCGGATCGCAGATGACGAACCGCTCCCTGGTCTTGGCCAGGTAATCGTCGAGGCCGGACACGGGGAAGGCGCCGGGGCTCATGAAGCGGTGCCCGCGGCTCTCATTGCCGCTTCGGATCCCGGCGATCTCGATCGGGACCACCTGGCCGGCGAAAAGGGCCACAAGCCAGTGGATCGGCCTGGCGAACCGGATCTCCAGGTCGGACCAGCGCATCGATTTGCGGAAGGGGATCCCGGTGATCACCTTGGTCAGGATCGCGGGCAGAAGCCCCGCCGTGGGGGCGCCGACGATCTTCTTGCGGGCGCAGAGGTATTCGCCCTTGTCGGTGGTCACGGTGACGAGCTCCTCGACGGCGATCCCCTGTCCCCTGGCAAATCCCATGGCGGCCTTGGAGGGGCGGCCCGAAGCGTCGAAGGCCACGCTCTTGGCGGGACCGAGCTTTTCCAGCAGCTGGTCCTCCTGGCGCTCGGCCACCACGGCCGAAAGGAAGAGGCGGCGCGGGGCGCCCATGGTGCGGACCGCCTCGCAGGGGATGTGGTTCTCCTTCAGTTCACCCTGGAAAAGGGTCTCCAGGTCCTTGAGCGCCTTCGGCAGAAAGGCGGCCGGTATCTCTTCAGTGCCGATTTCGAGCAGCAGTTCCTTGCCCATCGTGATCTCCCATCGTGGTCTTTTGGTCTGTGAAGCCCTCTCGTGCGCCCCTTAGGTCCGTTTCAGGAGGGGAAAGCCCATGGCCTCCCTCTGCTTGAGGTAGCCCTCCGCGCTCAGCCGGGCGAGGTTGCGGACCCGGCCGATGTAGCTGGTCCGTTCGGCGACGCTGATCGCCCCCCGGGCGTTGAGCAGGTTG
>JAJFUM010000404.1 GCA_021372415.1 Deltaproteobacteria bacterium
CCCGAATATAACGGTCCGGGGAAAGGCACTCCGTCCAGGCATGAATTTGTGAGGGTGTATACAGACTTGTGCACAGTTCCCTGATCGAAGAAACATGGGTTTGATAAATCCTGGCCGCATCATTCCTCGTTGCTTTCCGAATCATGAGCCCATACCTGACCTGATTTCGATTCAATAATCTTAACGTCTTTGGAGATGACACGCTCGCCTCCTCAAACGCCAAGTTCGTCATGAGATCGTGCATGATTCTTTCACGGTCTTTTGCTCATAACGGGCCTCCACAATCCAGGATGAAGCAGCGTCCTCGATAAAGGGAATGGCTTCGTCAGCAGTGCTGCAGCTCTCTCAGGTGGAAGGCTGCTCGCGGAGCTTCTTATCTGGGAGGAAGGCGACCAGGCACAGGCTGGCCAGGGGAACCAGGGCGACGACGAAAAGAGCGGCCCGGATGGAGAAGATGTCGGCCAACTTCCCGACCAGAGGGGTCATCACTCCCCCCATGCCCATCGCGAGCCCCATCATCAGGCTTGAAACCATGGATTTTCCCTGGGGCGCCAGTTTCTGCGCCATGACGAGTCCCAGCGGCAACGTGGCGAACAAGAAGAATCCTCCCAGCGTCGCCCCGAGATAGACCCAGGATCCATGGAGAAAGAGCATCATGATAAGGCAGGGCGCGGCCAGCAGAAAGGTACCTATGAAGATCGGCCGGTAGCCGATCCGGTCGGAGAGATGCCCGGCCAGCAGACCGCTGAGCGAGCCTGCCAAGCTGAAGAGCGAGACCACGAAGCCGATCGAGACCAGTGTTTGGCCATCATGTGCGTAGAGGACGGGAATGAACGCCTGGAAGGCCTGGTTCACGAATGCGTGCAGGACCATGATCACCCAGATCAGGAAGATCGACTTCCAGACATCCCCGAAGGCCGTCCGTAGCGCCCCGGAAAACCCCTGGCCGCGGAGTCCCTCCCCCAACGGCCGAGGAGTAATGCGAAACAGGAGCGCCATCAGGGCAAGGCCCGGGATCGCCGTCCAGGGGGTTACCTCCAGCCCCCAACGCCCGACCAGGTAGGTGATGAACAGCGGTCCGATGCCAAAGGCGACCATCCCGCCAATGTTGAAAATAGACAGCGAGAGGCCGAAGTGCCGTCCAGCATAATTGGCGACCATTCCAGCGACGGAAGGATGGAACATCGAGGAGCCGGTTGCTCCCAGGGCAATGAACAGCAGGAGCCCCCAGAAGGAGTGGGTCCAGCCGACGAGGGAGATGAAGACAATGGACAGCAGAGGCCCCCCCAGGACGAACACCCTTGACCTGTAGCGATCGGCGAAATAGCCCACGCCGGGCTGGACAACGAAGGCCAGCATGCGCATCATCCCGGCAATCAAGCCGACCTGGGTGAGGGAAAGGGAAAACTCCTCGACGAATACCGGCAGGAGCGGGTTGACGAAGGAGATGTAGAAATCGCCCGTGAAGTGGATCAGAGTCAGTGCGAAGATGACCTTGACGTCGGCATGGTTTTTCTCATTCATAGATGACCACAATTATCACGCTGGCGCCTCAGGGTCAAACGGGAACATCAAGGTACCGGGTTTGACGGTTAATCGTCGCTGCAATTCCCGAAAAGGGGCGCGACATCCCAGCCTTTCTGCATTCACTATCCCACGCAGTTATTTTAAGAATTAGAGGAAGTATGCTATAAGACTTCTGTCGCCGATTCGATGTCAAGGCACACGAACTTATAATGATGGAACCATTTTATATCATTATTTTCTCTTGAAAATTTAATTCTATCCCGGCCCACCCTCTAGGGGATTGGCTTCTTGGCCAATCTCTTTTTAGCCGGTTTTCATCTCACGGGGAAGCGCATGGCCCAACGAAAAAAATACTACGCCGTCTCACGGGGACTCGCCCCGGGCATCTACGACAGTTGGTCCGGTCCCGGAGGCGCCGAGGAGCAGATCCGCGGTTTCTCCGGGGCCCTCTACCGGGGATTCGCCTCCCTGGCCGAGGCCCAACAATGGTTGAAGAACCCCCTGCCGGCATCGGCGGCCCCCTCGCCAACAGGATCGACGAGGCCCGCAGCAGCCGTCCGCGAGGCGTTGCAGGACGGGATCACCGTCTACACCGACGGGGGCTGCCTGGGAAACCCCGGACCAGGGGGGTACGGCGTGGTCCTCATCGAGGGGACGAGACGAACCGAAATGGCCGGGGGATATCGCTGGACCACCAACAACCGGATGGAGCTCATGGCTTGCATCGAGGCGCTCAAGGCCGTGCCTGCCGGGACCGTCGCAACCCTGTACAGCGACTCGCGCTACGTGGTCAACGGGATCAACAGGGGATGGGCGCGCCGATGGCGCGCCAACCACTGGATGCGCACGCCAAGCGAGGCTGCCGAGAACAGCGATCTCTGGGCAGGGCTCCTGGAGCTCTGCGATGAACGCAACGTCCATTTTGTCTGGGTCCACGGCCATTCAGGCCAAAGAGAAAACGAGCGCTGTGATGCTCTGGCCAAGGCCGCGGCCGAAGGTCCCGATCTCCTGGAGGATCTCGCCTACGCCCGGGGGGACAGGCGCATCGGGGGTAATGTCCCTTAATGTCAGTCCCCTGTCCGCGGGGGCCCGGGGAACTCGATCCTGCCGCCTTCGTCGAAGTCGAGGCCGCCGAAGGGATCGGTGAACAGGCGGCCCCGGACTCGATAGGTCATCGCCTCACGCCTCCCCTGGAGCATCCCATCGATCTGCCCCAGAACCACGGCCAGGCTGGACACCGCCCGGACCTCGAGAATCGCCTCGCCGAGCCGCGGCACCGTGACCGGCTTGTCGCTAACGCCCTTGGCAAATTCCCGATCATTCAGCTCCACCTCGAAACGCAATCCCCGGATGGGGATCTCCAGGTCGTTAGGATTCTGGATTCTCAACCGGAAGAGGAAGTGCTGCTCGAAGAGGTTTACCCCGACGATCTCCACGCCCGCCAGCGTCACCGAAGGAGGGCGGGGGGACCAGGCGGCACAGCCCGCCAGGATAGAAAGGATCGCCAGGAGGAGCACCGCAGAGGCCAGCCTTCTTCCGGCATCTTGCCAGCCGGCCCATGGACCGGTCCGATCAGAGAGTCTCATCGTGGCCCGCCTCCGGAGTCCGCTTCGGATGACCCCTTAGGCATGAAGATCCACAGGAGGATATAAAGGAGAAAGCCCGTCCCGAAGCAGAAGAAGAGCAGGCAGAAGATCACCCGCCAGGCCCAAGAGGGGATCGGCGTGTATTGCCCCAGTCCCCCGCAAACGCCCCCGATCCAGCGGTCATTTTCAGATCGGGAAAGTCTCCGCAACCAGTTCTCCGACATATGGCCTCCTCCGAAGGTCCTTCTCTCCCTCCGCCGGAGTTGCCCTGAACAGCCCCCTCTCCCGGCGGGGGATTCTGATTTTTACACACAAAGCGGGGCCACGGCAACCCCTTTTGCGCAGGGGCGGCATCTCCATCGAGACGCCCCCCTGCGCGGCAGGCCGGCGGAGAGCCGTCCGGGCAGAAAAAGTGATGGAATTTTAGATGGAAAAAGTGTTAGCCTATAATTTGGAATCATCCTTGATCGATGATTCAAACGTGGAGGAATGGCGATGAATCGATTCACCGGGAAGAGGCTTCTTGTCCTGCTTGTTTTCCTGACCGCCCTGATCCTGCTGGGCCCCTACAGCGACCGCCGCGTATCGGCCGTCGACCGCAACACCTACCGGAACCTCAAGACCTTCAGCGAGGTCCTGGACATGGTGGAGAAAAACTATGTGGAACCGGTAGATAGCACCAAAATGATGCAGGGGGCGATCAACGGGATGATGAAGTCCCTGGACCCTCACAGCAGTTTCATGACGGCGGAGATGTACAAGGACCTGGAGGTGGAGACCCGCGGCAGTTTCGGGGGGATCGGCATTGAGATCACGATCCTCAAGGACGTCCTGACCGTTGTCTCCCCGATTGAAGACACCCCCGCGTACCACGCCGGGGTCAAGGCCGGGGACCAGATCATCAAGATCGACGGTAAATCCACCAAGGACATCACGATCACCGAGGCGGTCAAGAAGCTCCGGGGCCCCCGGGACACCCAGGTGACCATCACCATCTTCCACGAGGGGATGGCCAAGCCCAGGGACATCGTGATTACCCGCAGCATCATCAAGATCCGCAGCGTCAAATCGAAGACTTTCGAAGACCACATCGGCTACATCCGAATCTCGTCGTTTCAGGAGCGGACGGTGGAGGATGCGAAGAAGGCGCTTAGGGAGATCGAGGCCAAGGCCAGTCCCCTCAAAGGAATCGTCATCGACCTGAGAAACAATCCCGGGGGACTGCTCAACCAGTCCGTGGAGGTTTCCGACCTTTTCCTGAAGTCGGGGGTTATCGTCTCGACGCGCGGCCGAAGCAAGAGCATGGAGAGCAAATCGGAGGCGAAGGATGACGGGGACGAGCCGACCTGCCCGATCGTCGTCCTGGTCAACGAGGGAACGGCCAGTGCAGCGGAGATCGTCTCCGGCGCCCTCCAGGACAACGGACGGGCGGTGATTCTCGGGACCCAGACCTTCGGCAAGGGGTCCGTGCAGACGGTCATCCCCCTGGAGGACGGGGCCGCCCTGAAGTTGACGACGGCCAAATACTACACGCCCAAGGGACGGTCCATCCAGGCAGAGGGGATCACTCCGGACATCGTGGTCAGGCCCGTCAAGCCTACAGAAGAGAAAAGCCTCGGCGAAGACCAACAGATCCGGGAAAAGGATCTCCAGGGGCACATCCGCTCTCCCAAGGAGGGCGAAGGGAAACCGGAAGAGGCCAAGAAAGACCTGGACGGCCTGGCCCAGGACAACCAGCTGAAGCATGCGATCGACATCCTCAGGGGCTGGGACATCCTGAAGAAGAACATGAGGGGATGAGGATCGGCAGGCCAAAGGCATGAAGCGCAGATCCGCATCGCGATTCCCCCTGGTGGGCGTGATTATCGCCGCAGCCCTGATTGCGGCAGTGGTCCTGTTTCTGGAGCGACGCGTTCCTGCCCCCGACCGCCCTCCCCTCCCCGGAGAACGCAGCAGGGAATCGCGGACAGGCACGGCTGAACGGACAGTGCCGCCCCCACGGACCAAAGCAGTTGAGCAGGAAAAGGCGGTGACGAAACCTCAGCCGACCGAATCGATGGGAAGGCCCATTGCAGTCATCATCGATGACATCGGTTACGATCTGGACGTGGTCAAACAGCTCGCCCAGATCGAGGCCCCCCTCGCTTTTGCCGTCCTGCCCTACACCCCTCATGCGGCCGAGGCGGCCAGACGTCTCCATGCAGCCGGCAAGGAGATCCTCCTCCACCTGCCCATGGAGCCCCGGTCCTACCCGGCGGAGAATCCCGGGCCCGGGGCCCTCATGACCGACATGGACGACGACGCCATCCGGAGCCGTCTTGCAGAGGCCCTGGCGGCCGTTCCCCATGCCATCGGAGTCAACAACCACATGGGGTCCCGCTTCATGGAGGACGAGGCGCGGCTGAAAGTCGTGATGGAGGAACTCTCGAAAAGAGGTCTCTTCTTCGTGGACAGCCGGACCACTTCGGCCTCCCGGGGACGGGAGGCCGCCGCCGGCGCCGGAGTGCCCTTTGCGGCTCGGACCGTCTTCATCGACCACAACCGGGGTTACGAGGCGGCCCTTGCGAACCTCGTCGAGCCGACCGGAGGCAGAAAAGGCCGGCCGGTGCTCATGATCGGGCACCCCCATCCGGAAACGGTTCGGGCGCTCCGCAAGTTCGCCGCCCTCCGTCGGGAAGGTAAGGCCACGGTGATTCCGCCGTCGGCCTATCTGAAGATGCAGGGCGCCGGCGAAAAGCAATACGCAACAGGAAGGAAAACCATGAGATGATCTCAGCCCTTTATAAGACGGGCCTCGGGGCCCTGATGATCCTCCTGACGGCAGGATGCGCCGTCTATCCCCTTGGGCCTGCCGTCTCCTCCGCATCGCCGGATCGTCCCCAGGAGACCTCCGGGGCCACTTACCATTTCCTGCTCGCCACCATTCATTCCCTGAACGACAACCTGGAAGAGGCTGTCCAGGAGATCGAGAAGGCCAGGCGTCTGGATCCCGCCTCCCCCGACTTGGCCAAGGAGGCCGCTTCGCTCTACATCGAAAAGGGGGACTTCCAGAAAGCCCTGGAGATCTGCGAAAAGACCCTGGAGGAGCATCCGGACCACATCGACACCCTTATGCTGCTCGGCGGTCTATACCTGAACCAGAAGGATTACCGAAACGCCGCGCTCCAGTACCGGCGCGTGATCAGCCTGGATCCGAAAAACACCACGGCCTATTTCTATCTCGGGACGAGCCAGGCGGAACTGAAGCAGTTCAACGATGCCGTCGTCTCGTTACGGGAGCTCGTTCGCCTCGATCCCGATCACTTCATGGGAAACTATTACCTGGCCAAGCTCCTGGCCGAGATGAATCGTTACGACGAGGCGGAGGAGGGCTTTAAGAAGGCGCTGGTCTTGAGACCGCAATTCGAATCGGCCCTGATCGATCTGGCCGTCCTGTATGAAAGGCAGAAAAAGATCCCCCAGGCGATCGAGGTCTACAAACAGTATATCGACGCCCATCCCATGCGTCTGCAATCCCGGATCAAACTGGGCGAACTGTATCTCAGGGAGCGGCGCTACGACGAAGCGGAGGGGGCCTTCCAAGAGGTCCTGAAGCAGGAGCCGACCAACCGGGAAGTTCGATTGACCATGGGATTGATCCATCTGGAAAGAGGCCAACATGCCAAGGCCATTGAGACGATCGCCGCACTGGTGGCCGAATCCCCGACGGAATACCGTCTCGTCTACCTGCTCGGCACGGCCTACGAGGAGGCCAAAGAGGATCGAAAGGCCCTGGAGACTCTCCGGACGATCCCCGTCCAGTCGGACCAGTTCATCGCCGCTCAGGGCCGTATTGCCATGATCCTCAAGAAACTCCAGCGGGAGGACGAGGCCATCGAATCCCTGCTCGAAGCGATCCGGAAGAAGAGGGACGTCCCTGTCTTTTACACGGCCCTGGCCTCCCTCTACGAGGATCAGAAACGTTTTTCACAGGCCGAGGCCATCCTGCGGGAGGGCTTCAAGGTTCTGCCCGACCACATCGATCTCCACTACGGCCTCGGCATTCTCTTCGAAAAGACCGGCCGTTTCGAAGAGTGCATCGCCGCGATGCGGACGATCCTGCAGCAGGATCCGGACCATGCCGACGCCCTCAATTTCATCGGCTATCTCTATGCGGACAGGGGGATCCACCTCGAAGAGGCGGAGAGGATGATCAAAAGGGCCCTCGAACTGAAGCCAGGGAACGCCTACATGATCGACTCGCTGGGATGGGTCTACTTCAAGACAAACCGACTGGCCGAGGCGATCCGGCACCTGAAGGAAGCCTCGGAAGCCCTTCCGGAGGATGCGGCGATCCTCGAGCACCTGGGAGATGCCTACGTCAGGGGGGGACAGATCTCCGAGGCCCTGGAGGCTTACGGCCGCGCCGCCCGGCTAAACCCAGAGAACGCCGCCCTCAGGAAAAAACTCGATGACCTGTCCAAGAAGAGTAAGACCCCCTGAGGGCTGGTGGCCGATGTTGGACGCAACGATCCCATACGGCCCGGCTACGGACGGCAGGCCTCCAGATCGTGAACCTGTGGAATCTGACCTCTCTCTTGTCAGCGGCCTCGCTGGCCGCTTCCGGGCCGCCTTTCTGATGACGGCCCTGGCTGGCCTCCTCCTGTCCGGTTGCGCTGCCGTGAAGACCGCCGTGCCGTCCGCCACCTACGTCTCGCCGGAGGCCGCCCTCGGAGCCCTGACCCTCCCGGTTCCCTCCCCGGCCCTCTCTGCCACGGCCCGGATCGAGATCCTGACCCGTTCCGAACGGTACCCCCTCAAGGCCGCCCTGATCCTGAAGGAACCGGCCTCTCTGCGGATGGAATCGATCCCGCTCCTGGGTCCCCCCGATTTCTTCCTCACCGTCCACAACGGTCAGTTGCGCGCCTACCTCCCCCAGAAGGGGACCTTCTATGTCGGCCCGGCCACGCCCCGGACCCTCTCGCGCTTCCTCCCCCTTGCCTTGCCTCCCGCCGAAATCGTCTCCCTGATGCTGGGACACGCTCCGGGGGAAGAGCCTACGTCCGGGATGGTCTTGCAGGGGGGAGCGGACGAGGGGCTCTACCGCGTGGACCAGATCGTCCTGGGCGCAAAGACCCATTCCCTCTGGATCGATCCGGACGGGGGCCGTCTCATGAAGGTTCGGATCTTCGCGGCAGACGGCGGGATCCTCTACACCGCCGAATTCGATGAGCATATACGCATCGGGAACGCCTGGATACCCCGGAGACTGGTGATCGCCGGGCAGGACGGGTCGGTCCGGGTCTCCTACACAGACATCGCCCCCCTGGACGACGATGCCGACGTCTTCGTCCTCCCCATCCCGGAAGGGATCAGCCCGACCCCCCTGGATTAGGTTGCAACTGGCAATCTATTTGATTTCGAGCAGTCTCGCACGAGCGATTCGTGCCTGACTCGTATTGGGAAAATCCTTGATGACCTGCTGAAATAACAGCTTGGCGCTCGCCTTGTCCCCCAGTTTCAGGAAGGAGAGCCCCTGTTTCAAGAGGGCATAGGGGACCTTGTTTCCCTCGGGGAAGTTCTTGACGAGTTTGTCGTACTCGATGATCGCCTTTTCGTACTTCTTCTCGAAGTAGTAGCATTCGCCGATCCAGAACTGGGCGTTGTCGGAAAATTCGGTATCGGGATACTGCTTGAGGAAGTTCTCGAAGGACTCCCGGGCCCGTTCGTATTTGGCATCCCTGAAGAGCTCATAGGCGGCGGCGTAGAGGGCCTCCTTGTCCGTCTTGGCGCCCTTGGCGGGGGCTTCCTTGGTGGGCGGCGCGGCCGAAGGCTTGCCGTTCTTCTCGGCGGCCGCGGTCCCGTCGGCCGCTTCATCCTTCTTGCCGACCCCGAGGAAGTTCTCGATGAAATTGACCTTGAAAGTCAGGCTGTCCAGCTTCTCCTTGAGGACCTTGTCCTCCTCCTCGCGCCGGTTCGCCTTGGACGCTGTCGAGCCAAGGTCCTTCTTGAGGCTGTCGATGGACCCGCGGATCTGCTGGAGCTGCGCCCGGATCTCGGTGAGTTCGGCCCGTCCTTCCGCCTGGGAATCCCGGAACGACTGGAGGGCGCCGCCTGTCTTGCCGATCTCCCCCCGGATGGCGGTGATCTCATCCTTCAGACCGGCTGCGCCCTGCTCGACCTCGGCGATCTTGTCGTTTGCGATCTGGATCTGCCGGTTCAGATCGCCGCGCACCCTTCCCAGGTCCTCGGTGGTGGCGCAGCCCGCCACGGACAGACAAATCAAAAGAACGGACAGATGATAGACTCGCAAGACCCTTCCCTCTGCAATCCCAAAGGCCCCGAATAAAGGAGCGGTTTTGCCTCTCACCAAATTGACAACGGTCCTGTGAACCCCGCTTCAGGCGGGACCCACAGGACCATTTCGCACAGACCAGCCGTTCCGAAAGGCACCTTCCTCAAGCCTGCCGGAAGGTTATCCTTTCACGATTTTCCCCGAGCCGGAAACCCGGAGACCGGCCTTATCCAAAGGCACCACGGCCGGGAAAAAGTTATTTCACCGGCGGGAAGACGACGAAGTGGGCCCTTCTGTTTTTCGCCCAGGCCGCCTCGTCATGTCCCTTGTCGAGGGGCATCTCTTTGCCGTAGCTGATCGTCTTGATCCGGTCCTTCTCGATACCCAGATCAACCAGGTACTTGGCGGCCTCGTCGGCACGCTTCTGACCGAGCGCCAAGTTGTACTCCACGGTCCCCCGTTCGTCGCAGTGACCCTCGATGACCAGTTTGTAGTCCTTATACTTCATATAGGCCGGGGCGCCCGCCTTGAGGGCCGCCTGGGCATCGGGTTTCAGGTTGTACTTGTCGAAATCGAAGTGAATATCCGGGATCTGCAGTTCCTTGAGGATGGCCGCAGCCTTTTCCGCCGCCTCCTTCTTCGCCCGCTCGGCCGCTTCCCTGGCCGCCTTCTCCGCCGCTTCCTTCGCCGCCTTTTCCCTCAGGGCCTGCTCGCGAAGCGCCGCTTCCCTGGCCGCCTTATCATCCACCGGGGCCTGGACCACCGGCGGCGCCGGCGCGGTGACCGCTGTTTCCTTCACGGCCGCCTTCTTTGCGCAACCCGTGAGGAACGCCACGGAGAGACATAAGACCAGGGCAATCAGCCCTACCCATACCCAATTTCTCTTCATCACCAATCTCCTTTCTTAAAAGCAGTAATGTCGGAAATCAATTATGTTTGAGCGGTTCAGTTATATAAAGAAAGTATAAACCACTACCTGCCGTAAAAAGCAACCAAAAAATGGGGGGTTTTTTTATTCCTTTCCTGAATTCAAATGTTTATAACGTAAACAGGGATTCACATCCACCAGGCCCCGGAAAAGCCGCTGCCACGGGATCGTCCGCCTGCACACGCCCGCCTTCCTTCCTATGTCCTGGGATTGCGATCCGTCCATCAACAGGAATCAGCGGGGACGGGGGGACCAGAAGGGGGTCAGGCAACCGTCGTTCCCCTCGTGAAGAACGCGGGGGTTCTGTCCTCCCGCATTGATGACCTCGATCCGGCTGCGGCCGTATCCCCGGACGCTGTAGGCCAGATACCGGCCATCCGGTGACCAGACCGGGGATTCATGATCCCCCCCTTCGAAAGTCAGTTGCTGCGGGCTCCCCCCCTCCTCGCCGATGACGAAGATCTGGAAATGGCCGTTGACGGACCCCTCGTAGGCGATCTTCTTCCCCTTGGGCGACCAGGATGGGGAGGTGTTGTAGTTCCCGTCCTGGGTCAGCCGCCGGACGTTCCCACCGTCTGCATCCATGACATAGATCTGGGGGGAACCGCTTCGGTTCGAGACAAAGGCGATCCTCTTTTCGTCCGGGGAACGCACCGGGGAGACATCGATGCTGTAATCGCGGGTGAGGCGCTGGAGGAGCCGGCTTTCCAGATTCATTTCGTAGATCTCCTGGTTCCCGTCCCGGCTCAGCGTCACCAGCAGCCTCTGGCTATCGCGAGACCAGGAACCGGGGAGATTGAGTCCCCTGTACGAGACGATCTTCTGGGTCTTGCCGCTGGCCATCTCCCTCAGGTAGATATCGGGGTTGCCGTCCCTATAGGAGGTGAAGGCCAGATATCTGCCATCGGGGGACCAGCGCGGCGCCAGGGTCAGGGTGTGGTAATCGGTGATCCGGCGGAGATCGGAACCATCGAAATTGACCGTGTAGAGATCCGTGGCAGAAGGGCCCCTCTTGGCGAAGGCGATCTGGGTGTCGAAGAGCCCCGGCTCGCCTGTGAGGGCCAGGAGGATTTCGTTGACGAACTGCAGGACCATCCGGTTTCGGTCACCCAGGGCGCCGCTGTACCTCTTGCCGACCACCAACTCCCCCTTCACGACATCGAAGAGCCTGAATTCCGCCACAAGGTCCCGGCTGTCGGACTGGAAGCCGCCCTTGACCAGATAGTCGGCGCCGATCGTCGACCAGTCCTCGAAGCGCGTGGTCTCGCCCGTGATCCCCGCCTGAGTGGGATCCTCCAAAAAGGCCCTCTTGTCGATGAGGCTGAAGTAGCCCGTAAGCAAAAGACTCCGTGAAAGGGTGTCGGAAAACCAGGTCGGGAGATCGCCCTTCTCGGTATCCGGCTGCAGGGGTTTGAAATCGGTGATCGCGATAGGGAACCTGTGAAAGGATGGGGAATCGATGTCGATGTACACCTTGGCAAAAAGCGGGCTGGGACCGTAAAGGAAACAAGTGACCAGGGCGAACCAGGCCCAGAACCGTTTGATCATCTCCATGCGAAAGCCCCTTTTGGCCTTTTTGTCCATCAACGCCTCAACTCCGATGAATGGAACCGGATCCCCACATCGATGCTGCTCTCGCCGATCCCTGCAGGGAGGGGCGGGAGCGGGCTCGCCTTACGGATGGCCCGGACGGCCGAATCGTCGAAATAGGGATTGCCGGAGCGCTTTTCGTATTTGACCTCCGTGACCGCCCCGCTGCGCAGGATCGTCACGTCGATGACCGCCTCCAGCGCCTCCGACGTGGCCTGGGCGAGGACCCACCGGCTTTTGATGCGGGACCAGATCGCGGCATAGTAGGCCTGCATCTGGGCGTCGATCTCGGCGCTGCCGGACTGGGAGGCGGCACCTCCCCTGACCTCGGCAGGGGCCTTCACTTGCGGCTGTTTGACCTCGGCCGGCGCTGCGGCCGCCCTCTTGCGGATCTCCGCCATTGCCTTCTCAAGATTCGGATCCCGCTTCCGGCTCTTCTCCAGGGTCCGAATCGGAACGGATGGGAGCGTATCGGGCTGCCTCTTCAGGACGGTCTCGGAACGGCTCGATGGCACCAGTTCCCTGGCGACTGAGGGGGCGCTCCGGGGCGACCGCATCTCGCCGGGCGGGCTGACCAGGGAGACCGTATAGACAGGCCCGAAGGTCAGTTTCGGCGAGGGGAAGGAAGGGGAGAGGAACAGGAGGATCAGGACCACCGCGTGCAGGAGGACCGAGATGAGGATCATGCCGTTCAGGCCGAGCCTCTCGCGTCTCCCGCTGACAGGCCCTCCCGATATCATCGCGTTTCCTCAGGTGGCTCGGTGATCATCCCGAGTTTATCGACGCCGGCCTTCCTCACCTCGGCCATCACCTCCACCACGAACCCGTAGGGGACATTCCTGTCCGCCCGCAGATAGATCTCCCGTTCGATCCGGGAAGTGAAAATGGCTTCCAGTTTCTTACTCAGATCTGCAAGGGGCAGTTTCGTCTTGTTAAGGAAGATCTCCTTGGCCCCGTTGACGGTCAGAACCAGTTTCTCTTCAGCCACGTCGACACTTTTGGCCTTGACGCGGGGAAGATTGACGTCAATGCCCATCTGCAGCATGGGGGCCGTCACCATGAAGATGATAAGCAAAACGAGCATCACGTCCACCAGGGGGGTGACGTTGATCTCGGCCATCGGCCGGCCGTCGGATGGGTTCGGGCGTCTTCGGGTCTTCATGGCCGTCTATCTCTGGACATGGGACCTCTCGACGATGTTGAGCAGCTCCGAGGCGAAGCTGTCCATCTCGAGGGTCATGGTCTTGATCCGGTTCAGGTAGTAATTGTAAAAGATGACGGCCGGGATGGCAGCGGCGAGCCCTGCCGCCGTCGCGATGAGGGCCTCCGAAATCCCCGGTGCCACCACAGCCAGGGTGGCCGATCCCCGGGCGCCGATCCCCTTGAAGGTGTCCATGATCCCCCAGACCGTCCCGAACAGGCCGATGAAGGGGCTGGCGCTCCCCGTGGTCGCCAGGAACCCGAGGGCCGTCTCGATCTTCGTGGTTTCCGAACTGCAGGCGCGGTTCATCGCCCGCTCCACGTTGTCGATCGCGGCGATGTCCCCGACGGGGTTGCCCGCCTCCTGGCCGTCCTTCCCCGTTCCCCCCCCGCGTACCGCCTTGGTGAGCCTCGCGAGCTCCGTGTATCCGGCCCGGAAGACCTCCGCCAGAGAGGAGTAGCGGAACCGTTTCGCCTCGGGGAAGACCTCCGAAAGTTTGGTGCTCTTCATGTAAATCCCCATGAAGGCCTCGTTCTCACGGGTCACCTTCCGGAGATTGAAATACTTCATCAGGATGATCGCCCAGGAGATGATCGAGAAGAGGAGCAGAAGCAGCAGGACCAACTGAACGACAAAGCCCGCATGGACGACCATGTCGAACAGACTGCCGTGGAAATTCCCCTTCAAATTCATCGCGGCGACGGACGATACCTCGTTCACATTCACCCTCCTTCTCGGGTCAAGATCGGTGAAATCACAAAAGACGGCATTACATCTAATGGAAAAGGGAGGGCTTGTCAAGGACCGATGAACCGCGGGGAAGAAGGGCAGGGACGCCCCTGCCGCGGGCCGGGGGGTTCCGAAGGCGGCGGTTTTTACCTCGTCGCGGTGGATAAGGCCTAAAGGGTTTCGGGCGTGAAGGCGACCACATCGTCGATCCTGGCCCTGTCGGCCAGGATCATGGCCAGGCGATCCACGCCCAGCGCAATGCCCGCGGCGGAGGCGGGCATCCGGGGGAGGGCATCCAGGAAGGCCTCTGGCATGGGATAAACGGGACAGCCGCCGAGCCGCCGTTGGAGATTGGCCGCTTCGAAACGCCGGCGCTGCTCCCCGGCATCGGTCAGCTCGGAGAAGGCGTTGGCCATTTCCAGACCTGCCATGTAAAGCTCGAAACGTTCCGCCAGGTCCGGCTCACCCGCCTTCAGGCGGGCCAGGGCTCCGAGGGGGGCAGGATAGTCATAGAGAAAAACGGGTTTCTCCAGACCCAGGCGGGGTTCGATGTCGGCCATCACCTCGTCGAAACAGTCCCGGCTCAGGGCCTCCTCCGGGGTCATGGAGGCGTGGCGTGCGAAGGCCTCCCGGACGCTGATCCGCTCCCAGGGCGGGTCCAGGTCGATCCGGTTCCCCTGCCAGGAGCAGGACCCCGGCAGCCCGAGGTCTGCGGCCACGCGGCCGATCAGGGCCTCGCAGTCCACCATCAGGTCCCGGTAATCGGCGCCCGAACGGTACCATTCCAGCAACGTGAACTCGGGAAGATGGCGGGTCCCCCGCTCACCGGCGCGGAAACAGCGGCAGATTTGGAATATCCTGGGATAGCCCGCTGCCAGGAGCCGCTTCATGCAGAGCTCCGGGGAGGTATGGAGGAACCATTCGCCGGAGATGACGGCATCAATATGGGATTCAGGCGCCGGGGACGGAATCCGGTAGGGGGTTTCGATCTCGAGAAAATCCGCGGCCTGAAAAAAACCGCGGATCGAGAGGAGCATGGCGGCCCTGAGCTTCAGGGCATCGGCCTTGGCGGTCAGTCTCCACGCTTCGTCCACGGCGCTCCCCTGGAGGTTCTCGAATCAGGCCGGGAACCCCTCACCCCTTGACGCGGGTCAGGTACTCCCCGCTGCGGGTGTCGATCCGGATCTTCTCCCCCTCCTCGATGAAGGGGGGGACCTGGAGGACGTAGCCCGTCTGGACGGTCACCGGCTTCGTGTTTCCAGAAACCGAATCCCCTTTGGCCCAGGGATCCGCCTTGGTCACCGTCACGTCGATGAAGTTGGGCAGGCTGATCCCCAGCGGCTTGTCTTCAAACAGGAGGATCTCCACCTCGATGTTGTCCAGGAGAAAGTTCTTGGCATCGCCGACCTGATCCTCGGTCAGGAAGACCTGTTCGTAGCTCTGGTTGTCCATGAAGCAGTACTTCCCCTCCTCCTTGTAGAGGTACTGCATCTTTTTCTCTTGAAGGTCGGCCGCTTCGAAGTTGTCGACGGACCTGAAGGTCCTCTCGAACTGGTTCCCATTGACCATGTTCTTCAGTTTGCAGCGGTAGAGGGCCTGCCCCTTGCCTGGCTTGACGAAGTTGAATTCCGTCACGATATAGGGATCGTTCTCGAGCTTGATCCGCAGTCCCTTCCTCAAATCACTGGCTGAATACATAGGTTCCCCTTCTCCTTTTTTGATGACTGCGGCCCAAGGCCGCCCCGCTTGTCCCCTCTCCCCGGAACGGGGGAGAATATCGAGAGGCTTCTTCGCATTTCTCTAATCCATATGCCCGGTCTTGTCAAAAGAATGTTTTCCCTCCCCCCCGCACTCCGGCAGGAGGGAAAAGGGCTGTAGGGGGATCTTCCCCCGCCCGCCCGGACAGTCGAGCACGTAGCGTGGCAGGCACAACCCCGAGACGTTGCGCCAGAGTTGCTCCATGATCCCCAGGCCCGTCCAGAGCTCGGTCCGGAAGTGACCCGTCCCGCGGACAGGATCGCACTGGAAGAGGTAATAGGGCCGTACCGAGATCCGCTCGAGACCGTAGAGCAGGTCCCGCATCGTCCCGTAGTCGTCGTTGACCCCCCTGAGCAGGACCGACTGGTTGGAGACGGGGATCCCGGCGGACAGGAGCCTCTCGCAGGCCTCGGCGGCCTCGGCCGTAATCTCCCGGGGGTGGTTGAACTGGGTGTTGAACCAGAGGGGCCGGTGTCTCTTGAGCATCGCGCAGAGGCCGGGCGTGACGCGCATCGGCAGAGTGACCGGTACCCGGCTCCCGATGCGCAGGACCTCCACATGGGGGATCGCCCGTAGTGCCCCCAGGAACCAGTCCAGAAGGCCCTCGGCCAGGAGCAGGGGGTCCCCTCCGGAGACGATCACCTCCCGGATGGCCGGGGTCCCGGCCACGTGATCCACCATGGCTTCGAGTCTCCCGCGGGCCCCGCCAGACCCCTTGGCGGTCCAAAGACGTTTGCGGTTGCAGTGCCGGCAATGAAGGGCGCAGGTGCTGGTGGCAATCGCCAGGGCGCGGTCGGGATAACGGTGAATCAACCCCGGAACGGGCATCGCCTCCCCCTCGCCGAGCGGGTCCTCCTCCCCTCCCAGGGCCTGATCCAGCTCCCGCGGATCGGGAAAACACTGCCTGCGCAGGGGATCCCCCTCATCAGCCAGATCCATCAGCGAGAGGTAATAGGGCGTGATCGCAACGGGGTAGACGCGCATCACCGGTCCCCAGGCGGCCAGGGACGCCACGGACCTTCCCATCACCGCCGAGAGTTGCCGAAGGGTGCGGACACGATTCCTGAACTGCCAGCGCCAGTCGCCCCAGGCCTCAGGGGGCACCCCTTCCCAGGGCCCGCCGCCCTGCCGCGGTCCTTTCGTCATTTTCGCCTCTACCGTCTTGGTCATGCCTGTTCTCACCACCGCGGTCCCGGGGGCCGTTCAGAACTCCCGGGGCCTTAACCGGGCGCTTCCTATCACACTTTCCCCATCCGGCAAAGGGGAATCTCGAACTTCCCCTGGGAAAGAGCGCCTTGCTTCGTTCTGATGTCAGAGAGCCCCCATGCCCTCCCAGTGGCCCGCCTCCTCAGGCAGGCGGCTCCCTCCCGACAGGCTGTTGTCATCCGTCGGCCTCGGCACACTTGAGGTCCCGCCCGTCGACTCACGCCATTTCAGGGCAATTCCCTATGATTTTTCATCTCCCCGGTCAGGCCTCAAAGGCCCTTCCTCTTTTGCGCGACAAGGCGTCCCGCAAATGCCTCCAGAGGCATGGAGCGATGCGATCTTGCTCAAGAATGTCTCGTGGCGATGGGAAAAGGCTCTGGCAGAAGAGGAACCAATGGGGGGAGCCCTTGCCCCCCTAGAGCGGCCGACAGGGTCTTCAGCGTCGTAAATGCCCGCCGTCCCGGAGGGATATCCCCGGCAATTCAATTTGCTTGACTGAAAGGACGCCTTTCCGTATCCTCCCCCCCTGCGCCAAGGCAGGCGCAACGATCAAAAACGAAAGAGAGATTCGTCCCACGTCCGACCACGTTTCCATAGCAATCCCCGCGACAACCATCACCGACGCCCCCACCCTGCCGGCCTTGCTGGCCCGGCGCATCTCCCTCAGCCCAGGTCAGGAGGCCTACCGGGCCTTCGACACCCAGGCGCAGCGTTGGCGTTCGCTGACCTGGGCCCAGGTCGGCGAAGGCGTGGCCCGCTGGTGCGACGCCCTGGCGGCGATGGCCCTGCCGGCGGCGGCGCGGGTCTCCATCCTGCTTCCCAACGGCCTGGATACGGTGAGCATCGATCAGGCCGCCCTGGCCCTGGGCATGGTCCCGGTACCGCTGCACGCCAACGACACCCCGGGCAGCATCGCCCACATCCTGGGCGACTGCGCGGTTTCGCTGCTGGTCGTGGAGCAGCGCCGGAAGTGGGAGGCCATCATCGCCACGGGTGCGGCGTTGCCCGCCCTGCGGGCCGTGGTGGTCACCGGAGACATGACCTCGGGGAACGAGGACCTCTCCCGTCACCCCTCGGCCGGGGTCCCGGTGCTGGCGCTGGCCGCCTGGCTGGCCGCTGGTGTGCCCTCGGCCCATTTTCCCGGTCCGGCCGCCGAGGACCTGGCCGCCATCATCTACACCTCGGGGACCACGGGCAAACCCAAAGGCGTGAAGCTGACCCACCGCAACATATTGGCCAATGTGAACGCCGTGCTGGGCCGGGTATGGGCCGGTCCAGAGGATCTGTTCCTCTCGTTCCTGCCCCTGTCCCATACCTTCGAACGCACGGCCGGTTACTATGCGCCCATCGCCGTAGGCTGCTGCGTGGCCTATAGCCGATCGGTGCCGCTCCTGGCCGAGGACCTGCTCAGCCAGCGACCCACGGTGCTGGTCTCGGTACCGCGCATCTACGAGCGAGTGCATGCCAAGCTGCAGGAGACCCTGGCCACTGCACCGCTGAAGGCTCGGCTGCTGGCCTGGACCATAACCCTTGGCTGGCGGCGTTTCCGGGCGGCGCAGGGGCTGCCGCCCGACGAATCCGGACGGCCCGGACGGCTGGACGGACTGCTGTGGCCGCTGCTGGCGCACTTCGTCGCCAAGCCCGTGCTGGACCGTTTCGGCGGCCGGATACGGGTGGCGGTCAGCGGCGGTGCCGCCATCCCGCCGGCCGTGGCCCGCACCTTCCTGGGCCTGGGGTTGCCCCTCCTGCAGGGCTACGGCATGACCGAAACCTCGCCTGTGGTGGCCGTCAACAGCCTGGAGGACAACGATCCCGCCACAGTGGGCCGTCCCCTGCCGGGCCTGGAGGTACGCCTGGGCAAGAGTCAGGAACTGGAGGTGCGCGGCCCTTCGGTCATGCAGGGCTACTGGAACCGCGATGAAGACACGGCCCGGGTCCTCGGTGCCGACGGCTGGCTCAGGACCGGCGACCAGGCGGAGGTGAGGGACGGGCGTATTTTCATCCGCGGCCGCCTCAAGGAGATCATCGTCACCTCCACGGGCGAGAAGGTCCCGCCGGAGGACCTGGAAAGGGCGTTGTGCGAGGATCCCCTGATCGACCAGGCCTTCGTGGTGGGTGAACGCAAGCCCTTCATCGGCGTCGTGGTGGTCCTCAACACCCAGGAGTGGAGGCAGCTGGCCTCCAGCCTGGGGCTAGACTGCGCGGATCCTGCAAGCCTGCAGGCCGCCCCGGCCCGCGACGCCGTGTTGGCCCGGTTGAAGGAACGTGCCGCCAATTTTCCCCACTATGCCGTGCCGCGCGCCGTGGTCCTGACCCTGGAACACTGGACCATCAAGAACCTCATGCTGACCACCACGCTCAAACTCAAGCGGCAGAACCTTTTGGACCGCTTCGCCGCCGAGCTCGCGGCCATGTATGCCCCCCGCTGAGGCGTGCTGGGGCTACGCCCTTGCCCGCTTCTTTCCATCAGGAGACCCTTGGCCCGCTCCAGGGGAGGCCTCCCGTCAAGGCCCTGCGCCTCCCCTGCCCCACTGTCAGGGGCGGGGCAGTCCTCCGGCAGGCCGGCGGCCGGGACAGCCTACGCGCACGGCAGGAATCCGTTTCCCGAGACCAAGCAACAACCCCCTCTGGAGCTCCTGATCGCAACGCCGGTGGACGGGGCTGTCCAAAACATTGTTCGGGTGCTTCCCCATGACATTGTCACCCCCTGCAAAGTGGGATCCCAGGGTCTTCCCGGCTAAAAAGGATTTGCTTTGTCTAGGCAGATTCTATATCCTTAACAATAGGATGGGATGGCACTTCGGCCCCTCCCCGGGGCATTATTCCATGCCTTCCGTCATTGTTGGTCCATCTTCCATAAGACCCTCGCAGGAGGGCGCAACCTGAAGAAGGGAGATTACCCCATGAATGGAACGCTGCACGAGGAATTGAAGACCCTGTTGGGCGAACAGCAAGGCCCCTGCCTGTCGCTTTTCATGCCCACCTTCCGCACCGGCACCGAAAGCCAGCAAAACCAGATCCGCCTGAAGAACCTCCTGCGTGGCGCCGAGGAGAAGGTGCTGGCTGCGGGTCTTCGTCCCCAAGAAGTCAAAGAATTCCTGGAACCGGCCCTGACGCTTACGACCAACGTCCTGTTCTGGCGGCGGCAGAGCGACGGCCTGGCCCTATTCCGCTCCCGGGACCGCTTCCGCACCTTCACCCTGCCCGAGGTCTTCGACGAGGCCCTGACCGTGGGCGAACGGTTCCATGTCCGGCCGTTGCTGCCCCTGCTCCAGGAAGACCGCCGCTTTTACATCCTGGCCCTAAGCCAGAAGGAGCTGCGGCTCTTGGAGGGGACCTGCCAGAACGTGCGGGAGATCGAGATCGAGTCGGTCCCCAAGAGCCTCGCCGAGGCGCTGCAGTACGACGAGTCTGAAAAGCAGGTCCGCTTCCGCACCGGCTCGCCCGGCGGGGGCGGCATGGCGATGGTTTCCGGACACGGCGGGGTCGCCGAAGATGCGAAGGACAACCTGCTGAAATACTTCCGCATGATCGACCGCGCCCTGCACGAGTTGATCGAAGACGAACAGGCGCCCCTGGTCCTGGCCGGGGTGGACTATCTCTTCCCCATCTACCGCGAGGTCAACACCTTCCCCCGCCTGATCGAAGGGGGCATTGCGGGAAACCCCAAGGGAGTCAGCGCCGAGGCCCTTCACCGGTCGGCCCTGAAGATCGTCACCCCCCTCTTCCAAAGGGCCGAGAACGACGCCGTCGCCCTCTATCGTCAATCCTCGGGAACGGGCCTGACCTCCGCCGACATCGGGGAGATCGTCCCGGCCTCTGTCCACGGACGGGTCGGATCGCTCTTCGTCGCGGTCGGTCGCCAAAGATGGGGGAAATTCAATCCCGAGACCGGCACCGCGGCACTGCACCGGCAGGCGGAGGAGGGAAGTGAGGATCTCCTTGAGATCGCGGCCATCCAGACCTTCCTGAACGGCGGATCGGTCTTCATCCTGTCCCCGGAACGGATGCCCGACGCCAGCGACCTGATCGCCGTTTTCCGCTATTAATCTGGGGAATCCCGCTCTCATTCCGGGAAGGCCCTCGCCCCACTCGCAGGGCTTTCCCGGAATCGGGGCGGAGCGGGACCTCCAGAGGGGTCTCTGGAGTCCGTGGCCCCGGTCACGACCAGCCCCTTTCAGCCCCCCTCGTTCCCGGTCTGGCCAGGAAGTTCCGCGGGCTCGCCAGGCCTCCTCCCCTCATCCCCGCCCTGGGCCCGTCGTCCCTTGTAGATGTACCGATCGAAGAGTCGGTGGTAGGGGGTCCAGTCCGACTCGTCGTCGCGGGCCTCCCGGATAGTCTCTTGGAAGGCGTTCACCTTGGCGTCGAGATCATCCATGTAATGGACAATCAGGGCCTCCAGGGTTTTCGGTCTCTTGGGGGAACCGTACTCCAGGACACCGTGATGGCTCAGGATCAGATGGCGCAGTTCCATGGCCATCTGCTCGGGGAAGTCGGGAATGGCCGCGATCTTCCGGTCGATCATCTCCACCCCCATGACGATGTGCCCGATCAGTCTCCCCGCATCGCTGTACTCCACGATCCGATCAAAGGAGAATTCGTGGATCTTGCCGATGTCGTGGAGGATGCCGCCGGTGATCAGGAGGTCCCGGTCGATCCCCTGGTAATGGGCCGCCGCCCGATCGAGCAACCGGACGACGGAGAGGGTGTGCTCCAGAAGCCCGCCGATATAAATATGATGGAATCCCTTGGCTGCCGGAGCCCTGCGGAAGAGGGCGGCGATCCCCTCGTCCTCCAGGAAGGACGCCAGCAGAGCCGCCAGACAGGGGGTCTTGACCTGGGCCGCGTAACCGCGGATCGCGGCAAACATCTCGTCCAGATCCCCCTTGGCCACGGGGAAAAAGTCCGCCAGTTCGACCTCTCTGTCCGCGACCTTGCCGATCTCGATGATCGAAAGCTGGATCGCGTTTTTAAAGCTCTGCGCCCGTGCCTGGACGCGGATCAGGTCGCCCTTCTTGAAGGTCTTGTCCCAGGCCAGGGCATTGTCCCAAACCTTGCCGTCCAACTCTCCGGTCCGGTCCCTGAGCCGCAGATTCAAATAGGGGGCCCCTTTCTGGGAGTAGGCCAAGTTCTTCTCCGCCGCCAGGAAGACCTCGCTGACCCGGTCACCGGTCCGAATGTCCTTTGCAAAAACAGCCTTTGATTTCAAATCGTCAACCGCCCTTCATGGGAATAAATTTTCATCCGCCCGCTCCGGACCGAACCGACCAGCGTGATCCCCGCCTCCCGGGCCATCTGGACCGCCAGGGTGGTAGGAACGGAGAGGGAGGCGACCAGAGATACGCCCAGGAGCCGGACCTTGTGGACGATCTCCGAAGAGACGCGTCCCGTCCGCAGGATCATCGCCCCCCGACAGTCCAGTCCGTTGAGCAGGGCGTATCCACCCAGCATATCGATCGCGTTGTGCCGGCCGATGTCCTGCCGGACGGCCAGAATGTCACCGTCCCGCACCAGGGCCGCGGCGTGGGTCCCGCCGGTCTCGTCGTGGAGCGACGCAAGGTCGAGGAAACGCCTCATCAGGTCCTGGATCTGGCCGGGAGAGATCCGGACCCCGGCCGGGACGGCCCCGACAGGCTCGGCCCGAGGCGCCAAGCCCATGCTGCCGGCGCCGCTGGAGGCTACCGTCCTTTCTGGAGTCACAGAGGGCTCGGGACGGCCCTCGGCCTCGGCGGTCCGGACCCGGACCTCCCGACCGTCTTCGGAAACCTCCAGGGAAGACAGGTCCGCCCGGTTGCGGAGAACCCCCTCCG
Source organism: Deltaproteobacteria bacterium (assembly GCA_021372415.1). GTDB lineage: Bacteria > Desulfobacterota > Syntrophia > Syntrophales > UBA5619 > JAKAFS01. The sequence continues at coordinate 22,610 of JAJFUM010000404.1, forward strand.
AGACAAGGAACCCCACGGCCAGTTCCTCCACGTGCATACCGGCACAGGCGATGGTGATCACCCGACGCCCATTGAGGTGCACCTCCAGGGGGAGCTCCCGGACGATCCGCTCTTCGCTTTCGAGGAGCCTCCTGCCGTCGTACGACAGGGCCCTGAGCGTTTCGCTTCCCAGGCTTTCCCTTCTCATCGTTCCGGCCTTTCCCGGAGGATCCGGCGATCGCCCTGCCGCATGGTCAACTTGGACATGTCGAAGTATTCCATGAGCGGGATGATGAACTTCCGCGACAGCCCCGTGAGCTCCCTGAAGCTCGCCGGTGTTGCCTGCCCTTCCCGGATGAGGAGCTGGCGGTAATCCTCCCGGAGCTTTGCCAGGACCTCCCGATGGAAGTTCAGATCCTCGCTGATCCGAACGAGGCACCCCTCCCGGATCAGCACCTCCATGAGGCTGGCGACCTCCCTCTTGCGGTCGGCGAACCGTTCCAGGACTTCCCGCACCGTTGGCGGTGCGAGGCCGCCGCCGAGATAGAGGGAAGAGAGGCTCTCCCGCAGATCCCCCATCTCCCCTCCGAGTTGGACCCGGTGGCCGGCCAGCCGGAGCGTCTCCTTCTCCGCGGCGATCTCGCCGCGCTTTTCCAGGTCCCTCAGGGCCATGGCAAAGATCTTCTGGCCCGCCCCATCCGTCATTCCGATCGTTGTCCGGAGTTCCTCCCGCGACAGGCCCTCCTTCAGAGGGAACCGTTCGTGGTATCCCTTGATCTCCGCGACGATCTCCCCGAGCAACCCCGAGTAAACCGTCCCGCTCAGGACCCTCGTCTCCTCGCGATCAACCAGGATGGCCTCCTTGGCGGCGAACATCCCCTCCAGAAGCCTGCGGAGTCCCGCCCGGCGGATCCCGGTCCGAGGGATCAGACGGGGTTCCGTGATCCCGCAGATCCCGGCCCTGGCCATCACGACGGCCACCCGCTCAGCCTCGGAGCCGCCGGCCAGAAGCCGGAACTCCTCAAGGACCGCGGCAGCCGACCGTTTGTGCTTGGCCGGCATGGGGTCGACGACCACGCCGCCCCCGATTGTCGTCACGGGGGAATAGCTCCTGACCACGAACCGGTCCCCGGCCACTGCAGCCACCGGAGCCTCTAGGACGAGTTGGGCATAGGCCTCGGAACCAGGTTCCAGTTCGTCCCGGTCCAGGAGGATCAACCGGGCCATGATCTCGTTCGTACCCGTATGGAACCTCACCAGGGTCCGGTTCTTCAGTTTCCGTCCAGGGCCCGGCAGGTAGCGGTAGCGGACGTCGAGGCGTCCCGCAGCCATGAGGCTGTCCGGTCCGGCCAGGAGATGACCCCGTTCGATCAGGGACCGATCGATCCCCTGGAGGTTGACGGCCGTCCTCTGCCCTGCCTCGGCGCTCTCGACGGTCCGGTTATGGACCTGGATCCCCCGGACCCGGGCCCGGATCCCGACCGGATAGACCTCGATCTCCTCGCCCACCGATACCTTTCCGGAGATCAGGGTCCCCGTAACGACCGTCCCGAACCCCTTCATCGTGAAGACCCGGTCCACGGGCAGACGGAAGAGGCCGATATCGGCCTGCTCCTCCACCGCATCGGCCACCTTTTCGATCGTGGCGACAAGCTCCGGCAGACCGGCCCCGGTCAGGGAAGAGATCGGGACGATCGGCGCCCCCTCCAGAAAGGTCCCCTGGAGGAACCCCTGGATTTCATCCCGGACCAGGGTCAGCCACTCCGGCTCCACCATGTCGACCTTCGTCAAGGCGACGAAGCCCTGGCGGATCCCCAGGAGGGTGCATATTTGCAAGTGCTCCCGCGTCTGGGGCATGACCCCTTCGTCGGCGGCGATCACCATCACGACCAGATCGATGCCGGCAGCGCCCGCCACCATATTCCGGACGAACCGCTCATGCCCCGGGACATCGACGATGCCCACCGTCCTGCCGTTGGAAAGGACCAGGGAGGCGAAGCCGAGTTCGATGGTGATCCCCCGCTCCTTCTCCTCCTTGAGACGGTCCGTATCGACGCCGGTGAGGAGTTTGATCAGCGATGTCTTGCCGTGATCCACATGGCCGGCCGTTCCCATCACGACATGCTTCATGGCTGAAAAATAACAGACTCACAGGCTTTTCACAACTGTAAAAAGGAAGCCGAGCAGCTCCCATGGCAATGCCTCTCCTGAAGATGGACTTCCTGGGCCGCGATTTGAAGATTTTCCGGGCCCCCCAGCCCGCCCGAGGAAAGATCCCGACCCTCCGCAGAGAAAGGCTGGCCTTGCCATTTCACCGATCATGCTTATCTTAACCGAACGGTCGACTCCCAATGGGAGGGATCGAAAGGGAAGACCGGCCGTGCATCGCAGGACGAGGACACCAAGAACCAATGAAAGAGCGCGGATTCGCCGAACATCCCCTCCGCCGCATCGGGCGCCGGATCCTGAAGCCCTGGGGATACAAGCGGCACGGGAAAGGACCCAAGGTCCCGTCGGACGGGACCGACGGCATTCCCGACGACCGCTTGAGCCTGAGGATCATGAGTTTCAACATCCGGCGGGGGACGGCCCGGGATGGGCGGAACCACTGGACATTCCGCCGCCATCTCGTGCAGGAGGTCTTGAGGAACCACCGACCGGACCTCCTGGGCCTCCAGGAGGCGATGGATTTTCAGATCGACGACATCTATGCCATGCTGCCCGGATACGAGGGGATCGGCGTCGGCAGCCTGGGTGGCAGCAAGGGGCTGCACAACGCCATCTTCTACGACACCCGGCGGTTCATCCTGGTCGAGGCAGAGACCTTCTGGCTCTCGGATACCCCGGACCAGCCAGGGTCGAAGAGCTGGAGGAATATTCTGCCGCGGACCTGCACCTGGGCACGGCTGGTCGACAGGAAGTCCGGACAGGCGTTCTACTTTTACAACACCCATTTGGACCACATCTCCCCGGGCTCCAGAAAGAAAAGCGTAATCCTTCTGACCCAGCGGATCCACACACGCAGATCCCCGGACCCTTTCATTCTGACCGGCGATTTCAACGCCAGGGAAAAGAGCGCGCCCATCGAGTTCCTCAAGGGCAAGATCCACCTGAAGACTCGGGCCAAAGGCAGGGCGGTCAACCCCTCCCCGCTGACGGACGCCTTCCGGGTCCACCACCCTCACCATCGCAACGTCGTGACCTTTCACGGGTTCCGAAGGTTCCTGCTCCGTTTTCGCCTGGACTACATTTTCGTCCCCCCTTCCGCCCGCGTCCGGGATGCGACGATCATCCAGTTTCGGCAGAAACACCGTTACCCCTCGGACCATTTCCCCCTGATGACGCATGTCGACCTGCCGACCGGCGGGACCAGGAATATCCCCCCTCCCCGCCGGTGAACGGGACGGGTCTGACAGGAAACCGGCAGGTCCACCTTGCGGCCGGCGGTCCGGACCTCGGGACCTGGAAATTCCGCAGCCCGTCGTGACCCAGTTTGCCCTGCGGCGGATGGATTTTGGCCGCGATTTGAAGGTTTATCGAGGCCCCCCAATCCATCCCTGGACACAAAATGAGCCGCTACCCTGGGCCCGGCGGGTTGACAGCGGGAGGTTTTCATGGGAAAAAGGAGCGATGCCGGCAAGGCATGATGCCAGCAGGGAGGGTCCACGGAGGCCGTTATTGATGAGGGAAAAGGCTTGAGGGTACTGGGGCTCGATTACGGAAGCCGGAGGATCGGCGTCGCCCTCTGCGACGAGCTCGGGATGACGGCCCAGGGGGTCACAACCATCACCAGGAAGAACCGCGAGGCGGATCTGGCGGCGATCGGCGAGCTGGTGCGGCGTCACGGCGTCGAAAAGATCGTCATCGGCTATCCTCTGCGGCTCGACGGCAGCGAAGGGATCCAGTGCGAGAAGGTCGACCGGTTCGCCAGGCGCCTGGAATCCTTGCTCTCGGTCCCCGTTGTCCGCTGGGACGAGACCCTGTCCACCAAGGAGGCCGAGGAACTTCTCCGCCGGGGCGGCCTGCGCCGGGAGAAGATCCGGCAATCCGTCGACCGCGTCGCCGCCTCGATCATCCTCCAGGACTACCTCGACGCGGACCATCGCGGAGAGAGGGGAGACGCCCCTTGAAAGGGCCGCTGGAACTCCTCAGGAGGATCTTGAAAGGACACAGAGAACGGGCCGCGGCCCATGGCCGCGTGATGACCCTGCTGGTGCTCCTGGTCTTTCTGGGGATTGGTCTGGCCTTTTACCGTTTCGCCGTCCTGCCCGTCAATCCTGCTGCCCCCCCGAAGATCGTTGACATCCCCAAAGGGGCCGGATTCTTCCGGATCACCGAGATCATGAACGAGGCCGGGCTCGTCGCCAACCGCCCCTTTTTCTGGCTCCTCGCCTTAGGAAAAGGGGCGACCCGCCAGATCCGGGCAGGCGAGTACGAGATCCCAGGAAGCCTTTCTCCCTCCCAGATCATCGAGAAACTGGTCCGGGGGGAGATCAAATCCTACCTGGTAACCCTGCCCGAAGACCTCTCGGCGGCCGAGGTGTCCAGGAGGCTGGCCGCCTTGAAGCTTGTCAACGAGAAGGAATTTATGGCCTTGGCCGCCGACCGGGAGTTCCTGGCTTCCCTCGGGATCGAGGCCAACCACATCGAGGGGTACCTCTTCCCCCAGACCTATCAGTTGGATCGTTCCATGACCACCCGGGAGGTCATCCGGATCCTCGTGAGACAGTTCTGGAAGAGCGTTACCCCCCAGATGATCAAAAGGGCCGAAGAGATGGGGCTGACCCTCAATGAATGGCTGACCCTGGCCTCCATCATCGGCAAGGAGTCGGGAAACAGAGAGGAAAAGCCCCTTATCTCGGCAGTCTTCCACAACCGCCTGGTCAAGGGAATGAGGCTGCAGAGCGACCCGACAGCTGTCTATTATCTCGAACAGGAGGGGAAGCCCGCCAAGGCCGTCCTGCGCTCCCATCTCCAAAAGGAAACCCCCCACAACACTTACCGGATCTACGGCCTGCCGCCCGGGCCGATTGCCAACCCCGGTCTTGATTCTCTAAAGGCCGCCCTCTACCCCGCCCATGCCAGCTACTTGTATTTCGTGGCAAAAAATGACGGATCCCATCAGTTTTCCGCCAATCTCGCCCAGCACAACCGGGCCGTTTCCAAATACCAGCCTGCTAGACAAAAAAAGTAAAAAAAATCCTTGACAAAGCCAAAAGCCTCTTCTATCTTTTCACCAAAGTGGAGCAAAGTGGATCGTTGTGGAGGGATAAGCCAAAATGTCGGTCTTCCGGGGGCAGTATCACCACACCATCGATGACAAGGGGAGGGTCATCTTCCCCTCGCGTCTGCGCGAGGTGTTCGCCGAGAAGTACGACAACCGTCTGGTCATCACCAACTGGGACGGTTACCTGATGGTCTTCCCCTACGACGAGTGGCGCGTGATCGAAGAAAAGGTCTCCCACCAGTCCCTCCTGCGCAAGGAGGTGCGCGCCTTCCAGCGGTTCTTCATGTCCGGCGCCGTCGACTGCACCCTCGACAGCCAGGGACGGATCCTTATCCCGCCCAATCTCAGGGAATATGCAACGCTGGAGAAGGAGATCGTCATGGCCGGCATGATCAAGGTGATCGAAATCTGGAGCAAGGATCGGTTCGAGGCTGAGATGAAGGCCAGCGGCGACAACCTGGCCAGCTTCACCGATTACATGGCGGATCTGGGGATATAGGCTGCAAGAGGAGATAATGGAGTCCTTCCACAGGCCGGTGATGCTCGAAGCCGTCGTCGCATCCCTCGGCTGCCGGAAGGGCGGCATCTGGGTGGACGGAACCCTGGGCGGGGCGGGACACGCTGAGGCGATCCTGAAAAGCACGGCCCCGGACGGTCGCCTGATCGGTATCGATGCCGACGCCGACGCCCTGGAAGCGGCCCGGAGGCGCCTTGACCCCTTTGGGGAAAGAAAGATCCTGGTGAGAGGAAATTTCGCCGACATGGAAGAGATACTGACCAGTCTCAATATCGCGAAAATAGACGGAGTTCTCCTGGATCTGGGGGTCTCCTCTCACCAGCTCGACACCGCCTCCCGGGGTTTCAGTTTCGCCCTGGAGGGCCCCCTGGACATGCGGATGGACCAGGGGCGCGGCCCCAGCGCCTCCGATCTCATCCAGACCCTTCCCGAAGGAGAGATCGAGAGGATCCTCCGCCAGTACGGCGAGGAACGGATGGCCGGCAGAATCGCCAGGGCCATCGTGGCGCGGAGGGCCTCGGGCCCGATCCGGACAACGACCGATCTGGCCGCGGTGGTTCTCAAGGCCATGCCCCGATCCGCTTCACGACAGAAGATTCATCCGGCGACGAGGACCTTCCAGGCCCTCAGGATCGCCGTCAACGGCGAGTTGGAAAACCTCAGGGAGGCCCTGACCAGCGGGACGGAAAGGCTCAGGACCGGCGGGCGCTTCTCGGTGATCTCCTTCCATTCGCTCGAGGACAGGGTCGTCAAGGCGTTTTTCCGGGACGGGGAAAAAGGGTGCCTCTGCCCCCCCACTCTTCCCATCTGTGCCTGTGGCCGCCGACCGACCCTCCGGGTCCTGACCAAGAAACCCGTTACCCCCACCGAGGCAGAGATCGCCGACAACCCGAGGGCGCGTAGCGCCAAACTCAGAAGCGCTGAGAGGATCTGACCATGGAAGCCGTAGAAGTCCTGAAACAGACCGCCCGTCAAGAGGAAAAGTCGCAGAACGAGGTCGGTTATTCCACCTGGATCTTCATCGCCTCCATCCTGATGGCGGTGGCGCTCATCTACGTCTGGAGCCACATCCACATGACGGAACTGGAGTACCAGATCGCCCGGGAACTGAGCGGCCGGGAACAGCTCACCGAGGAACAGGCCAAATTGAAGGTCGAGCTCGCCACCCTGAAGTCGCCTCAGAGGATCGAAACCATCGCCAGAGAGAAATTGTCCATGGTCTATCCGGACAGGGAACAGGTGATATCGATCAAATGAACGGTGAATCCAGAAAATGGCTGAGGTTCCGGATCGCCATCATGTTGGCCTTCTTCATGGTGTTGTTTATCGCCCTGGGTTCCCGCGCCTTTCAGCTTCAGATCCTCTCGAGCAAGGAACTCAAGGGCCTTGCCGAAAGACAGCATACCCAAGTTTTGCTGCTCCAACCCGATCGGGGGGTCATCTTCGACCGCAACGGTGAAAAGATGGCCGCCACGATCATGGCCGATTCCGTTTGCGCCGATCCCTCCAAGATCGACAGACCCGGCCAAGTGGCCGGGATCCTCGCCTCTACCCTCCACACTGACCGGGCGGTGATCCAGAAGAAGCTCTCCGGCGCAAAGAACTTCTGCTGGATTGCCCGGCGCATCGCCCCCGAAGACGCCGCCCGGGTACAGGACCTGGGCATCGAGGGGATCTTCCTCGTGAAGGAGCCCAAACGGTATTACCCCAACGGCGAGTTGGCCGGCCACCTGATCGGGTTCGTCGGCCTGGACGCCACGGGCCTGGAGGGGCTCGAACTCAAATACGACAAATACCTCAGGAGGCTCCCCGAAAAGCTTCTCTGGACGCGGGACGCCAAAGGGAAAAGGCTCTACCCGCGGGTGGAGGCGTCCGAGACGGCCCCCCCGGAACACTACAACCTCGTCCTGACCATTGACAGCCGGATCCAGCATCTGGTGGAATCCCAGCTGAAATCGGCCGTCAAGTCCAAGGGGGCCAAGGGGGGGTTCGCCATCGTCATGGACCCCCGGACCGGGGAGATCCTGGCCCTGGCCAATGAGTTGGGATTCGATCCCAACAACTTCTCGACGGTGAACCCGGCCCTGGGGAAGAACCGGGCCATTACCGACTGCTTCGACCCCGGATCGACCTTCAAACCCTTCCTGGCAGCAGCCGCTCTCGAGGAAGGCGTCGTCAAGGAAACGGATATCATCAACTGCGAGAACGGCCACTACGCCGTCGCCGACCGGGTGATCCACGAGGCGAACCGCGCGCGGCACAAGTCCCTGACCTTCCGGGACGTCCTCAAGTATTCCAGCAATATCGGTTCCGTCAAGGTGGCCGAGCGGCTCGGCAAGGAGAAGTTCTATCGCTACATCAAGGATTTCGGATTCGGCGCCAAGACGGGGATCGATCTGCCCGGCGAGGCGACGGGGATTCTGAGACCCGTGGAGAACTGGACGCGCGTGGACGCGTCGACCATCGCCTTCGGCCAGGGGGTCTCCGTGACGGCAATGCAGTTGATCACGGCCCTGTCCACGGTCGCCAACGGAGGGGTCATGATGAAGCCCTTCGTCGTCCGGGCGCTCATGGATCAGAAGGGACATGTGGTCCAGGCCTTCCGACCCACCGAGGTCCGCCGGGTCGTCTCCCTCGAGACAGCCAAAAGGCTCACCGCCATCCTGACCGACGTGGTCGGGACGGAAGACGGGACCGGCAAGCACGCCCAGATCGTGAACGTTTCCGTAGCCGGCAAGACCGGGACTTCGCAAAAGTTTGATTTCGCCCGGCGGGTCTATTCATCGGAGCGGGTGAAGACCTCCTTCATGGGATTCTTCCCCTCTGAGAACCCACAGTTGGCGATCCTGGTCATCCTCGACGAGCCGCAACGGGACAAGTGGGGCGGCGTGGCCGCGGCCCCCGTATTCAAGAACATCGGCGAGCAGCTCCTGACCTGTTTCAGGACCAATATCCGGGAAAACCCCGTGTCGGAGGAAAAGGCGGGCGACGGGATGAAGGTGAAGCTTGTATCCACACCGGCGACCCTGACCGCCCAGGCAGCCGGGGAAGAGGACAAGCCCCTCATCCCCGACTTCCATGGAATGACGATCCGAGAGGTCCTCAAGCTCTCCAAAGAGAAAGGGTTGGAGGTCGAAATCGTCGGAAGCGGTTGGGCGACGACCCAACGGCCGGCGGCCGGCGTTCCCGTGCGAGGGAACCGTTTCTGCACGATCACCTTCAGCACGGGTTCATGAGGGCTCCCGATGCAACTGTCGTCACTGCTCAAGGGAATCGGGACGCCGGAGGCCGGCGGGGGACCGGAGGTCGAGGTCGCGTCGGTCTGTTACGATTCCAGGCAATGCCAGAAGGGCAGCCTCTTCGTGGCGATCCCGGGCCTCAAGGCGGACGGCCATGTTTTCATCGCCGACGCCCTTGAGCGCGGGGCCGCCGTCGTCGTCCATGAGGAGGAATTCCACCCCCCCCCCGGGGGTCACGGCCGTCCAGGTCCATGACAGCCGCCGGGCCCTGGGGATCCTCGGGAAAAATTTCTTCGCCGATCCCTCCGCTGCTTTAACCCTGGTCGCCGTCGTCGGCACCAACGGCAAGACGACCGTCACCTACCTGATCGAGTCGATCCTCCGGGCAGCGGGATGTCCCGTGGGCGTCCTGGGAACGGTCAACTACCGCTACGGAGGGAAGACCCTCCCCGCGCCGAACACAACTCCGGAATCCTTCGAGATGCAGCGGATTCTCCGCGAGATGGCGGACCACGGTGTCACCCATGTGGTCGCGGAGGTCTCCTCCCACGCCGTGGACCTCAGAAGGGTCGACGACTGTCTCTTCGATATGGGGGTCTTCACCAACCTCACCCAGGACCACCTTGACTACCACGGGACCATGGAGAATTACTTCCAGGCCAAACTGCGGTTCTTTTCCGAGGTGCTTCCCGGAAGCGGCAAGCAGCGGACACACCCGATGATCGTCAACATTGACGATCCCTGGGGACAACGGATCCTCCGCGAGGTCCCGGGCGGACGGATCACCTACGGCCTGGACAACCCCTGCGACGTCTCCGCGGATCCCTTTGAGCTCACCCTCGGCGCCATCCGGGCCACGCTTCGTCTCCGCGGCGAACGGTTGGAGGTCGCCTCGCCGCTCATGGGCCGATTCAACCTCTACAACATCCTGGCGGCCGCGGCCGCGGCCCTGGCCCTGGGTATCCCCGGAAGGTTCATTCAAGAGGGGATCGCGGCTCTCTCCAGCGTCCCGGGACGCTTGGATAAGGTCAGCACGGCGGGGCAGCCCGCCGTATTCGTCGATTACGCCCACACCGAGGACGCCCTCCGCAGGGTTCTTCAGAACCTCGCCGTCTTCCGCAAGAAAAGGATCATCACCGTATTCGGCTGCGGCGGAGACCGGGACCGGGGAAAAAGGCCGCTCATGGGGGAGGCCGCCACGGCCGCGAGCGATTTGGCCATTGTGACCTCCGACAACCCGCGGACCGAGGACCCCCTGGAGATCATCCGAGAAATCGAGAGGGGCATCCGGGTGCCGAAGCTCGCGGACGGCGACCCCAAGGGGCCGGAGAGCCCGCAGGGTTATTGGGTCATCCCCGACCGGCGGTCGGCCATCGAAAGGGCCATCGCCATGGCCGGGGCCGACGACATCGTCCTGATCGCCGGAAAGGGCCACGAGGATTACCAGATCATCGGCACCCGCAAGTTCCCCTTCGACGATCGGCGGATCGCCTCCGAGGCCCTTTCGCATTGGAGGGGAGGGGAATGCCGCCCATGACGGATGCACCGACCTTTTCGGCCGCCGAACTCCTTAGAGCGACAGGAGGCGTCCCGCTGCGCGGCGGTGCCGACTGGTCCTGCCACGGCATATCCACGGACACTCGGACCCTGGAATCGGGTAACCTCTTCGTCGCCCTTGCAGGGGAGCGTTTCGACGGCCATGACTGCCTGGACGATGCCGTCCGGAAGGGGGCCGCGGGCCTGATCGTCCGGTCGGACCGCTTCGGGGAAAAGACGATCCAGGGACCACCGGCCATCGGGGTCCCTGATACCCTCGATGCCCTGGGGGCCATCGCCCGGGCTTGGCGCGAGCGATTCCCCGTTCCCCTGGTCGCGATCACGGGAAGCTCGGGAAAGACGACCACCAAGGAGATGCTCACGGCCATCGCCTCCCTCTCCCGGAAGGTCCTGGCGACAACCGGCAACCTGAACAACCAGATCGGCCTCCCCCATACCCTCTTCGGCCTTCGCCCGGAGCACGAACTGGCCATAGTGGAGATGGGAACCAACAGCCCCGGCGAGATCGCGAAGCTGGCCGCCATCGCCCGTCCGAACATCGGCCTGATCACGAACATCGGCCCGGCCCACCTGGAAGGTCTGGGATCCCTGGAGGCCGTCCGGGAGGAAAAGGGGAGTCTCTTCTCGTCGATGAACGGGCAGGGGACGGCGATCTTCAACCACGACGACGAGATGATCGGCGTCCTGGCCCAGCGCTGGCAGGGCAACGGCATCCGCTTCGGTCTCAGGGCCGGCGCCGATGTCACCGCAACCCGGATCGAATCGGCGTCTCTGGAGGGGTCCCGCTTCAACCTGATCATCGGCGGGATCGGTATCCCGGTCCGTCTGAGCGTCCCGGGACGGCACAACGTCCTCAACGCCCTGGCGGCGGCCGCAGCCGCGACGGCAATCGGCTTCGACCGGCACGAGATCGCCGAGGGGCTCGCCCGTTTCCACCCCGTGCCGGGCCGGATGGAGATCCGCGCCCTGGGCAACGGTGCCTTCCTGATCATCGACACCTACAACGCCAACCCCCTTTCGGTCCAGGAGGCCCTCAGGACCCTCCAGGGTCTGCGGGGGACGGGCCGTGGCGTCGTAATCCTGGGGGACATGCTGGAGTTGGGTGAAAGGGCCGCGGAGCTGCACGCACGGGTCGGGGCCCAGATTGTGGAGACAGGCGTGGAGACGGTCTTTCTCAAAGGGGATCTCTCACGGTCCACAGCGGCCGGGGCGACGGCGGCGGGCCTGGCCGGCGAGAGAATCGCTTTTTTCGACGACCCCCAGAGCGTTGTCCGGTCTCTCCGGGCCCACCTGGACAAGGGGGACTGGATCCTGGTCAAGGGGTCCCGAAGGATGAAAATGGAGGAGGTCGCAGAGGCGATCATCCAGGCATTTGACCTGAGCCCTCAAAGGGTGTAAGGGATGCACGCCCGGAAAGAGAACCGGAAGCCCCGAGAAGGAAGAAAAAAATGCTTTTTCATCTTTTATATCCGTTACATGAAACTTATTCGATCTTCAACGTCTTCCGCTACATCACCTTCCGGACGATCTATGCAGCGATCACGGCCCTGGTGATCTGCTTCGTCATCGGCCCCTGGCTGATCCGCAAGCTCCAGTCCCTCCAGATCGGTCAGATGATCCGGGAGGACGGGCCGGACAGCCACCTTGCCAAGAAGGGAACGCCTACCATGGGGGGCATCCTGATCATCTTCGCCGTCACGATCTCGACGCTCCTCTGGGCCAACCTGACGATCGGCTACATCTGGCTGACCGTCATGGTGATGCTCGGGTATGGCCTGATCGGTTTTCTGGACGACTACCGGAAGCTGACCCAGAAGAACTCCCGGGGCGTGCCGGGGAAGTACCGGCTGGCCGCGGAGATCGTGATCGCCCTGTTCGTCAGCGTCGTCCTTTACCTCAAGTCGGGATTCAACTCCAACGTGACGATCCCCTTCTTCAAGACCGTGCTGCCCAACCTGGGCTGGGGATACGTGCTCCTGTCCACCTTCATCATCGTCGGGGCCGCCAACGCCGTGAACCTCACCGACGGTCTGGACGGGCTGGCCATCGGCCCGGCAATCACCTGCTTCATGACCTATCTCCTGTTCGCCTACTTCGCCGGCAACACCCGGATCGCCGCCTACCTCCAGATCCCCTACGTGGCGGGGACCGGTGAACTGTCGATCCTCTGCGGGGCTGTCGTCGGCGCCGGGATCGGGTTCCTCTGGTACAACACCTACCCCGCCCAGGTTTTCATGGGCGACGTGGGCTCCCTCTCCCTGGGGGGCACCCTCGGGACCCTCGCCGTCCTGACCAAGCAGGAGATCCTCCTGGCGATCGTCGGAGGGATTTTCGTTCTGGAGACCTTCTCGGTCATCTGCCAGGTCGGCTGGTTCAAGCTGACCAACGGCCGGAGGATCTTCCGGATGGCGCCGATCCACCACCATTTCGAGCTCAAGGGATGGCCCGAACCCAAGGTGATCGTCCGTTTCTGGATCATCTCCATCCTCCTGGCCCTGGTGGCGATCAGCACGCTGAAATTGAGGTGAAGGATAAGTAATGGATCTCAAGGGTAAAACGGTGGCAGTGATCGGAATCGGGAAGACGGGGCTGGCGACGGCCCGTTTTCTGGCCGGACAAGGGGCGCGCATCCGCCTGACCGACGGGAAACCCCAATCGACCTGGGGGGAGGCCCTGGCCGCCATCGAGGCGCTGTCCGCCGATCTGACGCTCACGCCTTACGGCCCCGAGGTCCTGATTGGCGCCGACTGGGTCGTCCCCTCGCCGGGGGTCTATCCCGCAAACCCGATCCTCTCCGAAGCGATCCGGCGGGGGATCCCCGTCATCAGCGAACTCGAGCTGGCTTGGCGCTTCCTCAGGACGCCGCTTGTGGCCATTACCGGGACGAACGGGAAGACGACCGTGACGACGCTCATCGGAGAGATCCTCCGCAAGGCCGGCAAAAAGGTGTTCGTCGGCGGCAACATCGGCGCCCCCCTGATCGGCTACACAGACGGCCCGCAGGAGGCCGACTGGGCCGTCGTGGAGGTCAGCAGCTTCCAGCTCCAATGGGCGATCGAGTTCCATCCCCGCATCGCCCTCCTTCTGAACGTCACCCCCGACCACATCGACTACCACAGCAGTCTCGAGGCCTACCGGCGGATCAAGGAGTCGATCTTCGCCCGGCAGGGCCCCTCGGACCTGGCCGTCCTCAACGCCGACGAGGCCGCATCGGCCCCTCTGGCCGCCCGTCTGGTCCCGCGGGTCGAGTGCTTCAGCTCCTCGAGGCCCCTCGAATCCGGGATCTTCCTCGATGGGGAGCGGCTCGTCCGGATCGACCCCTCCGGAAAGCGGGAGGAATTTCCCCGTCAGATGATCCGGATCCCGGGACGGCACAACATCGAAAACGTGATGGCCGCGATCCTGGCGGCCCGCGAGTGTGGCTGCCCGGCAGAGGAGATCGTGCGGGCCGTGGAGGACTTCTCCGGAATCGCCCACCGAATCGAGTATGCGGGCGAAAAGAACGGCGTTCTCTACTACGACGACTCGAAGGGGACCAACGTGGGGGCCGTGGTCAGGGCGCTTGAAAGCTTCTCCGCCCCGATCATCCTCCTTCTGGGGGGACGAGACAAGGAGGGGGATTTCGAGACCCTCGTCCCTCTGATCCGCGAGCGGGTGCGGCGATTGGTCCTCTTCGGCGAGGCGCGGGAGAAGATCCACGCACGGCTCGGTGACCTGGTCCCGACGACGCTCAAGGCCACGTTGAAAGAAGCGGTGGCGACGGCCGCGGCTATCGCCGCACAGGGCGATGTGGTCCTGCTCTCCCCGGGTTGTGCGAGCTTCGATGAGTTCACCGATTACAAAGCCCGCGGCAGGATGTTCCAGGAATGGGTCAGGGAGCTCCAGACATGAGAAAGGCCTCCAGGGAGACGAAACCGGACCTGATTCTCCTTTTGGTCACGCTCCTTTTGGTGACGATCGGGACGGTGATGATCTACAGCTCCAGTTCCATCCTCTCCATGGAGCGTTTCCGCGACGGCCAATACTTTCTCAAGAAGCAAGTCTTCTTTCTGGCCCTGAGCCTTCTGGTGATGATCCTGATGACCCGGATCCCCTACTACAAGCTCCGCAAGCTGGCCTGGCCCGCCATCGTGGTCTCGGGGCTCTTCCTGCTGGCGATCTGGATCCCCGGCCTGGGGATCCGTGCCGGCGGCGCCGCCCGCTGGCTCAACCTCGGGATCTTCTCCTTCCAGGTTTCGGAGATGGCCAAAATCGCCCTCATCCTCTTTCTGGCGCACCACCTGACCCTAAAAGTCAACCGCATCCGGGAGTTTTCCCAGGGGCTCCTCATCCCCCTGGCTGTTACCGGCGCCCTGGTGGGTTTGATCCTGCTGCAGCCCGATTTCGGCACGACCGTGATCCTGGCCGTGATCGGCCTTGCGATGATCTTCCTGGCCGGCGGCCGGGTCCTCCACCTGGCGGGAATCGTGGCCCTCTTCATCCCTGTGGCTGTCTGGCTTCTCTTCCACAAGAGTTACCGGCTGGCCCGCCTGATGACCTTTCTCGATCCCTGGAAAGACCCCCGCCATTCCGGCTTCCAGATCATCCAGTCCCTGATCTCCTTCGGTTCCGGCGGGGCCTTCGGCGTCGGGATCGGGGACGGAATACAGAAGCTCTTCTATCTCCCGGAGCCCCATACCGACTTCATCCTCTCGGTGATCGCCGAGGAGAGCGGTTTCATCGGCGTCGGGCTGATCCTGTTTCTCTATATCATCCTGATCGTCCGGGGCTTCCAAATTTCGCTGAAGGCGCCCGACATGTTCGGCAGCCTCCTGGCCTCGGGACTGACGATGCTGCTGGCCCTGGAGGCTTTCGTCAACATCGCGGGCGTCATGGGCCTGATCCCGCTCAAGGGGCTGGCCCTCCCCTTTCTGAGTTACGGCGGGACGTCACTGATGATGTCCCTGGTCGCGGTAGGCATTTTGCTCAACATCTCGTCCTATGCAAAATGAGATGAAGACATGACCGACCCAAGGCCCACAGCACCCAGCCCCATCGTCCAAGAACCGCCGGCCCCGGCAGGCGGCCTGGGGATGGTCGTTGCCGGAGGCGGAACGGGCGGGCACCTCTTCCCGGGAATCGCCGTCGCCGAGGAGTTTCTGCGGAGGGGTTCGACCCACCGCGTCCTATTCATCGGCACCGAGAGGGGTATCGAGAAGAGGGTCCTGCCCGAACTGGGCCTCCCCCTCAGGACCCTCCGGGTGGAAGGGATCAAGGGGCGGGGGATCCGCCGGTCCCTGGGGGCCCTCGTCAAGATTCCGGCGGGGCTGGCCGCCTCCTTCAAGATCATCGGTGAATTCCATCCCGCCATCGTCCTGGGCGTGGGCGGGTACGCCTCGGGTCCGGCGGTCCTGGCCGCCCGCCTCATAGGCATCCCGACGGCCGTTGCCGAACAGAACGCCCTTCCGGGGTTGACCAACCGGATCCTCGGCCGTTTCGCCGACCGGATCTTCCTCACCTTCGAGGCCTCCCGGCGTTGGTTTCCGGAGGCCAGGACCATGGTCACCGGAAACCCGATCCGGTCGGCCTTCCTCGCCGGAGGGATGGAGAGGCAGAAAGGGGACGCCTTCACGGTCCTCGTCTTCGGGGGAAGCCAGGGGGCCAGTGCGATCAACCGGATCGTCACGGAGGCCTTGGACGACTTGGCCCCCTTACGGGAAAGGCTACGGTTCATCCACCAATCGGGGGAAAAGGAGCGGGGGGCCGTCGAAGCCGCCTACTGCCGGAAGGGTTTCACTGCCAAGGTCCTGGCCTTCATCATGGACATGGCCGCCGCTTACCGCGAGGCCGATCTTCTGATCTGCCGGGCCGGGGCCACTTCCATCGCGGAGCTCACCGCCGCCGGCAAGGCGGCCATTCTCATCCCCTTCCCCCATGCCGTGAACGACCATCAGACGCGAAACGCCGAGGTCCTGGCCGCTGCCGGGGCGGCCGAGCTGATCGTGGAGAAGGGTTTGACCGGCCGGCATCTGGCCGGGATAATCGAACGGTTCTCCCGCGATCCGGAGTCCGTCCGGAAGATGGAAAGGGCGGCCGCTGCCCTGGGAAACCGGCACGCGGCCGAAACCATTGTCGATGCCTGCCTGGAACTGATCCGGGATCGGCGACCGAAGGAGCGAGGCTGAGGGGATATGGGAGAGACACTCAAACAGAGCAACATGCACCGGAAGATCCGGCGCATCCACTTCGTGGGGATCGGCGGTATCGGCATGAGCGGGATCGCCGAGGTCCTGCTCAACCTGGGCTACGAGATCAGCGGTTCGGACCTCGGATCGACGGAGATCACCCAGCGCCTGGATGACCTGGGCGCCGCGATCCACCGGGGCCACGACGCCTCGCACATCGGCCATGCCGAGGTCGTCGTCACCTCCACGGCCGTCCGTCCTGACAACCCGGAGGTGCTGGCGGCGCATGCGCGGGGCATCCCCGTCATCCCGCGCGCAGAGATGCTCGCGGAACTCCTCAAGATGAAG
>JAJFUM010000416.1 GCA_021372415.1 Deltaproteobacteria bacterium
AAGGACGCTCCGCCGGAATGCGGGGGAAGGTTATTTTGGCTGAAAACCGTATTCCTTGAATTTCCGCCACAACGTGGTCCGGCTGATCCCCAGTTTCTTTGTCAACTGGGTCCTGCTCAGATCCGATTCGTTGTATAGAAGGGAGAAAAACTGCTTCTCGAAATCCTTCCTGGATTTTTTCAGGTTTTCCGGAACGACCGATCCGGGCATCGGTCTGATGCGCTCCAGGGGGGAATTGTTCGAAATGATCTCGGACAGAAGCCGGGTTGCGGTTTCCTGGCCGATCGTTCCCTGGTCCTGCAGCAGCACGGTCAGCGTGGCCAGGATATTCTCCATCTCCCGGACGTTTCCGGGCCATGCGTGGTCGGCAAGCGAACTGAGGGCCGATATCAGCGCGAACCGGTCCTCTTTCCCGATGAACTTGTAGTGGTCGAGGATGTGCGAGGCGAGGCAGGGGATGTCTTCCACGCGCTCCCTGAGGGGCGGGATATGCAGGTGAAGGACGTTCAGGCGGTAATAGAGGTCCTTCCGGAACTTCCCCTCGGTGACCCGTTCGATCAGGGATTCGTTCGTTGCCGCGATCACCCTCACGTCCACGGGAATGATCCGGCTGCCCCCGACGCGGATGATCTTTTTTTCCTGGATGACGCGCAGGAGTCTTGCCTGGAGCTCCGGGGCGAGATCCCCGATCTCGTCCAGGAAGATCGTGCCCTCGTGGGCCAGCTCGAAATAGCCGACCTTGCCGCCTTTCCTGGCGCCGGTGAAGGAGCCCTCCTCGTAGCCGAACAGCTCGGCCTCCAGGAGGTTGGAGGGGATGGACGCGCAGTTGACGGCCAGGAAGGGTCCCTTCTTCCGCCTGCTGGCATTGACGATGCTCTGGGCGAAGAGCTCCTTCCCGGTGCCGCTCTCCCCGGTGATCAGGACGGTAAAGTCCGAATTCGCGAACTTCCTTGCCGTGGCGATGGTCGACTGGATGGAGTCGCTCACGCCGATGATGTCGTTGAACGTGGATTTGGCCGTCAGACCGCTGGCGTGAAGGGAGATCCGGATCTTCCGGTCCATCTCCTCGACACGGGAGGCGTCGTGGATGGTGGCGACGCCGCCGTAATACTTGCCGCTTTTCGTGACGATGGGCACGGTCCGCACGAAGACGTTCCGGTCCCGGATGGGGACCACCCGTTCGTAATCCTCGCCCTCGGCCCTGACGGAATTGAATCCCGCCAGCTCCAGGATCTGGCCGCATCTCCGGCCGATGACCTCCTCGCGCGGGATCTGGAAGATTTCCTCGGCCGCCTCGTTGTAGACGGAGGTGCGCCCGGTCTGGTCCACGGCGACGATGCCGCCGCTGGCGAGGTTCACGATGGTGGTCAACTGGTGGCGCTTCTGTTCCTCCTCGAAACGGGACTTGGCCACGTTGGACGCCACCTCCAGGGCGTAATTGATCGAATCGTCCGTGGACTCGATCAGGACGCCCCTGAAGCCCTGCTCCAGGGCGACTTCATAGGTGAGCCCCCCGCCGATGATGAGTTCGACCTTGCCTTTGAGGTTTCGGATCTTTTCGTAGGCCTCCTCCCTGGTAAAAAAGGAGAATTCCTGGAAATCGATGTCGTACGCGCCCCTGATGATGCCGATGTCCTTGTACCGGCCGCAGAAATTGGCCAGGGCGATGCTTTTGGATATCCTCCGGGCCTTGATCAGGGCCTTGAGGATGTCCGTTCCGCTGACACGGATCGGAACCACGGGGATATGGATCCTCCCCTTGATGTACATGTCCGTGATCTCCCTGACCACGAGCACGTCGATCCCCCGTTTTTCCATGTTCTCGGCTTCCATGGCGGCGTCGTCCAGGACGGCCCGGCAGGAGACCAGGGGGATGCCTTTGTCGGCAGCCAGCTTCGTTGCCCTGGCGATCAGGGTTTGGTAGGGTGCGATCAGACCGAGCCTGTAGTTCATGGATATCCG
>JAJFUM010000426.1 GCA_021372415.1 Deltaproteobacteria bacterium
CAGCGCCTGGTTATTCGTACTCAGAGGGCAAGGCAACGATATCCCATCGCAGGCAAACGCAGAGAAAAGAGATTGCCAGTCTTTAAACGATGGGGACAGGCGCCGGGAACTGGGTCACTGCCGGATGTCCCGGGACTTGAGCCGCCGGGCCAGCCAGCGCATCGGCAGGAGGATCAGAAAGTAGGGGAACATGTAAAGGACCGCCAGGAGGGTAGGGCCGGGTCCGAAGAGGCTGGCGGCGAAGACCGCCACCAGGACGTTGTTCACACAGGTGAGTCCCAGGGCGAAGGAGAGGCCATCGAGGTGCCGGGGCCAGGCATGGGCCAGTCCCAGGCCGCAGGCCACGAAGATCACGGTCAGGAGGGTCGCCAGACCGAGCGATTCCAGGACGTGGCCGAACTCGCTGGTGATCGCGTCGGCGAAGGGCGCGATGACTGCCAGGGTCGTAAAGTAGAAGAGAGGCAGCCCCACCGGGACAGACCACCGCTCCAAGCGGAGCGCCACGCCGGGGGTGAAGCGCTTGAGAAGAAAGACTAGGATCCCCGGCGGCAGCATGATGAGGGCCAGGAGGCGCGCCATGTGGGAGTAAGGGATCTCCAGGCTGCCGCCCATCAGCAGGCTGACCAGGGCAGGCAGTGTGAAGGGGACCAGGGCCGAGGTCAGGACGGCTACCTGCAGCATGCGGGTCGGCCCAACGCCCAGGAGGGTGGCGACGAAGGGGGCGGTGACGCCGGTGGAGACCCCGCTCAAAAGCAGGATCGCCAGGGCCTGCTCGGGCAGGAGCCACAGGGACAGGGCCCAGAGGAGGACGGGCAGGGCGAAGAGCTTGACGGCGCTGATGACGCCCACCTCCAAGAGATCGCCGCGTTGCGGGTGGGCCATGGCCTGGAAATCGACCCCCAGGAAGCTGAAGAAGAGCTGAACCATGAGCAGTTCCATGGTCCAGGGGGCGACGAACATCCCGAACGCCGGCCACAGGACCCCGGTGGCCAGCCCCCCCAGGGACACGGCCAGGAGCATCACGTCCCTTATCCGCATCGACAGCCCCCCGTTCCTCTCTCCAAGCGGCTGTCTTTTCGCCGGTCCATCATGAGCGGTGCGGGTCCCCTTCCCCTAGATGTCCGACTCGTGCGTGGCGCCGGGACGGCGACGGCCGATCTTGGGCAAGAGGGGCAGGAGCAGGAGGACCATGGCGGCGGCCAGGCAGGTGGCGGTGATGGGCCGGGTCACGAAGATCATGAAACTGCCCTTGGAGAAGATCAGGGACTGTTTCAGCGAGTATTCGAGTATGGGACCCAGGACAAAGGCCAGGATGAAGGGCGGGGCGTCGTACTTGAGCTTCTTCATCACATAGCCCACCACGCCGAACAGCAGCATCAGGAAGACGTCCATGACGCTGTTGGCGACGGTATAGGAGCCGATCAGGCAGAAGAGGATGATCAGCGGCATCAGGATGGGATAAGGGACTTTGAGGACCTGGACCCACATCCCGATGAGCGGCACGTTGAGGATGACCAGCAGGACGTTGCCCAGGTACATGCTGGCGATCAGGCCCCAGAAGATCTCCGGGTGCTGCGAGAGCAGCAAGGGCCCCGGCGTGACCCCGTGGATGATCAGCGCCCCGAGGAGCATGGCCATGACGACGTTGGCGGGGATTCCCAGGGTCATCAGTGGGATGAAGGAGGACTGGGCCGCCGAATTGTTGGCCGACTCGGGCGAGGCCACCCCTTCGATGACACCGGTCCCGAACTTCTCCGGGTATTTCGAGCAGCGCTTCTCCACCGCATAGGAGACGAAGGAGGAGAGGACCGCCCCGCCCCCAGGCAGGATGCCCAGGAAGAATCCGATCACGGTCCCTCGGATGATGGCCCAGGACGACTGCCTCCAGTCTTCCAGTGTGGGCAGCAGGCCCTTGACGCGGGTCCTGAAGATCTCGCGGTCGATCTTCGATTCGATGTTGAGGAGCATCTCGGAGATGCCGAACAGTCCCATGACCACGGGGATCATGCCGACCCCGTCCATGAGCGAGGTGATCCCGAAGGTGAACCGGGCCGTGCCCGTCACCGTATCGGTTCCCACGGACCCCACCAGGAGGCCGAAGGAGGCCATCATCAGGGCCTTGACCATGGAGCCGGAAGAGAGGAACGTCAGGACGATCAGCCCCAGGACCATCAGGGCGAAGTACTCGGGGGGGCCGAACTTGAGCGCCGCCTTGGCCAGGGGAGGGGCCAGGAAAGTGAGGCCGATCAGCCCCAGGGTCCCGGCGATGAAGGAACCGAAGGCCGAGATCCCGAGCGCCCGTCCGGCCCGACCCTGTCGGGCCATCTGGTAGCCGTCCAGAGTGGTGACGACCGAGGCCGCCTCGCCGGGGATGTTGACAAGGATGGAGGTAATCGAGCCGCCGTACATGGCCCCGTAGAAGATCCCGGAGAGCATGATGACGGCCGAAACCGGGGTGACGTGGAACGTGACCGGCAGGAGCAGCGACATGGCCGCCGTCGGCCCGAGCCCCGGCAGGACCCCGACCATCGTTCCGATCATGCACCCCAGCAGGCAATAGAGGAGATTGGCCGGCTGCAGCGCCACCGTGAAACCCATGAGGAGTTGATGCAGGATGTCCATGGCTTAGAACCCCCAGAGGCTGCCGCCCGGCAGCCGGCATTCCAAGAGGACGACGAAGAAGAGGTAGGCGCATCCCATGGTCAGCAGGGAGAAGATCAGGACCGTCGTCCAGCGGTAGGGCTCCAGGATCCTGAAAAGGACCAGCATGAGCAGGAACGTGGCTGTCGCGAAACCCAGCCACTCCAGGACGGCCACGTAGAGAAAGAGGCTCACCACCATGACGATCCAGCGGGCCCAGCGGACGTCTCCCCAGAGCTCCGAACCTGGACCGGTCATTGCCTTGAGGTCCTGGAGGAGCGAGATGAGGGCGAAGCCTCCGAACAGGATGGCGGCGTAGAAGGGCAGGAAGCCCGCGCCGGGGGTATGAAAGTCCCCCACGCCGAGCTGCCAGGCCCCGATGGCCGCGGCTGTCGCGAGGGCAAGCCAGAACAAATTGGCTGTGAGATAGGTCTTCTTCAAGGGATTCTCCTCAGGTGAAGAAAACGGCGGCGTCGCCGGCTTCAGACCGGCGACGCCATCCGGGTGCTACTTCTTTTTGATATAGGCCTCGACCTGCTTGCCGGCCTCGACATAGGCCTCGGCCCAGTACTTGCCGAGTTCCGCCGGCCCCATGTAGACGGGCGGCTGCTGGAACTTGTCCATCGTGACCTGGTAACTCTGGCCTTCCATCGCCTTCTTGAAGGCGTCGTGCAGAGCCTTGACGATGTCGGCGGGCATCCCCTTGGGCCCGAAGATCCCGATGGGGGCCTCACAGATGACGCCGTAGCCCAACTCGTGCACGGTCGGCACGTTGGGGAACTTCTTGGTCCGCTTGGCGGTGTAGGTCGCCAGGAGCCGGAGCTGACCCGCCTCGACCAGGGGGAGGAAACCCGCAGAGGTGGAGATGACGTCCACATGCCCGCCCAGAAGCGCCGCCGAGGATTCCTGATCCCCCTTGGAGGGGACATGCGACAGCTTGAGGTTGCCGGCCTTGACAGCCAACTCTTCCATGGAGATGTGTCCGCTGGTCCCCACGCCGGAGGCCATGTAGCTCACCTTGCCGGGGTTGGCCTTGGCATAGTTGACCAGGTCCTTGAGGGTCTTGTAGGGGGAATCGGCCCGGACGCAGATTCCGTAGAGGTTGCCCGATACGGCGATGATCGGGGTGAGGTCCTTGACCGTGTCGAAGGGGAGCTTGTTGATGTAGGAATTCCGATGGAGGCTCTCCACGGCCATGGAGATGAGATAGCCGTCCGGCTTCTTGCCCACGATGGCCCCGACGCCGACGGCCCCGCCGCCTCCGGCCCGGTTTTCAACGATCACGGTCTGGCCGAGGACCTTCTTGGCCTCGTCCGCCAAGGGGCGGGCGAGAAGATCCGTGGCCCCGCCTGCGGGGTACGGCACAATCAGGGTGATGGAGCGGCTGGGGAAGGTCTCGGCTGAAGCGGCCGGGACCAGGACGAACAGGGTCGCGAAAATCGCGAACCCAAGGGCGACTAACGTATAGGTGCGGCGCATAGTCTTTTCTCCTTAACAGTAATGGGTTTCTATCGTGCACAATTTTGTTAACAATTGTAACAATAAGAAGGTGAGGGCGGTTTGTCAAGGAAAATAATATGGAAAAAAAACGGGCCGTTCCAGGCCTGCTGCGACGGAACCCCGCTGCTTGATATTGGCCGGGATGTGTGATAAGTTACCGCACCATCTGAAGGAAAGCGGGACAGGCCGTTGACGTCGGGTTGCGGGCGTCCGGAACATCGGTCCATGGCGAGTCCGCCCGGAAGCACGGGCAATCGAACTGCGGCCCAGCCGGGCCGGGAGTGAGAATATGACCCATCCCGAGATTCTCTTGAAGCAGGTTCCCCTCTTCCGCTCCCTCCCGCTCGATGAGAGCCGGCGTCTGGCCGCGCTCCTCCAGAAGCGGACCCTCAAAAAAGGGGATGTCCTCTTCCGCAAGGGGGACGAGGGGACGGCCCTCTACATGATCCTCTCCGGGAAGATCAAGATCGTCCGCCAGTCCCGGGACGGCGACGAGGCGATCCTCGCGCTTCTGACCAGCGGGGATTTCTGCGGGGAGATGTCACTCCTGGACGACCTGCCCCGTTCCGCCGATGCCGTCGCCATCGAGGAGACCCAGCTATACGGCTTGAACCGGAAGGATTTTCTGGTCTACGTCCTGAACAACGAGACAGCGGTCCGCTCCATCCTGGGCGCCCTCTCCAGGCGGTTGCGCAAGGCCGACGATTTCCTGGAGGATATCTTCTTCCTCAACGTCCCGGCGCGGCTGGCCAAGAAACTTATCGAGCTGGCCGAGTCCGGCGGCTTCAAGGAGAACCCCTCCGCAACCATTGAACTGACCGTCACCCAGCGGGAACTGGCCGGCATGGTCGGCGCCACGCGGGAGAGCGTCAACAAGGCGTTGCGCACCTTCCGCGAAAAGAAACTGATCAGCCTGTCGGGAAACACCCTGCAGATTCACGATGTCGATGCCCTGAGGAAAAAAATCCGCTGAGGGGCGGAAAGGGGCTTTTCCAAAGGCCTGTTCCGTCGACCTCACGGATTCTGCTTGACATCGAATCGAATCCTGCTAGTGTACCGTCTCTCTCCCGGCGGAGGGGAAACCCTGAAACGATAATCGTGACAAGAGGGGAGATGTTTCAGAATATCCTGTTTCAGACGCCGACCATCCTCTTCGGCATCGATTCCATCCAACAGATCGGCGAGCAGGCCAGGAAGCTAGGGGCCGGAAAGGCTCTCCTGATCTCCGGTCCCCAGGTTCAGAAGGCGGGGGTCCTGGACAAGGTGAAGTCCTCCTTGGATGCCGCGAAGATCAAGGTGGAGGTCAATATCCAGGACCGCGACACGCCCGAGCCGGCCGTCGAGGTGGTGGAGGCGACGGCCAAGATCGCCAAGAAGGGCAAGTTCGACGTGATCATCGGTCTTGGCGGCGGGAGCATCCTGGATGTCTCCAAGATGGCCGCGGCCCTGGTCACCAACCCCGGGACGACCCGGGACTACTTCGGCAGGGAGAAGGTCCCCAAGCGGGGCACCCCGACGATCATCGTCCCGACCACGGCCGGCACGGGGGCCGAGGTGACCAAGCACGCCATCTTCCTGGACAGGGAGATCAACGTCAAGAAGGTGGTCGCCTCGAGCAACCTTCTGCCGAACGTGGCCATCGTCGATCCTGTCCTGACCATGACCTGTCCTCCTTCGGTGACGGCCAGCTCAGGCATCGACGCCTACATCCATTCCGCCGAGGCCTTCCTCTCCAAGAACGCCAACGCGATGACCGACGCCCTGGCCCTGGAGTCCATCGCCATTATCAGCAAATGGCTGGGACCCGCCTTTGCGGACGGGCAGAACATGGAGGCCCGCTATCAGATGTCCCTGGGGAGCCTGATGGCCGGGGTCGTCCTCAACAACTCCGGGACCAGCCTTGTCCACGCCATGGCCTATCCGGTGGGCGGCGAGCACCACACCCCCCACGGGGTGACCCTGAGCGCCCTCCTGATCGCCTGCTTCGATTACGTGGCCGTGGCCAAGGCGGAAAAGATGGCTGCCCTGGCCCGGGCCATGGGCGAGAATATCGACGGTCTGGCCCCTCGCGAGGTGAACGAGCGGGTCCTGGACGCCATCCACTACATGATCAAGAGCGTTGAGCTCCCCGCGTCGCTGACGGACCTGGGGATCGACCGCGCCAAGACGGACATCCACCAGTGGGCGGTGGAGGCGCACAAGGAGCAGCGGCTCCTCACCCGGTCCCCCCGGACCCTCTCGGTGGAGGACATCGAGGTCATCTACGGGAACGCTTTCGATTGAGAAGGGAGAATGCCTCATGGCCAAGAAGAAACTGACAAGGATCGACCTTCAGCAGATGAAGGAGAAGAAGGAACTGGTCGTCTGGATCACCTCCTACGACTACTGGACGGCCAAGTTCGCCGAAGAAGCCGGGATGGACATGATCCTGGTGGGGGATTCCCTGGGGATGTGCATC
>JAJFUM010000461.1 GCA_021372415.1 Deltaproteobacteria bacterium
ACCGAAGACCACGGCAAACTGGGCCAGGGTCGGTGCGAAGAAGGTCAAGGCGATCACGCTGAGCGTTCCAGCAATAAAGGACCCGATGGCCGCGATGGCCAGGGCCGGCCCGGCCTTCCCCTGCTTGGCCAGGGCGTAGCCGTCCATCGCCGTCGGGACGGAAGAGGCCTCACCGGGGATGTTGACGACGATGGCCGTTGTCGAGCCCCCGTACATGGCGCCGTAGTAAATCGAAGCCATCATGATGATGGCCGACGTGGGAGGCAACACCGTCGTCAGGGGGAGGAGGATCGCAATCCCAGAGACGGGCCCGATCCCGGGCAGGACCCCGACCAGCGTCCCGATGAAACAGCCGACCATGGCCCAGAAGAGATTCTGCCAGCTTAGGGCGATGACGAAACCCTGTAAGAGATAATCGAACGAGAAGCCCATAATGTCCTCCTATTCAAAGAGGAAGCCTGCAGGGAAAGAGAGGCTCAACAGACGGATGAACAGCCAGTAGGAGATCACCGCGGTGATCAGGCTGATCACGATCGCCAGCAGCCACTTAGACCGTTTCAGGTACCAGATCGAAAAGGCGATGTAGAGGAACGAGGCGATCGGCAGGCCGAGTGGGTTCATCAGGATGATGTAACCAGCCACACTGGCCAAGATGACCAGGATCGCCCGGACCCCCTCCCGGTCCGGCCAAGGGATGGCCAGATCCGCGCCCTTGATGCTCCAGGACTTCACGGCCAGGGCGACCCCACAGACCAGAAGCAGAATGCCGACCACCATGGGAAAGGTTTCCGGGGGCAGTTTATGGGGAGTCCCCACCTTGATCAGCGTGGACGCGTAGATGACGAAAATGCCGAACAGGGCGATGCCACAGCCCACCACGATGTCTGCCTGTCTCTGTGTCTTCACAGCCACCTCCTGACATGCTGGTTTTCAGGGGATCAATGCCCCCGGGCGATCGGTCGCAGGCTCGCCTCCCTTTCTCAGGTCGGCGCATGCCCCATTCCTTGCTTCTGTGCGATAAGATATGAAAAATGCGTTTAAGGTTGGTATCGTTGTATAGATCGCAACTATGATGCCAATTGTCAAGCTCAATAAAATTCGGCCCTTCTGGAAAAGATTCCCTGCACAGCAACCCCCAATTGACCGGTTTTGTATCAATTTGTTTCATTCCGTTTCAGGAAATCCCCCTGCCATTCATCGCTTCTTGGATTTCCTAAGAGGAAGACGCCCGACCCACCTACCGGAACGCTTGAGGGAACCCATCCGAGTGGTCCGCTGCGCAGAGTCAGGCAAATCGCCTCTGTCCAGGTTCGGAAACTGGTACGGTAGAACTAACAGCTAGGGCTCACCCTGTAAAGAATAAGCCCGTAATAATCTTTTAATTCATTTAATTTATCTGAGCGGAGCCTTCTTGGTCGGCGAACAGGGCATCACCCGCACTCGCCGTATCGCCGGACGGTCTTCATCCGCCTTCTCCTACTTTGGCGTATCGGACCGTTGGTCTGCCAAGCTTCCTGTAAGCGAAGGATTTTTCCAGAGCTCCCCTGTCGGTGAGGAATTCCAAATAACGGCGGTTGGTGGCCCGGGACAGGGGCAGCGCCTCAATCAGATCCTCGATGCTAAAGGAGGGGCCCAGTTTCCCGATGGCGTCCTCGACGCGTCGAAGGGTCTGCTCCTGAATGCCCTTGGGGAGACCGCCCCGTGACGGGGAAACCTCCCGAAAACCCGTGAACTCGTTGACCCTTTCCTGATTGAGGATTTTCTGGCAGGAGATGGCCGCCCTCTGTTTCCGGTAATTCATCAGACAGGCCTTGTACCGATCAAAGGGGAAGGGCTTGATGATATAATCGAAGATCCCGTAACGCATGCACTCTTCCACCGTGGGGGCGTCGTGGGCGGCGGTGATCATCACCACATCCACGGGGTGGTCCCCGTGCCGGAAGGACTTGAGCAGTTCGACGCCGGTCCGGTCGGGCAGATAGACGTCCAGGATGATCAGGTCCACCGGCTCCTTCTCCAGGGCCTCGATTGCCTCCCGGGCGGTGCCCGCTACCTGGACGACCTTGAATCCGCTGATCTGATGGGTCAGATCCCGATTGATCTTCGCCACCATGCAATCATCCTCGACGATCATCACCCGGATCGGGTCCATGCGTTGCCTCTCCTTTCCTGATCGCTTCCAGCGGAAGCGTCACCCGGAATGTCACCCCCCCATCCAGGATGACCTCACAGATCCCCCGGTAGCGCTCCACGGCGGACCGCACCAGATAGAGACCCATGCCCATGTTCTTGGGAGTTTTCTTGGTTGTAAACCCTTTTTCAAAAATCCGTTCCCGAATGTCCGCCGGGAAGCCGCCGCCGTTATCCCGGACCTGCAGGACCATCGAGCCGTCCACCTCCCGCAGTGAAACCTCGACACGGCTGTCCGGTATCGCAGCCGCTGCGAGGGCCTCTACGGCATTTTCGATGAGGTTTCCCAGGATCGTGATGACCGCCCCCGTAGCGGCCGGCGTGAGTTCCGCAAGGACGCTGTCGGGGGAGATGACCATCCCGATCCCCGCCTTCTGGGCCTGTTCCAGCTTCGACAGGAGCAGACCCGAAACGGCCGGTGTCCGTACCCGCTGGCGCAGAAAATCGGCCATCGCCTGTTTCCGGGAGACGGTGCTGACGATATACCGGACGGCCTCACGGTAGCGTCTGAGTTGGAGCAGGCCGGCGATGACGTGGAGTCGGTTGAGGTGTTCATGATGCTCGCGCCTGAGGGCATCCGTGTATTGGCGGACCTCTACGAGTTCCTCGGCGAGTTTCCGGATTTCGCTCATGTCCCGGAAGGTGGCGACGGCGCCGATGACCTCGCCCTTGGCCCTCATGGGGATTCGGTTGACCAGGAGGATTGTGCCCTTCGAGATCCACTCCTCGTCATAGACGGCCTCGCCGGTCCGGACGACATCCGGCAGGCAGGTCTGGGGAATGGCATCCGACACCCGAGTCCCCTCGGCCACACCTTCGATGGAGAGAAGACGCCTAGCGCTCTCGTTGATGAAGATGATCCGCTCGTCGCGGTCGATGGCGATCACCCCCTCCTTAATAGAGGAGAAGATGACGTTGCGCTCCTCCAGGAGGGCGCCGATCTGGTAGGGTTCCAGGCCGAATATGGACTTCTTGATGTTCCGGGAAAGGACCACCGCCCCCGCCAGCCCCATCAGGATGCCGAAGAAGGCCATCACATAGAGAGTGAAGACGGCCTCCTGCTGGCGTTTTCGGACTTCCGTCAGGAGAATCCCCACGGACACCACACCGATCTGGCGGCCGCTGAAGTCGTAGATGGGGGCGAAGGCCCTCTGCGAGACTCCCAGGGTACCCTTGGCCTGGGAGACATAGGTCTCCCCGGCGAGGGCCCTCTTCTCGTCTCCGCCGACGAAAGCCTTCCCCACGCGGTCGGGATGGGGGTGGGAATAGCGGATCGCATCCATATTGAGGACCACCACGAAGCTTGTCTGGGTCATGCGCCGGATTCCCTCCGCCATCGGTTGGAGCACCGAGGTGGGGTCAGGAAGGGCGAGAGCCGCTTCGACCATGGGATCCCCCGCCATCCTCTGGGCGATGAACAGGAGCCTCTTGCCGCTCTCCTCCATCAAGGTTTCCTGGATACGGTCACGGATGAAAAAGGTCTCCACCCCCACGGAGATGAGGATGATGATGGCCACCAGGAAGAAGATCCTCGGCCCGAGGCCGATGCGTTCAAGGCGCATGGCAAATCCTGCAAAGTGGCTCAACCGTTGTCGGGGCGCTGGCCGTCATGGTCGGGGAAGGTCGCCCCGGGGAAATGAGATGTGGTGAAATTAGCAAGGTTTCCCGTGGATGGCAATACGGAATTCATGGGTATTTTACAAAGGAATTCCGCCGTCCTTGCCCCGGGGGTGATACAGGCCGAAAGGACCGGCAACCCAGGGGCGATCCCCTTCTCCGGCAAGGGGACGCCGCCCGGGAAACCGGAACGGTGAAAGGGCGGATATCTCAGGCCTTGAGCCGGAGAAGGCGTTCCGCGACGGCGTCGCCCATTTCGCTGCACGTCGACTTGCCACCGATGTCGTAAGTGCGCACTTTCCCCGCCGCCAGGACATCCTCGGTAGCCTGCTCCACCAGCTCCGCCGCCCGATCTTCCCCCAGATGCTCCAGCATGAGCTTCCCGGCAAGGATCTGGGCGATCGGGTTGACCTTGTTGAGCCCCTTGTACTTCGGGGCGGAACCGGAGATCGGTTCGAACATTGAGACCCCCGCCTTCCGGTCCGGGTTGATGTTGCCGCCCGGTGCGAACCCCAAACCGCCTATCGTCGACGCCGCAAGGTCGGAAAGGATGTCACCGAACATGTTGGGCGCCACGATGACCTGGAAATACTCAGGACGCTTGACGATCCACATGGTTGCCGCGTCCACAATGGCAAAATCCAATTCGATGTCCGGATAGTTCTTCGCCACTTCCGTGGCGCGCTCAACCCACAGGCCGTAGATCTTCGTCAGCACGTTGGCCTTGTGAAGGACCGTAACGCGGGTCAGCCTCTTCTTCCTGGCCAGTTCAAAACCGTAGCGGATTGTCCGCTCCGCATTGCGGCCGGACATGGCCCCTATCTGGTAGCCCATCTCGTCTCCCGGTTCCAGGCTGATGTCCAGCTTGAAGCGGGCCGTGCAAAGCGCGCGTTTCATCTCCAGTTCTTCGCTGCTCCGGGTTCCCTTGAAGCGTCCCCCCAGGCCGATGTAGAAGTCCTCGCTGTTCTCCCGAATGAAATAGATATTGATGTCGTGCGGCTTCTTCCCGGCCAGCGGCGAGTCGACGCCTCGGTAGAGTTTAGCGGGCCGCAGGTTGATGTACTGGTCGAAGTAGAAGCGCATCCAGAGGAGGAATCCCGCTTGATTCGCGGAGTCCGGAACCCGCGGGTCGCCGATGGCCCCGAAGTAAACGGCGTCGTATTGGCCCAATTCCGCCATCTCCTCCTCGGTCACCAGCGTGGGAAAACCCTTCCGGGTTGCCAGCCAATGATCGGCACCGTAGGGGTACTCCTTCCATTTCCAGGTGATTCCCGCCACCTCGGCGGCGGCATCCATCACCTTTTTCCCCTCCCGCAGAATCTCGGGACCGATACCGTCTCCCCCAATCAGGGCAACACTGTAAGTGTTCATGTCCAACCTCCTCGCTCAATGACTAAATGGGTAAAAGTGATTTGTCCTATGGCAAAGAGGGCATTTCAAATATCGTGCCATGCCGTTCCCCCAAAAGAATACGTTCGTAACTGTCTTGATTTCCATGCTTATTTTCAAGCACCCCCTGACGAACGCTTGCCTCAGAACATCAGAAGTGCTATTCTGTCGCAAAATGTTTCTTAATGTTTCAACAAAACCGCCCTCAGGAGAGCGCCGTGCCGACCATCGCCTTTCTGGCCCCGGACGAGGACATGCTGGCGACCGCCCGCGCCACGCTGGCCAAGCCCCACCCCGACGTCCTGCTGGAACAGGGACTGTTGAGCGCCGGCGTCCGCAAGGCCCGTGCGCTGGCGCGCAAAGGGGTGGAAATCATCATCACGAGGGGGGGAACGGCCGAGGCCATCACCGAGGCCCGTCTGGGCCTCACCGTGGTGGAAGTGCCAATCACGGGGCTGGACATGATCCGTGCCCTGGAGGAAGCCAGGCGCAAGAGCCGCCGCATCGCCGTCATTGCCTTCCCGTCGATGATCCTGGGGATCGACTGCCTGGGACCGATTCTCGATGTCGACCTGAGGTGCTACCCGATCCGCAGCGAATTCAAGGCCGAGTCGGCCGTGATCCAGGCCTTCCAGGAAGGGGCAGAGGTTTTCATCGGCGGCGTCATCACCGTCCAGACGGGGCAGCGGCACCAAAGGCCCTGCGTGATGATCCGCAGCGGCGCCGAGGGGATCATCCAGGCGACCCTTGAGGCGAAGCGGATCGCGGAGGCCAGGCGCCTCGAAAAGGTCAAGAGCACCCTCTTCCAGACGGTCCTGGACTATGCCTATGAAGGGATCATCTCCATCGATCAGGACCGTCAGGTCGTCACCTTCAACCCGGAAGCGGAACGGATCACCCGCATCGACGGGAAGCGGGCGCTCGGCCGGAAGATCCAGGAAACCCTCCCCCAGTTGAAGCTGGAAAGGCTTCTGTCCACCGGGAAGGACGAACTCGGCCAGGTCATCGAGGTCGGCCGGGGGCAGATCCTGTGCAACAAGGTGCCCATCCGGGTGCAGGGGGCCACGATCGGCGCCGTCGCCACCTTCCAGGATTCAGGGAAGATCCAGCAGTGGGAGGCCAACATCCGCAAGAAGATCTATGCGGAGGAGCATACCGCCGCCTACACCTTCCCGGACATCCTCGGCTCCAGCGGCCGGATGCGGCACTGCGTGTCCGTGGCCGAACAGTTTGCGGCCGCAGACTCCTCCATCCTGATCTCCGGCGAAACCGGCACCGGCAAGGAGCTCTTCTCCCAGAGCATTCACAATGCGAGCAGGCGCGGTCAGCAGCCATTCGTCGCCATCAACTGCGCCGCCCTTCCTGCGCAGATCCTGGAGAGCGAACTGTTCGGCTACGTCGGGGGCGCCTTCACGGGCGCCAGTCAGAAGGGGAAGCCGGGACTCTTGGAGATCGCGCACGGGGGCACCCTCCTGCTCGACGAGATCGCCGAGATGGATTACTCCCTTCAGAGCAAGCTGCTGCGGGTGATCCAGGAGAGGAAGGTGATGCGTCTGGGGAGCGACCGGATCCAGCACACCGACATCCGTATCATCGCCGCCACCAACAAGAACCTCAAGGAACTGGTCGCCGCCAACCGCTTCCGGGCTGACCTCTACTACCGGCTGAACGTCCTGCGGCTCCACCTCCCGCCCCTGAGGGAAAGGCCGGAGGACATCGAGTCGTACGCCGAAACATTCCTGGAGAAGCATGCTGCCCGGCTCAACCGTCACCTGCGGTTCAGCCGGAGCGCCATGGAGGTGCTCATCCGGCATCCCTGGCCCGGAAACGTCCGCGAACTTCAAAACACCATTGAGAGAATCGCCGTCGTCTGCAGGCGAAACATCGTCCAGGCGGACGTGGTGATGCAGATGATGCGGGA
>JAJFUM010000001.1 GCA_021372415.1 Deltaproteobacteria bacterium
ACACGTCGCCCTCGGGGCGACCATGGTCGACTTCGGCGGCTGGCACATGCCGATCCAGTACCCGGCCGGGATCGTGGAGGAGCATCTGGCCACCCGCCGGGCGGCCGGCCTCTTCGACGTCTCCCACATGGGCCGCTTCGCCGTCCGCGGCGCCGGAGCCCTGGCCTTTCTCCAGCATGTCCTGACCAACAATGCCGCGGCCCTCGACCCGGGATTCGCCCAGTACACCATGATTCCCAACGAGCGGGGCGGCGCTCTGGACGACGCCTACCTCTATCGCTTCGTTGCGGACGAATACCTGCTCGTGGTCAATGCCGCCAACCGCGAGGCCGACTGGCGCTACTTCCAGGAGACCCTCCCCCGCTTTCCGGGGGTGCAGATGGAGGACCTCTCGGAGCGGATCGCGATGCTCTCCCTCCAAGGGCCGGCCTCCCGGGCCATCCTCCAGGGGGTGATCAGCGCCGGGCCGCTCCCGGAGCCCCTTAAGAACGCCCTCTCCCGGGTTTCCATCGCGGGCAAAGAGGTCCTGACCGCCCGGACCGGCTACACCGGCGAGCCCCTGGGCTTCGAGTGCTTCCTCCCGGCCGAGGCGGCGCCCGCGCTCTGGGACCTCTTCCTGGAGAAGGGGGCGGTGCCGGTGGGGCTCGGTGCCCGGGATACCCTGCGGCTCGAGGCGGGCCTTCCCCTCTACGGCCACGAGCTGGGGAAGGACCCGGCCGGCCGGGAGATCCCGATCTACGCCTGCCCGCTGGCCCGCTTCGCCGTGAGCTTCTCGCCCCTCAAGGGGGACTTCGTGGGCCGGGAGGCTCTCGCCCGTCAGTTCGCCGCCTACCGGAAGATCCGGGAGGAGGACTACTCCGGCCTCGCAGACCTGCCGCGGATCGTCATGCCCTTCGCCCTGACGGGCAAGGGGATCGCCCGGGCGGGCTTCAAGGTCTTCCGGGCAGATCAAGAGGCCGGCTTCGTGACGAGTGGGACCATGGTCCCCTGCCTGAAGACCGAGGGGGAGGGCCTTGCCAGCCGCTTTACCGAAGAGCGCCAGATGCGGTCGATCGGCTTGATGCTGGTCGATGCCCGGCTGAAGAAGGACGACGGGGTGGAGATCGAGATCCGCGGGAGCCGGGTCACGGCCGTGGTCGTTCCCTACCACCTGCGCTCCGACGCCCCGCCCTACGCGAGGCCCATTGTCCGCGACCATGCCGGGCCTGTCCCGCAAAAGGCCGCAGAGGACTGGCCGGCAAAGGTCCGCTCGCTCCTGGGACGGGCCCTGGAGAACCACCGCTGGCGGCAGCAGGAGTGCATCAACCTCATTCCGTCCGAGCAGAGTGCCTCGCCCATGGTCCGGCGCCTCTCGATCCTGGACCCTGCCGGCCGCTACGCCGAGCACCGCGCCCTGCGCCCCTTCTACGACGCCGAGGTCTTCTACTACCAGGGGACCGACTTCATCCAGTCCGTGGAGGCCCTCCTGAAGGAGGAGATGGCCCGTTTCCTGGGCTGCCGGGAGGTGGAGGTCCGGCCGGTCAGCGGCCAGATGGCCAACACCGCCGTCTTCAGCGCCCTTCTGGACTATCTGAACCGGGAGGACCGAAAGAGCGAGCCCCGGCGGATCCGTTCGGTCCTGAACAATCACATCATCCGGGGCGGCCACCTGAGCGCCCAGCCCATGGGGGCCCTGCGCGACTTCATCCGGACCGATCCCCGCCTGGAGAAGCCTGCGGTCGTGAACTTCCCGGTCCTGCAAGAGAATCCCTACCGGATTGACGTCGAGGCGACCAAGAAGGTCATCGACGAATATCGGCCGGAGTTAATCATCTTCGGCAAGAGCATGGTCCTGCACAAGGAGCCCGTCGCTGAAATCCGCGCTTTTCTCAAGGAGCAGAGGTTCGAAACGGTCGTGATGTACGACATGGCCCATGTCCTGGGCCTCATCGGGCCCCACTTCCAGGCGCCCTTTGCCGAGGGCGCGGACCTGGTCACCGGCTCGACCCACAAGACCTTCTTCGGCACCCAGCGGGGCGTCGTCGGGGGAAACTGGCAGGAGGGCCAGAAGGAGTGGGCCCTCTGGGAGGCGATCCAGAGCCGGACCTTCCCGGGGAGCGTCAGCAACCACCACCTGGGGACCTTGCTCGGCCTCCTGATGGCGGCCTACGAGATGAACCGCTTCCGGGACCCCTACCAGGAGGCGGTCCTCGGAAACGCCAAGGCCTTTGCCCGGGCCCTGTCCGACGCGGGCCTGGACGTAGCCGGCGATCCAGTCATCGGCTTCACCGAGACCCACCAGGTCGTCCTCAAGGTGGCCTATGCCAAAGGGGTGGAGGCGGCCCGGCGCCTCGAGGAGAACAACATCATCTGCAACTACCAGGCGGCCCCGGACGAGGAAGGGTTCACGGCCTCCGGGGCTCTGAGGCTCGGGGTCCAGGAGATGACCCGGTTCGGGATGGGTCCTGCGGATTTTAAGGAGTTGGCCCAGTTGATCCGGGATTGCGTCGTTGGCGGCCGGACAGTGAAGCAGGGGGTCGTCGCCCTCAGGCAGCGCTTCCTTAAGATGCGCTACTGTTTCGAGGAGAAGGATTTCGCCGATCAGATGGAGGAACTGCACCGGATGATATAAGGGAGGCGGCGGCAGGGGCCCCAAAAAATCTCCGATGCGATGCCTACGGAATCCGATCTCCAATGTGTCCGGAGGATTTAGTAAACAGAAATCCTTTCAGACACTGCCTGAAGCAGATTTTCGGCGTTTGATAAATTTTAAAAACTGGATTCGTATAAGGTCTTATAAAAAGAGGGAGGAGGAGCGATGAAGAAGATCGAGGATGTGCAGCTGCCCGCGGAACTCCGGTACAGTGTCGACCACGAGTGGGTCC
>JAJFUM010000014.1 GCA_021372415.1 Deltaproteobacteria bacterium
CAGGACAACATGAACGAGGCCAAGGAGAGGGCCAGAGGAAAGGCCGCCTCCGCCACGCAGCGGATGGCCCTGTTTCTGCTGGTCGGCTTCCTGATCGCCGTGGCTTACATAGAACTCACAGGTCGCTGGATCCTGCGTCCGATCGAACGCCTAATCCGTTCGGCTGAAGAGATCCAGAGCGGCAACCTGGACCTTGTCGTGCATTCCGAATCCCGCGACGAGATCGGGCGGCTTTCCCAGGCATTCAACGATATGGCCGCCAGCCTCCGTGAGTTCCGCCGCAGAGAGCAGGTGAAATTGGACCGGACGGAACAGGCGACGCAGGAAACCCTGGACACCCTCTCCGAGGCCGTGGCCGTCGTCGATCCGGACGGGAAGGTCCAACTCTCGACGGACGTTGCCAAGAGACTCTTCGGCATCCAGGTGGGGAACCATCTCCAGGACCTGCCCTTCGACGGTCTGCCCGATCTGTTCCGGGAGGTGATCCAGTCCGGTTTCCCCGTAAAATCGGATCGCAAGCAGAAGATCTTCCAGCGGTTCATCAACGGTCAGGAGCGGTTTTTCTCCTTCGACGCCACACCCATTCGGAACCGGGAGAGGCAGACCACCGGTGTGATTCTGCTGCTCAAGGACGTGACCGAACAACGCCGCCTCACGGAGATGCAGAGCGGCATCGTCTCGACCGTATCGCACCAGCTCAAGACTCCCTTGACGTCAATCCGCATGGCCGTCTACCTGCTCCTGGAGGAGAAGGTCGGTCCGCTGAACGAAAAGCAGGCGGAGCTTCTTCTGGCCGCCCGAGAGGACAGCGATTTTCTCCACGGTATCCTGACCAACCTCCTGGATATCAGCCGCATGGAATCGGGGAGGCAGCAGATGGATCTTCGCGAGGTCTCCCCGACGGCGTTGGTGGACGGTGCGGTCGCTTCATTCCGCACGACGGCCCGGGACGGCGGCGTGGAGATGGGAACGGAACTTCCCGGCGACCTTCCTGAGGTGCGCGCCGATGCCGAACGGATCGAGCACGTCTTTTCCAACCTGCTGACCAATGCCCTGCGTTATACCTCGCCAGGCGGGCGGATCACTGTCTCGGCCGCCGCGGAAGACCGGCATGTCCGGTTTTATGTGACCGATACGGGCGTTGGGATTCCCCCTAAGTACCTGACCCAGATCTTCGATCGATTCTTCCGCGTCCCTGATCAGGAAAAGGAAACGGGCGCCGGGCTGGGATTGGCTATTGCCAGGGAGATCGTCGAGGCGCACGGCGGCACGATCCAGGTGGAAAGCCGGGAGGGACAGGGAACGACCTTCTCCTTCACCCTCAAGAGGGCGGATGCTCCGTCCGGGGAGAAGCGATGAAAATGGAACGACCGGGTACAGGGGAATTGAATGAGGGGAACATGAAAACGGCGACGGGTTGGGAGCGGTTATGGTGAATCGGTGGTTGCCCATCCGGATGGCGATCCTGCATCACCTGACGCCGCCGCGGATCTTTGTCCTGAGCTTCGCCCTGGTGATCCTGGCGGGGGCGTTCCTCCTCTGGCTGCCCATTTCGGCGTCCAAGGGCCACCTGCGTTTCGTGGATGCCCTCTTCTCGTCGGCGTCGGCCGTCTGCGTGACAGGCCTGACGGTGGTAGACGTGGGCAAGGATCTTTCCATTCCCGGTCAGGTCTTGACGCTCCTGCTCTTCCAGGTCGGGGGGTTGGGGATCATCACTTTTTCGGTGGTCGTCTTCGGGATGATGGGGCGTGGGGTTTCCTTCCGGGGACGGGAGATCATGCAGTCCACATTTCTCCACACGCCCCGGCGCGATTTCATCGTGATCGTCCAAGGGGTTCTCCGGCTCACCTTCATCATCGAGGCCGCAGGGACGCTCCTCCTCTTCTTCCGCTTCGTCCAGGATTTCCCGCCGGCGACGGCCTTCTTCCACGCCCTCTACAACGCCGTCTCGGCCTTCAACAACTGCGTCTATTCCCTCTTCTCGGACAGCCTGATGTCCTACCGGGGGGACTGGCTCGTCAACCTGACCGTGATGAGCCTCATCGTCCTGGGTGGGATCGGCTTCATCGTCCAGATGGAGGTCATCGCCCGGCTCCGGGGCCTCCAGAAGAAGATCTCCTTGCACAGCAAAATCGTCCTGTTAACCACCGGCGCCCTGATCCTGGCGGGGGCCCTGCTGTTCTATGTCTTTGAAGCGAACTTCACCCTGAAGGGGGTCCCCTGGTCCGCACAGTTCCTCGACGCCCTCTTCCAGTCGATCACGGCCAGGACC
>JAJFUM010000016.1 GCA_021372415.1 Deltaproteobacteria bacterium
TGACAATTGTGGCCGTCTGGTTTAGAAATTAAGAGTTGTTGCAGTATTGAAAAACAGTGTCGCGGGGTGGAGCAGTCCGGTAGCTCGTTGGGCTCATAACCCAAAGGTCAGAGGTTCGAATCCTCTCCCCGCTACCAAG
The DNA here is from genome assembly GCA_021372415.1 of Deltaproteobacteria bacterium. Classification (GTDB taxonomy): domain Bacteria; phylum Desulfobacterota; class Syntrophia; order Syntrophales; family UBA5619; genus JAKAFS01. Next base: position 140 of record JAJFUM010000016.1, read on the forward strand.
AATTGCCAGGGGTCAGCCAAAAGGCTGGCCCCTTTTTGCTTGTTTCATAAGATTACCATATTGAAATTCTTATTGACCTCCAGCACCTTCTTCAAGGTAGTTTCATCCACCTGCCCTAGTTTGGATCGAAATGGTATAGCCCGTCAGAATGCTTCTTTATTATCCAGGATGAGCTCCAGCATGTATGGGTGCATCCTGACTTGAGTCCATATTCGTGTTGAAACTCTGAACCCAACGTACATCGGCCATAACCTTCTGACGAATTTTCCCAAGTAAGTGAAAGAGGACAGTCCGCGCCTGTATCAAAAGTGACTTCTTCATTTGGATTAAGAGTGGCGCCTTTAGAAGGAACGATAAGTTCCGGTCCATCGCCCCAAGTAACACTATGATCCGATGTGCCATAATATAAAACAATCCGAGCCCATTCACCATCGGTCCCGTTTTTGACCTTCACCTGCCAAGCATGTACTGCGGGGACAGTAACTACGGATAGAGCAAGAAGAGCTCCCAATATAACCGCTTTCCGATACCAATGATGCATTTGTGCTCCTTCCTTTAATTTTCTTTGAATTTTAGCCTCTCCGATTTTCTTTCGAAGAGATTCCTGTTCCCTTCTTTACTCCTGAGGAAGAAGGGGATCATCCGGGTCAGGAAAGGGATCTATTTCATTTTGTTTTTTGTTTCATCCATTCCTGTGCAGTGGTCTGGATCGGGTCCCAGGGACTGCCGAGCGGCGGGGTATAGGAGAGGTCAAGATCGGGGAATTCGCTAACATCCATTCCTTTGAAGAGCGCGGCGGCTATGACGTCGACTCTTTTGGAAATCTCGGAATTCCTGCTCCCTATCATCTGGACCCCCAGCAGCCGTCCGGTTGATCGATCTCCCGTCATTCGAACGGTCAGCTTTTGCGCACCGGGGTAGTAGGCCTTGTGGTCCCATCCCTCGAATTCGACCGTCAGCGGATCGAATCCGGCTTCCTTGGCTTCGTGGTCACGGAGCCCGGTCCTGGCGGCAACCAGATCGAATATCTTCACGACCTGCGTCCCGAGCGAGCCTTGGTATTCCCGGTTTCCGCCCGCCGCATTTTCACCCGCCGCAAGACCCTGCTTGTGGGCCGTTGTGCCCAGCGGCATGTAGACGTTCTTTTCAAGAAGGTGGTGCCAGGTTTCGACGCAATCGCCGGCTGCATAGATATCCTTCATGGACGTTTCCATGCGACGATTGACACGGATCGCGCCGCGTTCGCCGGCCCGGACCCCGGCAGAGGCGGCCAGGGCGGTCTCGGGCCTGACCCCGACGGCGAAAAGAACGAGGTCGGTTTTGATCCGCAGCTCATCGCCCCCTGTCACCAGCAGACGTTCATCTTCTCTTCCGATAGCGGAGACCGGTGATCGGGTCTTGACCGTCACGCCATGTTCGCTCAGGGTTTGTTCCACTATCCTTCCCAGTTCCGGATCGAGGGTCGTCAGGACCGTATCGGCAAACTCGACCACGGTGACATTCATCCCCCGATATCGAAAGGCGTCCGCCATCTCCATCCCAATGTATCCGCCGCCCACGATTACGGCGTCCTTCGGCTGTTTCTTCTCCAGGAACTCCTTGAGGGCGAAACCATCGGCCATCCATCTCAGGGGGAAAACCCCGGGGAGACCGATGCCGTCGATTCTGGGCGAGACCGACACGGCTCCCGTGCAGACGGCAAGCCTGTCATATTTGAGCAGGTGAGCCTTTCCGTCCGAACTTTTGGCTGACACGGTTTTTCGCACCGGGTCGATCGTTTCGGCCCGGTGCTCCAGCAAAAGACGAATCCCTTTCCCTTCCAGCTCCTCGACGTTCCTGTGCGCCAGCGTCCGCCAGTCCCGCACTTCACCGCTGAGGAAAAAAGGGAGCCCGCAGATGCTGAAATTGGGGAACCGATCCGCACAGAGCAGCGTTACCTCAATCGTCGGATCGATTTCCCTTGCCCGCAACGCGGCACTGGTCCCGGCATCGCTGCCACCGATGACTACGAGATGACCCATGACATCACTCCTGCGCTCACATCAATGTCGCTCGATCACGTTCCTCTTTGATCTGCCCGGATGAAATGTGGTTTCTCCGGCCCGCTTCAAAATCTCATGTTGAAGCTTATACGGGATGGGGGCGTTTGGCAACTTCTTCTGCGCCTGTGCCGGCGACATGGAACGCAAAAAGGTCCGGGCGGACTTCGGCATGATCTCTAAGCGTCTGCTGATCATCAGGAATTGAGGCAGGCACGGTCGGGCAGGGGGCAGCCTCCGGATCGGCCGGGGACTTCACCGGCCGGCTGACGGATCAGGAAGGGTCTGGCGCGGGATCCCCGGAGAGCTCCCCGATCCAAGCCCCGAGTGCCGCAAGGGATCGGCGGGCGTAGTGCTCCCCGCGGAATTTCTTGGAGATCCTGCCCTGCAGGGGTGGAAAGAGGCCGAAGGCGACGTTCATCGGCTGAAAGGTCTTCCTGTCCGCGTTCTGGAGGTGGTTGAGAAGGGACCCGATGGCCGTTTCCGGCGGCGGGGCGATGAACCGGAGCCCCGAGGCGAACCGGGCGGCATTGATCCCCGCCAGGAGCCCCATCGAGACCGATTCGACGTATCCCTCGACGCCCGTGATCTGCCCGGCGAAAAAGATGCGGGGATCGGACCGGAGCTGGAGGGTGGGAGACAGAAGGGTAGGGGCGTTGAGGAAGGTGTTCCGATGGACGCTCCCGTAGCGGGCGAACTCGGCCTTTGCCAGGCCGGGGATCATCCGGAAGATGCGCTTCTGCTCGGGCCAGGTCAGTTTCGTCTGGAAGCCGACGATATTGTAAAGGATCCCCTCGCGGTCCTCCATCCTGAGCTGGACGACGGCATGGGGCTGGCGTCCGGTCCGCGGATCGATCAGCCCCACCGGTTTCATGGGGCCGTGGGCGAGGGTGTCGATCCCCCGCCGGGCGATCACCTCGACCGGGAGGCATCCCTCGAAACACTTCATCTCCTCGAAGGCATGCAGGGGGACCTCTTCGGCGCCGCAGAGGGCCTTCCAGAAATCCTCGTAGGTTGTCTGATCCATCGGGCAGTTCAGGTAGTCGGCCGCACCGTGGCCGTATCGGGAGGCCGCAAAGACCAGCGTCCGGTCGATGGAATCGCCCTCGATGATCGGCGAGATGGCGTCGTAGAAGTAAAGGGATTCGGCGCCGGTCAGTGCGGAGATCGTCTTGGCCAAGGCGTCCGAGGTGAGGGGGCCTGTGGCGATGATCGTCAGGCCCGTCGCGGGGATCGAAGTGGCCTCACTCCGTATGATTTCCAGGTCGGGACAGGCGCGGAGCCGCTCCTCGATGAATTGCGAGAAAGCGGTCCGGTCGACGGCCAGCGCCTTGCCGGCCGGAACCGCCGTGGCGTCGGCCGCGGACATGATCAGCGAACCCAGCCTGCGAAGCTCCTCCTTCAGGAGGCCCACGGCGTTTTCCAGGGCGGCCGAACGGAGCGAGTTGCTGCAGACGAGCTCGGCCAGAAGCGGCGACCGGTGGGCCGGGGAGAAGCGCTCGGGCTTCATCTCCTGGAGCCGCACGCGGTGCCCCCGGCGCAGGAGCTGCCAGGCGGCTTCGCAACCCGCAAGCCCTCCGCCCACGATGGTGATGGGTCCTTCGGTCATGCTCATGTCAGGGACCCTTCCCTCGTTCCCATGCCGTCACCGGAAAGCCTTCTCAAGTCAGGAATTGCCGCAGCAGCCCGTCATGCCTTTTCCGGCGCCTTGTACTTCATGATGTTGCGGCACTCCGGGTAGCCGGTGCATCCCAGGAATTTCCCGTATCGGCCGGCCTTGATGGCCATGGGTTTTCCGCATTTGTCGCAGGTGACGTCGGAAAGCTCCGGCGCCGCGGCCTCGGAGGCCGGACGTCCGGATCGGCCGGTCTTCACGATGTTCTTGCACTCGGGATATCCGGAGCAGCCCAGGAAGGTCCCGAAGCGCCCCCGCTTGACGACCATGGGGCGGCCGCACAGCTGGCAGGTGACCTCGGCTCCCTTCTCGTCGGTCGTCGCCGCGGCGGCGACGGGAGTCCCGTCCGGTCCGAGGTTGATCGTGTGTTTGCACTCGGGGTATCCGGAGCATCCGAGGAATTTCCCGAAGCGTCCCTGCCTGGCAAGCATCGGCTTGCCGCAGAGGGGGCAGGGGATGTCGGTCGTCTTCTCCTCGGCGCGGATTTCCCCCTTCTCGTCCTGGGTGAAGTTCTTGGTGTTCTTGCAGTCCGGATAGTTGGAACAGGCCAGGAATCGGCCGTTCTTGCCCCATTTGATGACCATGGGCTTCCCGCATTTCTCGCAGAGAAGATCCGTCGGCGTTTCCTCGCGCTTGACGTCGCGCATGTGCGCCTTGGCCTTTTTGAGTTCCTCGGTGAAGGGCCGATAGAAATTGTTGAGGGTGTCCAGGCGGTTGGTCTTTCCCTCCTCGATCCGGTCCAGTTCCGTTTCCATCGACGCGGTGAAGGCCACGTCCAGAACGCGCGGGAAGTTCTTTACCAGCAGGTCCGTGACGAGGATGCCCAGGTCCGTGGGGACGAATCGCCCCTTTTCCAGTTGGACGTACTCCCGCTCCTGAATCGTGCTGAGGATCGTGGCATAGGTGCTCGGCCGGCCGATGCCGTTCTCCTCCAGTTCGCGGACCAGGGACGCCTCGGAGAAGCGGGGGGGCGGCTGCGTGAATTTCTGTTCGGGCGTCAGGCTGAGGAGTTTCAGGATTTCCCCCTCCTTGATCTCGGGCAGGAGTTTCCCGATGCCGTTCTCGTCGCCGTTGTTGTCCTC
>JAJFUM010000024.1 GCA_021372415.1 Deltaproteobacteria bacterium
GGGCAAGGAGGTCGTTGCCACGGCTATCCATAACCTTTCGCCCCGCAGGAACGGCCCTTTCATCAAGGTGAATTGCGGGGCCATCCCGGAGACGCTCATGGATAGCGAACTCTTCGGTCATGAAAAAGGGGCATTCACGGGGGCCTTGTTTCAAAAAAGGGGACGTTTCGAAAGGGCCCAGGGCGGGACGATCTTTCTCGATGAAATCGGCGAACTGACGCCGGGGGCTCAGGTCCGACTTCTGCGGGTGATACAGGAAAAAGAGATTGAACGTGTGGGAGGAACAGAGGCGATCCCTTTGGATATCCGCCTGATTGCAGCAACGAACCGTGATTTGGAGGAGATGCTTGCGGCGGGGCATTTTCGCGAAGACCTCTACTTCCGCCTACGGGTCTTTCCGATTATGATCCCTCCTTTAAGGGACCGACGCGCCGATATCCCTGCCTTGGTCCAGCATTTTATATTGAAGAAGGCACGTGAGATGGGGGTGGTGGAGATTTCCTCCTTGGCACCGGGTGCCATTGATAAGCTGATGAATTATGACTGGCCTGGAAATGTGAGAGAATTGCAGAATGCCGTGGAACGGGCCCTCATCCTCAACCGGAAAACCCCCTTGACCTTCGATGATCTTGACGAAATGGCCCGTCATCAGGCGGTGCCCAAGGCATCGCTGACCCACGGCGATTCCTATGCCCTTGATCGTTTTCTATCCCAACATATCATCCGGGTCCTGGAAATGACAAAGGGGCAGGTGGGTGGCGAAAAGGGGGCGGCAAGACTGCTGGAGATAAATCCCTCCACGCTCAGGACAAAAATGAGAAAACTGCGTATCCCCTTTGGCCGAAAGGTACGAAAAAAAGATTCAGGCTTCCCGAGCCCAAAAACGGAGAAGTGAAGCTCCGGTCCGTACCGTGCCGTGAAATGAGACTGAAGAAGGATCTCCCCGGTCGGCAGGTTGAGGCTCGCACGTTAACCTCTAGGCCGGCTTAGCGTATAAAACCGGCAGCACGTCCCCATGCAGTAGGCTATCCCGGAGATTGCGACCTGTGCCGGAGAAGTCTGTTTTCAGGACTGACCGCAGCTTTGGGGTGATGATGTTCATTCTGGCGTCTGCGGCGGCGGATCGCTCGGGGCGGGCCTTTCGATCCGGGAGATCTTCACCTTGAGGATCGCCGACTTGGTCACCTCCTCGCAGGTGAGCAGGAAGTCCCCCCACTCCATGGTCTCGCCCTTCTCTGGGAAACGCCCCAGCCGGTCCAAGATCAGACCGGCGAGCGTGTCGAAGGGGAGGAAATCCCCCATGTCCACCCCTAGGAGCTCCTCCAGGTCGTTGATCGGGATGAGGGCGTCGGTCAGGAGGCTCCCGTCGGGAAGCTTCTGGTAGCGGCGGGCCTCGCCGACGTCATGCTCGTCCTCGATCTCACCCACGAGCTCCTCCAGGAGGTCCTCGGTCGTGGCCAGGCCGCTCAGGATGCCGTATTCGTCCACGACGAGGGCCATCTGGATCCGCTTTCGCTGCATCTCCTTGAGGAGGCTGCTCACCTTCTTTCCCTCGGGAACGAAAAGGGGGTTCCGAACGATGCGGGTGATGTCGAAATCGGCCCCCGTGGACATCCCTCCCAGGAGGATGTCCTTCATGTGGACGAATCCGACGACATGATCGAGATCGCCCCGGTAGACCGGGTAGCGGGTGTACATGTTCTCCTTGACGATCCGGAGGATCTCCTCGCGTGGAAGGGCCAGGTTCAAGGCGACGATCCGGGTCCGGGGGACCATGACCTCGCGAACGCAGGTGTGGCTGAACTCAAAGACATTTTCGATGTACTTGTGCTCCGTTTCGGTCAGGGCGCCCGCCTCGCTGCCCTCCGAGAGGACCTGCTGGACCTCTTCGCGGGTCACGAAATCCTGCCTTCCCTTGGGTTTGATTCCGAGAAGGGCAAGGACCATCCGGTTCGAAAAGGTGAGGAACCGAACGGCAATCCCTGCAATGGCGGAGAGGGTGTGGATCGGCCGGGCGACGACCAGTGTGATCCGGTCGGCATACTGCAGGCCGATGGTCTTGGGGGTCAGTTCCCCGAGGATCAGGAACAGGTAGGAGATTCCGGCCACGACGGCGCCGATGGCCAGAGGCTCCGCGGCATGCTGGATGAAGGGTACGGGAATTGAAACGATGAGCGGCTTGAGGTATTGAATGGCGGCGGCGCCCCCGACTGCCGAGGCCAGCGAGCCGACGATGGTGACGCCGACTTGGACCGTGGCGAGGAAACGGTGGGGGTCCTTCTGGATCTGCTCGACCAGTTTGGCCTGCCGGTTGCCGGCTGCAGCAAGGCTGGCGATGTGGCTCTTCCGGGCGGAGATGATGGCCAACTCGGAACAGGCAAAGAAGCCGTTGGCCAGGATCAGAAGCAGGATAATGATGCATTCATTGAAAATTACTTCCAAGGGTGTCTACCTCCTTAAGAATGACGCAGTTTTTCCCGGACGTGTCAGCCGAAACCCCTTGATGGGGTTAAAGACGCATGGTCGGCCGGCAGTTGGGTCCCCTGCCGGTGATCCAGACTGCGGGTTGGGGTGACAGGGTCGACGGGCAGAGGGAATTCGGTCTGCGGTTATCCATCTCGAAACGCTCCTCTCAGGGCTGCCTCCTTCCCTTTGCCAGCCTGAGGAGGTCCTCACGGTAATAGTAGGCCAGGAGCACGACCAGGGCGCTGATCCCTAGGATGGCCAGCATGGCCGCATTCTGTTCATTGCGGGCATAACTCCCGCTGATGGAGAGCATCATGGTTCCCAGGAAACGTCCCGCCGTGCAGACGATCAGAAAAGTGGTCATCCTCATGTGGCTCAGGCCGACGATATAGGAAAGGGCGTCCTTGGGAAAACCCGGGATCAGAAAGAGAATGAAGGTGACCAGCGTTCCGCGGTGCTCCATGAAACAGTCGTACTTCTGGACGATCTCGGGGCTCACCACCTTTTCCACGAAGGGCAGACCGAGCCAGCGGGCCAGGACAAAAGCGAGCCATGAACCGATCGTGAGGCCGATCGTGGAATAGAGGGTCCCCAGGAAGGGGCCGTAGAGGTATCCTCCGATAAAGCCGTTGACTTCCCCGGGGATCGGTGCCACGATAACCTGAAGGACCTGGAGCCCGATGAAGATCAGCACGGACAGGGGGCCGAAGGAATTTACAAAATGGATGAGCTTCTTACGACTGACGAAGAAGCCGTAAAGATTGTAGTGGTAGAAAAGAAAACCAACTACGACGATCAGGGCGAGCAGGATCGTGATCTTGAGAACGGCGCTTCGATTCATGGATCAAGGACCTGGATTCTTCTCGTGCCGGGCGCAAACGCGGTCCGGCCTCTGGCCCTCCTTCCGACGAGAGGTATCCTAAATTAACAAAAGGGCTGGGGATTGTAAAGCGGGATGTTGGGACCAGAAAAGGTGTTGACAGCGTATTTGGGTCTGTAGTAATTCCGCACAGTTCTTCGTGAAACTCTTTTTGAGACAGGGGTGCTGGATGGCAGGTCTGCTGGTTGGTCTGGTTGCGGGGTTCCTGGGGGGGTTGGTGGGGGTAGGCGGCGGAGTGATCATGATCCCTCTCATGACCGAGGTTCTCAAGTTCCGTCAGCAGGAGGCACACGGCACCTCTCTGGTGGCCGTCGTTTTCACCGCCGTAGCGGGGGCCATCATCTACTACCTCCATGGCTCGGCGGATATCCCGGCCTCGGCCGTTCTGGCAGGCCTGGCCCTGTGCACGGTCCGTCTCGGGGCGAAGTTCTGTTCCATCCTTCCCGAATTGAAACTGAAGCGGTATTTCGGCCTTTTTCTCCTCTTCATCTCCCTGCTGCTTATCCTGAAGCCCATGCTTCCCCATGTCGTGGAGGGGGCCTCACCGGCCTGGATTCGGTGGCTGATCCTGGTCATCCTCGGTGTCCTGACAGGCTTCATCTCCGGCATGATGGGGGTGGGAGGGGGAATCTTCATGGTGCCGATGATGGTTCTCTTTGCCGGCATTGCCCAGGTCATGGCCCAGGGAATCTCCTTGCTGGCCATGATCCCTGCCTCGGCCTTGGGGGCCTGGACCCATTGGAAGCTGGGCAATACCCGCACGAGCCTCCTGCCGGGACTCATCGTCGGCGTCCTGGTCGGGGTCTACGGAGGCGGGGGAATTGCCCATCTCGTTCCCGAGACGGGACTCCGTCTTGTCTTTACGGCCCTCCTGGTCTATACGGCCGTCCGGTATCTGCGGGCCAAGCCCAAGCCGGCCCCGGTCGACAAGCCGGAGGACGCTCGTAGGTAAGCCTCTCGAATAGCCTGATGTCTGGAAATGCGGCACGTGCGCCGCGGGGAAAATATGCAACTGATGAATGGAAAGGATTGAAGATGAACGTTCAAAACGCAAAACTGAATCGATGGGTGGAGGATGTCGTTGCGATGTGCCGGCCCAGCGCCGTTTACTGGTGTGACGGCAGCCGCCAGGAATACGATCGGCTGATGCAGCAGATGGTGAAGGCTGGCATGGCCATCCCGCTGGCCAAACGCCCCAACAGCTTCCTCTTCCGTTCCGAGCCAAGCGACGTGGCACGGGTGGAAGCTCGGACCTTCATCAGCACGACCGATCGAGACGAGGCCGGCCCGACCAACAACTGGATCGATCCCGGAGCACTCAAGACGACGATGCGGGGGCTTTACGACGGTTGCATGCAGGGCCGTACCCTCTACGTAATCCCCTTCTCCATGGGGCCCGTCACCTCGCCGATCGCTAAGATCGGCGTCGAGATCACGGACAGTCCCTACGTCGTCTGCAACATGCACATCATGACCCGCGTCGGGACCCCGGTGCTCGACAAGCTCGGTGCCGACGGCGAGTTCATCCCCTGCCTCCACTCGATCGGCGCGCCGCTTGCCCCGGGCCAGAAGGACACGACTTGGCCCTGCGCCCCCATGGAGAAGAAGTACATCAGCCACTTCACCGAGGAAAACCTCATCTGGTCCTACGGGAGCGGTTACGGCGGAAACGCCCTTCTCGGCAAGAAGTGCTTGGCCCTCCGTATTGCCTCGGCAATGGCCCGGCGGGAGGGGTGGATGGCCGAGCACATGCTTATCCTGCGTTTGACCAGCCCCGCGGGCCGGCAATACCACTTGGCAGCCGCCTTCCCGTCGGCCTGCGGCAAGACCAACCTGGCCATGATGACGCCCACGATCCCCGGATGGAAATGCGAATGAATCGGCGACGACATCGCCTGGATCAAGATCGGACCCGACGGCCGGCCTTATGCCATCAACCCCGAGTACGGATTCTTCGGCGTGGCGCCGGGGACCTCCTACGCCTCGAACGCTGCGGCGATGGACACCCTGAAGGAGAACATTATCTTCACCAACTGCGCCCTGACCGACGACGGCGACATCTGGTGGGAGGGGATGGACGGGGCGCCGAGCCACGCCATCGACTGGAAGGGGCGGGATTGGACACCGGCCATCCCGGAGCCGGCGGCCCACGCCAACGCCCGCTTCACCGCCCCGGCCCGCCAGTGTCCGGTCATCTGCCCGGACTGGGAGAAGCCCGAAGGGGTGCCGATCGACATCTTCGTCTTCGGCGGCCGCCGCGCCGGGGTCATGCCCCTGGTCCATGAGTCCTATGACTGGGACCACGGCGTATTCATGGGGGCCACCGCCTCGTCGGAGACGACCGCGGCCAATATCGGCGCCGTGGGCAATCTCCGGCGGGATCCCTTTGCCATGCAGCCCTTCTGCGGCTACAACATGGCCGACTATTTCGGCCACTGGCTGACCATGGGCGACCGGTTGGGGAAGAAAGCCCCGCGGATCTTCTACGTGAACTGGTTCCGCAAGAGCGCCGAGGGGAAATGGCTCTGGCCCGGGTTCGGCGACAACAGCCGCGTCCTGAAGTGGATGTGCGAACGGATCGACGGGAAGGTCGGGGCCGTCGAGACCCCGATCGGCCTGATGCCCAGACCGGAGGACCTGGACCTCGCCGGTCTTCGGGTCCCAGCCAGCGACCTGAAGGAGCTCCTGCGCGTCGACCCCGAAGCCTGGCGGGCCGAGGCGTCCGACATCGAGAGGCATTTCGCCCAATTCGGCGACCGGATGCCCCGCCGTCTCCTGGCGCAGTTGGAGGCCCTCCGCAGGCGATTGGGCTGAATGCAAGTGGGCCCTCTTCGCCGGAAGAGGGCCCCGTTTTTCTGCTGAGCCTGCCCCGGAATTCCGGGGCAGGTGTTTTTCTTCCGCCCGGGACTTTGTGACGCCTCCGGGAACTGTCCGTTTTCCCCGGAGGAGACCGATCGAGACGCTCAGCCGGCGTAACGGTTGATCAGGCATCCCGCCAGGATGATGGTCCTCTCTTCCTGGGAGAGTTTTCCTAGCCCCAACTCCAGCGGAGTCCGAAGGCCGCCGCGGATCCGTTCGGCGGGAACCTTTCCGGACCCCTCCTCGATGGCCCGGCGGATCCCGGGAATGTAGATCCAGTCTCCAACCGCCAGCTTCGTCATCCCCTCCCGATCGATCAGGAACGGGAGCATTCCCCAGTTGATCAGGTTGCTTCGGTACCTTTTGGTGGCATATTCCAGGGCGATGTTCGCTTGGCCGCCCAGGACCTTCTGGCAGGAGGCCGCCTGCTCGCGGGCTGAACCGTCGCCGGGCTTGACGGCGACAACGATGCTTCCGAGTCCTGTCTCGGCGATGAAGCGCCGGAAGGCTTCCGGCCGAGGACCTTCCACCGCCCAGAAAGAGGAGAGGGCCTCCTGGAGACCATCTTCCGGTTTACCGTCCGACAGCATCCGGACCCGCCGGTCCTCCAGGTCCCTCACGGTCTTGGCGCGCCCGACATAGGCAGGGTCCTTCCGGGAGAGGGTGAATCCTGCCAGTTTTTCCGGATTGGAGCGGTACGACGAGGTCTCACCGGAGGGGATGAGCTCGTCGGTTGTGGTCACGGGATCCAGGATGACAGAGGCCACCATCAACAGAAGATTTTCTGGGAGGGGCAGGATCTTCGGCCAGTCGGCGATATTCGGCCCTAAGCGGAGCGGTTCCTCGGGGCTGGCGTTGCCGAATCCCCGGTAGACCTTCTTTTCGTAGACTTGGGGGTCGAAGCGGTACGCTTCCTGACTCAGAGGAAGATCGACCTCCGTCGCCGCCGTGAGGATCCCCCCGCGGACCGCAGTGGCGGCGATGGAGCGTGCGTCCATCAGGGCGACCGATGCGATCTGCCCTTCCGTGGGTTTCGACCCTTCCCGGTTCGGGAAGTTCCGCGTCGTGTGCCGGATGCTGAGCCCGCCATGGGCCGGGGTGTCGCCCGCCCCGAAGCAGGGACCGCAGAAGGCCGTCCGGATCACGGCCCCGGCATTCAGGAGCCTCTCGATCGATCCGTTCCGGATCAGTTCCAGGTGGATCGGCTGACTGGCCGGATAGATCCCAAGAGAAAAGGCGCTGTTGCCTGCGGACAGGCCGTCCATGATCTGGGCCATGGCGACGAGGTTGTCGAAGGTCCCGCCGGCGCAGCCCGCCACGATCCCCTGGTCCACCCGGAGCCTGCCGCCGACGAGCCTGTTGGTCAGCCCCAGTATAAGGTCTGGATTGGCGATCTGCCTTGCGGCCTCCACCTCTGCCTCCCGCAGGATCTCCCGGGCGTTGCGGTTCAACTCGGCGATCGGCCAGGCGTTGCTGGGATGGAAGGGGAGGGCGATCATCGGTTCGACCCGGTCCAGATCCACCTCCACGATCCCATCGTAGTAGGCCACCTCGGAGGGCTCCAGGAGGCGATAGGCCTCGGGGCGTCCGTGGGCCCTGTACCAGGCCTCCACTTGGCCGTCGGTCCGCCAGATCGATGAGAGGCAGGTCGTCTCGGTCGTCATGACGTCGATCCCGTTCCTGAAATCAATCGGCAGATTCGTCACGCCCGGTCCGATGAACTCGAGGACCTTGTTCTTGACAGCTCCTGAGGAGAAGACGGCCCGGATGAGGGCCAGGGCCACGTCCTGCGGCCCCACCCCCGGGGATGGCCGTCCCTTCAGGTGGACGGCGATCACTTCCGGATAGGCGATTTCGTAGGTCCGCCCCAGGAGCTGCTTGACGATTTCCGGTCCCCCCTCGCCGAAGCCCATCGTTCCCAGGGCGCCGTAGCGGGTATGGCTGTCCGAGGCCAGGATCATCCGGCCGCACCCGGCCATCGTCTCCCGGATGTACTGGTGGATCACCGCCTGATGGGCTGGCACGAAGATGCCTCCGTACCTTCGGGCTGCCGAAAGTCCGAAGAGGTGGTCGTCCTCGTTGATCGTTCCGCCAACGGCGCAAAGGCTGTTGTGGCAGTTGGTCAGGACGAAGGGGACGGGAAAGGCTTCCATCCCGCTGGCCCTGGCCGTCTGGATGATCCCCACGTAGGTGATGTCGTGGGAGGCCAGTGAGTCGGCGCGGAGCTGAAGGTGAACCATGTCCTTCGACTGGTTGTGGGCGGCCAGGATTTGATGGGCCAGGGTGCCCCTCCGGGCCGCCTCGCGGTCGATCTTTTCCATGGAACATGGGGCAAGTCCTGCCTGAGCCAGTAGTCCGTTGATCTCCTGTATATCCCGCCGGTCGGCGTCTTCCAGGATAACGCTGCCGTGAAATACAAAGGCGCCCCGGTTTATCATTTCAATCATGGAACAACCTCTACTCCTTTCATGATTCATTGGTCGGCGATGAAGCTTCCCGACCTCAGATTCGGGCCGGGAAGGCCTTCTTTGGCCTTTGGGCCCAATGCCGCCGACGGAGATCGGTTTTCAGGATCATCCTGCCAAGTCGTCGGATAGGTGCCCGGCCCGTCAATAGCACATTTCCCCCTAAGATGCACCCCCTGGGGGAAAGGGAGGAATCAGGGACCGTGATATCGCATCCTGCAGCGGGATTCGGGGAAAACCGGTCAGTCCGAACGGGGACGGTGAAAAGAAGAGGGGGCAAAGCCCCCCCTTCTTGGTCAGCGACGTCACCTGATGTCAGTGGGCCTCTTCCATGGCTCCGGCGATGTACATCATGGCCAGGAGCATGAAGACGAGGGTCTGGATGACGGAGGTGAAGATCATCAGGGCGAAGACGGGCAGCGGGACCAGGAGCGGGACCAGCAGCAGGACCACGGCCAGGACGATGTCCTCCCCCATGATGTTCCCGAAGAGCCGGACGGACAGTGAAAGGGGACGGGAGAGATGGCTGATGATCTCGATGGGCATCATGAGCGGGGTGAGCCACCAGACCGGTCCCATGAACTGCTTGACGTACTTGATGCCGTGGACCTTGATCCCGACGATGTGCGTCATCAGGAAGACCACGATGGCCATGGAGACCGTCGTGTTGAGGTTGGCCGTGGGCGACTCGAACCCCGGGATGAGCCCGAGGAGGTTCGATGTGAGGATGTACAGACCCAGCGTCGCGATGAGGGGGAAGAACTTCCGCCCCTCCGGACCCATTGTTTCGACCAGCAGGTTCTCGAGTCCACCGACGATCACTTCCATGACGTTCTGGAATCCCCCGGGCAGGATGTTCATCCGGCGTGTGGCCAGAAAGGAGAAGAGGGCGAGCATGCCCATGACGAACAAGGTGTACATGACGACGACCAGATGATGTTCGTGGAGCCAGTGGCTTTCGAAGAACAGGACGGGATTCATCGCTTATCGGACCTCCTCAAGGCAATTTTTTTTTGACAGGGCCAGAATGGTCGTCAGGACGATATTCAAAACGACGACGGAAAGACCGAT
>JAJFUM010000029.1 GCA_021372415.1 Deltaproteobacteria bacterium
GGCCGGGTTGAAGGAAACCGGCATCCTCACCTCGGTCTCGGATTACCATATCTTCCTGAAGCTTGGAAAGACCAGGCGTCAGGCCATGGAGGACTACCTGGGGATCGTCCGGTCCATCCTGGACGCGGGGGTCAGGCCCCGCTGCCATTTCGAGGACATCACCCGGGGCGACATCTACGGCTTCTGCATCCCCTTCGCCATCGAACTGATGAAGCTCAGGGAGGAAAGCGGGATCGACATCAAGATCCGGCTCTGCGACACGATGGGCTACGGGGTGACCTACCCCGGCGCGGCCCTCCCCAGGAGCGTCGACAAACTGGTCCGCGCCTTCATCGAGGATGCGGGGGTGCCCGGCCATCTTCTGGAGTGGCACGGCCACAACGATTTTCACAAGGCCATGATCAACGCCACGACCGCCTGGCTTTACGGCTGCAGCGCCGCCAATACGACCCTGCTGGGCCTCGGGGAGAGGACCGGAAATCCTCCCCTCGAAGGACTGATCATCGAGTACATCGGCCTGAGGGGCCAGGCCAACGGGATCGACACGACGGTCATCACCGACATCGCCCGTTACTTCGAACGGGAGATCGGCATCCGGATTCCCCCGAACTTCCCCTTCATCGGGGCCGACTTCAACGTGACCCGGGCGGGCGTCCATGTGGACGGGCTGATCAAGTGCGAAGAGATCTACAACATCTTCGACACGACGAAGATCCTCAAGCGCCCGATCATCCCGATGGTCACGGACAAATCGGGAAAGGCGGGGATCGCCTTCTGGATCAACGCCCATCTCGGGCTTACCGGCGACAATGCCGTGGACAAACGCCATCCCGGCGTTTCGAAGATCCACAAGTGGATCACCGAGCAGTACGAGAGCGGTCGCATGACCAGCATCTCGAACGAGGAGCTCGAAAAACGGGTCAAGAAGTACCTGCCGGAGCTCTTCATGTCCGAGCTGGAGAAGATCAAGTTCACGGCAGCCCAGGCGGCCGTATCGGTCGTCAAGAAGATCATCGAGCATCCGGAAATGAAGACGATGAAACCGGAAGTCCAGGAACCGGTGATGCAGCAGTTCATCGAGGAGAACCCCTCCATCCAGTTCGCCTACGTGGTGGACACGAACGGACGCAAGACGACCCGGAACATCACCAACATCGCCGATCGGGCCAAGTACGAGAACTACGGGATCGGTACGGATCAGTCGGACCGCGAATGGTTCATCAAGCCGCTCCAGTCGGGCAAGATCCACGTGACCGAATTCTACATCTCCAAGATGACCGGGGCTCTGTGCATCACCGTCTCTTCGCCCATCGTGGACGAGAAGGACGAGATGGTGGGGATCTTCGGCGTGGACATCAAGTTCGAGGACTGGGTCAAGCGTGCCGAGGACATCGCCGAGGCCACGCAGATCGCCCTGAGGGGAGAATACGAGGCGAAGTCAAAATCGGATCACTGGTTGTAGCCGTTGCAGTAGACGAGGATGGTTTCGACCGAGGGCGTTGCCATGGGCAACGCCCTTTTTTAATCCCCCTCGTCGATGAGCCACTGGTCGTAGGGACGGTCCTTGGCCCGGGCCGCATAGGGGGAGAGCTCCTGGATGAACCGGGACGGGCTCACGGGAAGGTTCCCCATCCCCCGCGTGTAATCGGTCAGGGGATAGCAGAGGTAGAGATGGTCCTTGGCCCGTGTGGCCGCGACGTAGAAGAGCCGTCTCTCCTCCTCTTCTCCGGACGGTTCCTTCAACGCCCGCGCCAGGGGCAGCATCCCCTCGCTGCACCAGATCAGGAAGACCGAAGTCCACTCCAGCCCCTTCGCCTGGTGGATGGACGAGAGGATCACCCGTTCCCGCGTATCCTCCTGCCGCGGATCATCTTCCGTGATCCCGGTCAGCAGGGCCAGTTCGCTCAGGAAATCCTCGAGCGAGGCAAAGCGGGTCGAGAATCTGGCCAACTGCAGAAGGTCCTCCTCGCGGTTTCCAGAATCCCCGTAACGCTCCCTGAGAAGATCGCGGTATCCGCCCTGCAGGACGCGGTCGATCATGACGGACGGATCGATCGGGTCCGCGGCCGGATAGAGCTGGGCAAAAGTCTCCTGGAACCGTCCGAGTCCTGAAGCCGCCGATTTCCCGGCACATCCCTTGAACCCCTCGGCCAGCACGGCCCCAAGGGGATCTGGAACTCCCGAGAGGCGGCGCCAGACCTTGTCGGCCGTCACCCGCCCGACCTTCGGATAGAGCCCCAGCACCCTTTTCCAGGCAAGCTCGTCCCGGGGATTGGCCAGGATGCGCAGGTACGCCGTCACGTCCTTGATGTGGGCCTGGTCGAAGAAACGGATCCCGGAACGGATTTCAAAGGGAATGCCGCGCCGGGTCATCTCCATCTGGACCTCCATGGAGTGGTAGTGGGCACGGTACAGGACGGCCATTTCCCCGAGGGGAATCCCGCTGCGGTGGAGTTCGATGATCCGCTGGGCGACGAAATCGGCCTGCTGCAGGACGTTGCGGGCCGGCACGAGAACGGGCCGTATCCCCTGCTCCCGCACGGCCCTGAGGGTCTTCTGGAACTGGTTCTCGTTGTTGGTGATGCTCAGGTTGGCCAGATGGAGGATCTCGGGCGTGCTGCGGTAATTCGTTTCGAGCTTGAAGATCCGGCAGTCCGGATAACGTTCCGGGAACCTCAGGATGTTCTCGCAATTGGCGCCGCGGAAGGAGTAGATGCTCTGGGAGTCGTCTCCCACCACCATCAGGTTCCGGTGCTGCGAGGCGACCAGGTCGATGATGTCGGCCTGCAGACGGTTCGTATCCTGATACTCATCGACCAGGATCTGCAGGAAACGGCCGGCATAGGCCTCCCGGACTTCCGGGAACCGGAGCAGGAGTTCCCGCCAGTTGAAGAGGAGGTCGTCGAAATCCATGGTATCGAGCGACCGCTTGCGTTCGCGGTAGAGGGAGGCCACGGCCATGATCTCCTCGGCCCGGTGGGAGAAGAACGGGAACCGGTTGGCGATCACGTCCGTCAGCGGGCGTTCCGTATTGACAGAAAGGCTGACCATCTCGGCGATGACCTCGCCCCGGGGAAACTTGTCGCTCTTGTCGTCCACGCCGACCTGGGTGATGCAGTCGTTGACCAGTTGCCGGATATCCTCGGGATCGGCGATGGTGAAATGCCTGGAATAACCCAGAAGGGACCCGTGCGCCCGGAGGGTGCGATGGGCGCAGTGGTGAAAAGTCCCCCCCCAGAGGCCGTCGATCCCCTTTCCGATCAGGGTTTCGGCACGGTCGAGCATGGAGCGGGCGGCTTTGTTGGTGAAGGTGGCCAGCAGGATCCGCTCCGGCGGCAGCCCCTTCTCGATGAGGCGGGCCACCCGGTAGGTGAGGGTCCGCGTCTTGCCGCTTCCGGCTCCGGCAATCACCAGGAGCGGGCCTGTGTCCTCCATGACCACCCGGAGCTGTTCCGGATTGAGTTCGCCTTCGTAGTCGATCATCGGTCTTGATCCCTCTGTCCCATTCGTGCCGTCGCGGCCGGCCGCCGCCGGACCCGCTTTCCCGATCCCGGGCAGCCCCCGCGGCCGGGACCGGAACGCCCAATCACTGACCTTCTGCGAAGCCGATCTGTCCGGCGTACTCGAACTGCCGTCTCCAGGGGACATTGGGATGGGCCTTGTCGAAGGGGGCCTCCCCAATCAGTCGGAGCGATTCCGCGTCGACCGACACGGGATGGGTTCCGCCGAGAAATCCCACATCGTCGGCGATGCTCGGGTGCGTCCCGGGCATGCAGTCGCACTCCGAAGTGATCTTCAGCAGGGCGTTGACGACCAGGGATTTGCCGCCGATCAACCGCCACACGGCCGCCGCCGTCTCCACCAGCCTCTCCTGAAAGACCTTCATGTCCGTGTCCCAGAAGACCTTGAGGGCGGCCTTCGGGCACAGGGCGATGCATTGGGCGCAGCCGATGCACTTCTCCAGATCGAAGGTCGGGGGTGAGGCTTCCGAGGGGGGATGGATCGCCCCTGCCGGGCATATCTCGGCGCAGAGACCGCAGCGGTTGCATTTTCCACGGCCCAGGATCGGATGGGCGTCGGCGTGCATCCTCTGCTTATGAGCCCGGGAGGCGAACCCCATGGAGAGGTTCTTGATCGCGCCGCCGAATCCGGCCTCCAGATGTCCTTTGAAGTGCGACAGGATCACGAACCCCTCGGTGTTGCGGAAGACGTCGGCGACCTGGACCTTGGGGAAATGGGGGTAGCCGGCGTCAATCTCCACCACGGCGCGGCCGTCCAGCCCGTCCCCGATCAGGATGGGACAGCCCAGGGAGGATTCGGTGAAACCGTTCCCGGCGGCCGTTTTCAGGCTGTCCTCACCGGTGCGGCGCCCTCCGGAGTAGAGGACCGTCGTGTCGAAGACAAAGGGCTTCATCCCCATTTCCTTGAGCCAGCGGACCACCTCGGCAGTATAGGGCGGAGGCAGGAACCCCTTGTTCCCCTTCTCCCCCCAGTGGATCTTGATTCCCACCCTGTCGCCGGGTTTGAACGGGCTTTCAAGGCCGGTCAGGAGGCGGCGCAGCGCCTCGGGCTTGTCACCTCTTATAAGACGTACCGAAGACATCACACCTCCATGACCCCGTTGATTGGTTCACAATGGCCTTCATCGTTGAATGCCCGCCGTCTCAGGGTTTTGCGCCAGTCCCATAGATCTTCATCAGTTCCTGATAGCTCTCGCGGGTCTGACGGATCCTGGCAAGATCCTCCTCCGACAACTCCCGCTTGACCTTTGCCGGCGTTCCCAGGGCCAGTGTCCTCGGAGGGATGGTGGCGCCTTCGGTGACGACCGACCCGGCGCCGACAATCGCCTCTTCGCCGATGGTGGCCCCGCTGAGGACCGTGGCGCCGATCCCGATCATGGCCCCCCTTCCGACCCGGCAGCCGTGTACCGTCACCCGGTGGCCCAGCACCACGTCGTCTTCAAGGATGAGGGGGAATCGGCCCCTGTCCACATGGAGGATGCAGGCATCCTGAATATTGCATCTTGCCCCGATGCGGATGAAATTGACATCCCCCCGGATCAGACTGAAGAACCAGACGTTGGACCCGGGTCCAATCTCCACATCCCCGATGACCACGGCGTTGTCGGCGATGAACACGGACGGGTCCACGCGGGGAGTCTTGTCTTTGAAATCGAGAAACATGTTACCTCCGGACGATGGACCAATGCCATGCCCTGTGGATTTTTTGACGATGGACCAATGCCATGTCGTGTGGCTTCTTAACGGATGGAGTCTCGTTTGTCAATACGGTCAGGTGCCTTCTTCCTTTGTCCCGACCCCCAGCTTGTCGCTTCGATAATGAAGGGAGTCATAGCTGATGCCCAGGAGTTCCGCTGCCCTGGTCTTGGACCCGCGGGCCTTGAGAAGGGCCTTTTCGATAAGGAGTTTCTCAACCTTCGCCAGCTCTCCGTTGAGGTTGATCCCCTCGTCCGGAAGGTCTTTCGGGAATTCATCTTTCCCCTCGGACAGGTCCTGAGAGAGGTTGAGGTTCTCCGGGAGGATGATGTTGGATGTCTCCAGGGCGATGCTCCGCTCGATGATGTTCTCCAGTTCACGGACGTTCCCGGGAAACGGATATTGCATCAGCAGCTCCAGGGCGTAGGAGGAGATCGTCTTGATCTCCTTGTTGAATGCCTTCGAATATTTTTCAATGAAGAATTCCGTCAGCACGGGGATGTCTTCCTTTCGCTCCCTCAGAGGCGGCAGTTGGATGGGGATGACGTTCAGGCGGTAGTAGAGGTCTTCGCGAAAGACCCCCTTCTTGACATGGTCCACCAGATCCCGATTGGTGGCCGATATGATGCGGACATCCACGCACTCGTCCGAGACGCCCCCGATACGGCGAAACGTCTTCTCCTGAACCATCCTCAGGAGCTTGACCTGCAAGAGAGGGGGGAGCTCGGCGATCTCGTCCAGGAAGATGGTCCCGCCCCGGGCGATTTCGATCAATCCCGCCTTGTCCGCGTAGGCCCCCGTGAAGGCGCCTTTGACGTAACCGAAGAGCTCGCTCTCCAACAGGTTCTCGGGGATGCCGCCGCAGTTGATGACCTGGAAGGGCATCGCCCTCCTGGAACTGTTTTCATGGATCGCCTCGGCCACCAACTCCTTGCCGGTGCCGCTTTCCCCCAGGATGAGGACGTTTGCCGGCGTGTCGGCCACCTTCTTGATCGTGGCATAGACCTTGAGCATGTCCCGGCTCCTGCCGATCATATGCCCGAAACGGACGGCCTCTCCCACCTCCCGAAGGAAGAGGGCGTCGTCCCTCTTCTCCGTCCTCTTGTTCAGGGCGTTCCGGATGACCGCCTTGAGATCCTCGATCTTGAAGTCCTTCTCCAGGTAATCGAAGGCCCCTTCCTTCATGGCGTTCACCGCCGTGTCTCCGGACGCGTATGCCGTGATGAGAATGACCAGGGTCTCGGGGGAAAGGTGCTTGATCTCCCGGAGGAAGTCGATTCCGTCGATCTTCGGCATCTTGAGGTCGGTGATGACCAGATCGAAGGCCTCCTTCCGGAACCGCCCCAGGGCCTTTTCCGCGTCGGCGGCGGTGGTAACCCCGTACCCTTCCTGGGTCAGCATGATCTCCAGGAACTCCCGCATCCCCTGGTCATCGTCCACCACAAGGATCTTCGTCATGTCCCCTCCCTTTTTCACTTCCAGGCATTCGCGGATTCAACGGAATCCGGTCCCCGGCCGGGGAACCAGACCTTGCAGGTCGTTCCCTTTCCGGACTGGCTGTTCATAAGGATCCTGCCGCCGTATCCTTCGACAATCCGATTGACGACCGCAAGTCCCAGCCCCGTTCCCTTGCCCCGCTTCGTGTAGAAGGGTTCAAAGACCCTTTCCAGGTCGTTCGAGGCGATCCCGCATCCCGTGTCTTCAACCCGGACTTCCACCCCATCCCGGCTTTCGAGGCGAAGGGGTTTCGCCTCCACCCTGAGGGTCCCGCCCTGCGGCATGGACTGAACGGCGTTGAGGACCACGTTCCATAGGACCTGACGGATCTCGCCTTTATTGGCATCGAGGTTCAGCGGAGCGGTCCCCGGGAGGATGTCCGTTTCGAGCGCCTCCGGCCAGTCCTCGGTGCACCGGAGGGATTCCACGACGTCCTGGATGACCTCGCGGATGTCAAAGGACTCCATGGCCCCTGGAACGGGCCTGGCCATCATGAGGAAGTCCCTCATAAAATTTTCGAGCTGATCCTTGCCCCGGAGGATGATCTGCATCAGGCGCTCGCGGGTCTGGCTTTGGGGGGTGTCCCGCTGGAGCAGTTGGATCGAGCCCCCGATGGAGGCCAGGGGATTCCGGATCTCATGGGCAAGCCCCGCGGCCATCTCGCCGATGAAGGCCAGCCTTCGGCTCTTTTCCAGGGACTCCTTCATCTCGTTGATTTCGGTCATGTCATGAAAGATGACGATGCTCCCGATCCTTCTGGCGCGGTGATCCCGCAGGGGCGATACGGAACAGGCAAGGACCAGGGACCGGTGGTCCCTGGTGCGGAAGGCCATTTCAAACCGCGTCTTGGCCCCGTTTCCGTTCTGGCCGTTGCTCTTGTCCACATTGATGGACGGGAATCCTCCAAAGATCGAGGCGTAATCCCGATTTGCGACTTCCGGAAGCGTGAAACCGGTAATTTCGGCTGCAGCCCGGTTCATCGTCTTGATCTTTCCATTGAGATCGATGGTCAGGATCCCTGAATCCACCGATTCGATGATGCTCTGATGGAGGAGGTCGAGCTGTTCGAAAGCGTTCTGCTTTTCGGCCAGGAGGGTCCGGGTCTTCTTTTCCTGCGCCACAAGGAAGCTCGCCAGATAGGCGATCAGATAGAAGGACAGGACGTGGGTCAGGGTTCGCGTGATGGCGAACCCGGCCGTCACGGGGTTCTCATAGATGACGATCGGGAAGATGGGAACCAGTATCCCGTACAGCTCCAGGCCTGCAGAGATGCCGTAAAATACCCCGGCGATCGATGCGATGATGAATCCCCCTTTTCGATCGAGGAAGAGAACCGAGTAAATGATGACCAGGGGATAAAAGACCGAATAGATGCTGTGGATTCCCCCTGTTGCATAGATCATGGCCGTCACCAGCGCCAGATCGCCGATGCCCTGGACATAGACGTTCAGGGGAAGGTTCTTGAGAATATCCTTGAGAAAGACATAGAGAATCGACAGGAAGTAGGTCAGGATGATGATCTTGTAGAGGATGGGCGCGGAAACGGCCGACAGGGATTCCATGCCCATGACTTCGATGAAGGTGGCCAAACCCAGGAGGAATGTGACGATGCCGATCCTGGCGAGGATCAGCCAGTTCAATCGCGACAGGCCATATTCCTGTCCTTCGCTGCTGTCCCTGATGTCGTCATGAACCATCTTTGGCCCCGGCTTCATAAGTCCGTCTGGATCGATAGGGCAAGTTACTTATACTTGAGCGAAAAGTCAACCACGGGGTCCCGCCTCCCGGTCGCGCCCCCTGTTTGCCCCCCGTCGGAAGGTGGATTTTGAGGAGCGAACTGGCAGAGTCAGCGGAGCGAAGCGGTGCTGATTTTGCCGGTGCAGCCAAGCAAGACGCTGCAGCGTCGAAAAAGACTCATGAGCGCCTGAAATCCAGCCTCCGACAGAAGCCGAGTCACGTCCCGCCTCTCGCGGCGATTGACAAAAGAGGCCGCCTGAGTCATAGTGCCGCTGGCTACGGTCCCGCATCCCGGAAGATGGACGGAACGGCCACAACCCTGTCAGTGCGGAGGTGAAATCGATGAGACTCTCGTGGGACGACTACTTCCTCAAGATGGCTGAAACGGCCTGTCTTCGCTCGACCTGCCTGCGTGCCCAGTTCGGGGCGGTCCTGGTCAAGAACCACACCGTCATCGGCACCGGTTACAACGGTGCGGCCTCCGGCGTCAAGAGCTGTCTGGAGAAGGGGGATTGCGTCCGGGATAAACTCAATATCGCCAGCGGGGAACATTATGAAATCTGCCATTCCGTCCATGCCGAGGCCAATGCGATCATCCGGGCCAGCTTCGACCTCATGAACGATTCCACCCTCTATATTTTCGGAATCCAGAACGAAAAGCCGCGCAGCGGCATGCCCTGCTTTATGTGCTGGCGGATGATCTTCAACGCCGGGATCGGAAAGGTGGTCTACCTGGACGACGCGGGTCAGAAGCAGGTCGTCAACGTCAAGGTCGTTGACCGGGGGCGGATCCTCTCCTATGCCGTCCAGGAGATCTGATCGACACTCGGAAGTGCCCGCTGGACGATGGACACGGGCGGGCGTATAATTAACCCAATATTCAATCAAAAAGGAGGTCCGGTCATCATGCAGGCCCTATTCACCCTGACGTCTTCGGAGTCGAAGAGGCTTCTCGGCAAAGCGGTGGCATCGCTGCCCGAAGTGCAGCATGCCAAGCAGAACGGTTATCTCGTTGTCGGCCGTGGATCGACAAACGCCTTCATCCTGGAAGAGCTCATGAACAGCCCCATGGACAAGGAGCGGTACATCGCCGGCCAGATCATCAAAGGGGTCCTCTGCGTCCTGGGACAGGATTTGAGGAACAAGCCGATCACCTTCCACAAGGGGGAGGTTCAGGCCGTGGAGCCCGGTTCGGTCATCGACAAGATGACGCCCGGCGACATCCTGATCAAGGGGGGCAACGCCGTGGACCCCTTCGGCAACGTCGGGGTTCTCATGGCCGGTCCCGGCGGCGGGACGATGGGGCAGTTTTACATGGCCCTCAAGGCGCAGGGCGTTGAGACGATCTACCCGGTCGGCCTCGAGAAGCTCATCCCCTCCGTGGAAGAAGCGGCCCGTTACGGCGGCAAGATGGCACTGGGCAGGACCATCGGATGCCGGGTGGGCATGGCCTGTGTGGCAGACGGCCGGGTCATCACGGAAATCGAGGCGATCGATATCCTCTTCGGCCTGAAGGCCATTCATTACGCCTCGGGCGGCTGGGGAGGGGCGGAGGGATCCGTCACCCTGCTTGTCGAGGGGGACGACGAGGACGTCAACAGGTGCCTGGATCAGATCGAGGGCATCAAGGGGGAACCCCCTCTGCCCGGCGTGAAGGGACCCTGCAAGACCTGCGGCGCCCCCTGCAGCTTCCAGGGCAAGGCGCCGGAAGAACTGCCCGCCTACCTCAAATAGGAAGATTTTCCGGAGGGGGCCGTTCCAGGCCCCCTCTGTCAATCTTTTGAGCCCCCTACCGGCCGAAGGTCTGCACCGGTTCCCCCGCGGAAACCGGGAACCTCTCCTTTTTCCTTTCCCGGACCGTCTTGGGGGATTCCAGGGCCAGGGCTTGGGGATTCTGCTCCCGGAACGTTTCGGGCTCGTAAGTCCACCCGCTGGCCAGACGTTCTTCCTCCCTCTTCAGTCTGCCGTGGGCATACCATCCGATCAGGGGGGTGATCAGGCGGGTCAGCCATCCGAATTCCCGACCGATGTCCCTCAGAAGCACGTCCGCCTTTTCCCTCAGACGCGGGTCGTTGCGGTACCACTTCCTGATCGCCCAGACGGCGCCGGCGTAGCTGGACTTCAGGGGGAAGACCTCCCAGGCGATCCGATCCCGGATCCGTCGGCGCGGGTCATTACGGTACTGCTGCCAGCCATTGAGAAGCACGCGGATCATCCTCAGAAGGCTGGGGCCGTTGCGCCTGAAATCGCGCTGGAAGGCCTCCAGAAGATACCCCTCTTCCCGCCCATCCTTGATGTGGGGATGGCGGTAGTTGAAGCGGTACTGTCCGTGCGTATCGGCCAGGGGAAAGTCTTCTTCGGGCAGGAGCGAACCATCCTGTCTATGCCTTTCATACAGAGGGGTTCCCGAGATGGGCGTATAGAGCATGAACTGGTGGAAGACCGTCTCGTGGGAC
>JAJFUM010000040.1 GCA_021372415.1 Deltaproteobacteria bacterium
CGGCCCTGGATATCGGTCCTGATGCGATTATTCCCTCTGGGTCAGGGGATCATGCGGCCTCGATCCAATTTTCCTACGATGGTCATCATGGCCAATACGGCATAAAAGATGACTTCCGGGACGTGGCTGAAGAAGGGTTCGAACAAACCGATGACGAGGAGTGATACGAGGACTGCAAACAACCCCCTTCCCCAATGGCTGACATATTCGTCCCCGTCCTTCTTCATGCAGGTCCAGATCATCCGGAAGGACCTGAACAGAATATAGAGGAATAGAACGAGCCCGATCAGACCCGTTCTCACGGCGATGCTGAAGGGCATGGAATGCGGATCGGAGAGGATATAGCCCCTGTACTTCTCGGGGATCCGTTTACTGTAGGACTCCAGATTGATGTACTTCCCGTTGCCGTAAGTCTCCATGCCGAACCCGATTCCCATGATCGGATAGTCCTTGATCATCTCATAGGTGATGTAATGCGTACTCAGCCGCAACGCCGCGCTCTCGTCCGTTTTGGTAAAGCGGTCTTTGATCGAAACCGCCGTCAGGACCATCACGATCCCCAGGCAGGCCAGGAGGATTCTTTTGTTCTTCATGCAGAGGATGACAATGGACAGAACGAGCGCCAAGACCGTGCTTCGGGCCTGGGTCAGAAAACAGAGGGACAGCGCGGGGATCAGACAGATCAACGAGACGATCTTGACGGACCGAGGATTGCCCGCGATGAGGTTGTTCAATGACAAGAGGATGGCGGGAATCAGGACGATCCCGATCCAGTTGACAGCGACTTCGGGGAGGCCCGTCACGAGTTTGGTCGAAAGCGGATTGCCCGACCAGACGTAAAAGTAGACGAACTCTCCAATTGAGAAGATGAAGGCCGACACGATCATGACCCAAAACAGACCGTTCAGGCGTTCCCGGGAGTTGAAATAATTGATCAGGATGTAATAGAAGGCCAGGTACTTGATAAGATGGGTTTGAAAGTCGTGGATGCTGTTTTCCTTATCGAGGGCGAAGAAGAGGCCGACGAACGTCCAAAGGGTAAAGAGAACAAAAGGAATCGTCAGGGGGGACCGGAAGGAGAAGTCCACTTTTCTGAAGCAGGCCAGGAGCAGGACCAGCACCGCGGAACCGTAAAAGCAGACCTCCTTGATCGCCGTCGTGTAGGGGAAAGGGTTCAGAAAGATGAACAGGCCCATTAACACGGGAACTGCTAAATTCAAAACCCTGATGAATCTATCCCCCGGAATCAATCCCTTCAATTTCTCATCCCATCCGTACCGTTAGTCCGTAATTCAAAAGAATTTACTCCCCTCACCATGATCCCGACGTTCCTGACTCCCTATGGAATGAACCATCATAGGATATTGGCGTTCAGATCCTGTTCATCCTCCGGCACACCGCTTTCCCACACCTCCTGCTGAAGCTGGCGGATCTCTTCGGCGATCCGCTCATGCTCCTGCCTCTTCCTCTTGAGGAAAAGGCAGGTCGTCCGCACCTTCTCCTCGACACCCCGGGAGGTCAGATAGTAGAGACGGACAGGTCTGTTGACGGAAGTCTTAGCGCTCTCCATTCGGACGAGGCCCTGCCGGATCAACGCATGGATGAGGGAATTGGCCTTGCCCAGGCTGATTCGGAGCCGGGAAGAGAGTTCTCGCTGCGTGATTTCAGGTGATTTCGTGATCTCCCTCAGGATATGGAGCATCTTCTCGTCCTGAAAGAAATCGCGTGGCTTAAGTTTCATTCCAGGGCTCCCCCCGTTCAATCCCTGAACAGGGATGCGAAGTTAATGAAATCGACCGGGAAAGTCAAGACAAAAAAGGAATCGCGGCATCAATCGGATCAAGGACATCCCCGGAGGTGCCACCGGAGCAGTTTGGTGTAGATAACCCATCGATGACGCATTCCCCGTGCCATACCCAACGTCAATAGATTGCCGAAGGTTGTGAGGCACCAGTTCGCGGCGAGACGGAAAAAGATGATGATCCGAATCAGAAGAAATAGGGGGGGAGACTCCCACTTTTGGAAATACTGGTACCGGGAGCGGTAGAATTCTATCCGGGAGCGGATCGTCCCACCGATGCTCTGCCCCTGGAGATGGACGATTCGGGCGGCGGGGACATGGAAGACCGCCCAGCCGGCGGCCCGCATCTGTCTGGCCCAGTCCGTCTCCTCGAAGAAGAAAAAGTAACGCTCGTCGAACATCCCCACCGCATCGATGGCACTCTTGCGGACCATGATGCAGGCCCCGATCCCCGAATCGATCTCGATCGGACCCAGGTGAACCCGCCTCTTGCTCGGAAAGCGCCGGGGGAAAAGCGTCTCCAGGAGGGGGGCGTTCATCATCAGGGTCAGAAGGGTCGGGAAGGTCCCGATGGAGTTCTGACGAGTCCCGTCGGCGTTGAGGAGCTGGCCGCAGGCCATTGCCGCCTGAGGGTGGGTCTCCAGAAAGGCATACAGTTCCCGGGCCGCCCCCTCCATCAGCACTGTGTCCGAATTGAGCAGGAGGGCGTATCGCCCTTCCATGAGCCGCAGCCCCTGATTGTTGGCCGCCCCGAATCCCCGGTTCTCGTCATTCGCGATGACCCGCACCCGGGGAAACCGCTCGCGCACCATGGACACGCTGCCATCGGCGGAAGCGTTGTCGACGACGATGACCTCGTGGGCAAGATCCTGGAGGGTCTGATCCACGGACTCCAGGCACTTCCTCAGGAGATCTCTGGTGTTCCAGTTGACGATGATGACCGATATGTCCATAGGGCCGTCCCCGGTCATGACCCCTGCCGGGCAGGAACGTTCATCCACTCCTCTGCATCGGCAAGGTTGCAAAGGGCCGCTGTTGAAGAGATTCCAATCCGACATTCCGGATGCTTCACCGGCGTCCCTTGCCTCTCCCTTTGGTCGCCAACCGGTTCATCTCCGCGAGTTTGGCGTATTTAAAAAATTTGTTCGTTGCATCCGTCACCGCCAGCGTGAGCCCCTGCGGACCATCCAGGAAACCGCCCCGGAGGAGGTAATCCTGGCAGAAGGTGAGGGCTGACCTGGCGAAAGCGGAAACGACGGACGACTGGCGTCCCTGGGCCAAGGCCTCCTCGGCGCCCAGGGTGGAATATCGGTCGATTTTGTTGAGGATCACACCCAGGCGGCTCTCCGTCCAATGTTCGATGGGGGTTTCCAAGGCCTCAATCCTCCCTTCGACCACCACCGCCTCATGGACCCTGGCCTCCGTCAGGCGCCCCCGTCCCCTGCGGAAGAGACGGACCACGCGGTCCGGCCACCATCCGGCATGGCGGATCCAGCGGCCCTGGAAGAAATTCTTTCTCGGGAAGCTGTACCCGGCCGCTGCATCGGCAGAGCCGACGATCCCGCGGATCGCCTGGCCCGTTTCCGTGGGGATCCGTTCATCAGCATCCAGAACCAGGATCCATTCTTCCCGGCACTTCTCGATGGCCGATTGTTTCTGGGCCCCGAACCCCCTCCAGGACTCGCTGAAGACCTCGCAGCCGAAGGCGGCGGCAATCCGCAGGGTCCCGTCCTCGCTCCCTGAGTCCACCACGACGACCTGACGGGCGAAGGCGACGGACCTGAGGCAATCGGGAAGGTTCTCTTCCTCATTGTGAACGATCAGCGCCACCGACAGCGGGATCTTATCGTCCATCATGTCCGTCTGATCTCCCATTCTCGACCCTACCGTTCCCGCAACAAGTCGGGCTTTGGAAAATCATGCCCTGCTGCAAACGCCAACGTCATTTTCCCGGATGGATCCCCATCCGCCGTCCACTGTTCCAATCGTCGAATGCCCGAGGTCCCCTGCAAACCCGGGTACAAAACCCTAGGAGAGGAGGTTCATGAGGCCGAAAACCCTCTCAAACCGCATCTCCCAGGTGTGATCTCGCCGGGCCCGCCTGAACCCCGCCTGTCGGATCGTCTCCGCCTCGTCCGGATGGCTCAACAGATGCTGGATTTTCGACACGAGGTCGCCCAAGCCCCGATAGGTGACAATCTCCCGACCCAGATCGTAGACCGTC
Source organism: Deltaproteobacteria bacterium (assembly GCA_021372415.1). Lineage (GTDB taxonomy): Bacteria > Desulfobacterota > Syntrophia > Syntrophales > UBA5619 > JAKAFS01. Next base: position 4,026 of record JAJFUM010000040.1, read on the forward strand.
TCCAACTCCGGGTGATATTCCGTCAGATAGAGCCCGCCGCTCATGGGGATCTCGAAATCGCGTCCCTTGAGGCAATAGGTCTGCTCGTGGGCCTCGACCCCTCCGAATCCGAGGTTGATCCGGCTTCTCGAGTAGAGGCGGACCATCTCCTCCGTGGTGAGGGAGCCGCCCGGCCAGCCGTAGCCGAACACCTCCGCACGGATGCCCGCCTCCCCGAGGCGACGGATGATCTCGGGACGGTTGCCGTAGGACTGACCCACGAAGGAGACATCAATCGTCTTTTCCAGATCCCAGGGTTTGTGGATCTCAGGGTTGGCCGCTTCCGGGAGATAGATCGGCAGGGCCCCTTCCACGCAGTACTTCTTGAGGGCGTCGCCGGTGCTTGTCCAGGCCATGTCGAAGTATCGGCAGATGTCGCGGGAACCGAAGGCCAGTCCGTCCTTGACCTTGCCGATGAACCCCTCCTTGTCGTTGAGGCAGAAATGGATCATGGGGATGCCGAAGGCCCGGAGGGCCTTCAGGGTTTCCGGGCTGACGAGCTCCCCCGTGAGATAGGAAAAGATCACGTCGGGACGCTCCTCGGCAACCCACCGCCCCACGCGGCCCAGGAGATCCCGGTTCATCTCCGCCTTCACCGATGCCAGCCAATCCTGCCCCTGGTGGTTGAATGCCTCGAACCAGTCGTAACGACGCACCTTCCCGAATTTCTCCAGGGCGGGTTTCAGGGAATGGTCTTCCCAGTTGTAGTGGTGATAAATGGCGATGATCGACAGACGCCCCTTCGGTTTGCCCCTGAGCTGGGGAAAGCGGTCCCGAAGAGTTCCCCGGATATCCGAATCGCTTGGAATCGCAAGTCCCCGCGACCTGAAGGCTGTCTCATAGCGCCTCAGCTCGAGCTGAAGCAGGATCCTGTTTTTCCAGGCCCTGAATCGTCTTCGGTAGGGTTTCAGCGGATCGTTCATCACCAATCACAAGGGCCGGCATCAATCCGGCCTGTATTTCATTTCCAGAGGGTATACAGCCTCATCCCGTTGGACTTGTCCTCGCGGCCGTTCATCATGTTCAACACATGGCCGGCATCGACGGCGGGGATCGAACCATGCCGGGCGACATCGACGCAAACAGGGAGGGCACCCACGCCCGCGCCGACCAGGCACAGGTCGGTATCGGACGGAACCTGCTCCAGGATACTGTCGCGCAGCGTTTTCCATTGCGTGGCGATATAGCGATCCGGAATTCGGACAAAGAGGATCTCCGGACGGCTCGAGAAACGGGAGAACCACGACCGGAAAGACTCCGGATCGAAGTCCGAATTGAGCACGACCAGTCTCCGGCCATCGGCAAGGCGGGCGAAGGCCCCGGACGTCAGGTAGGCGTAGACGACGTAGAAGGGGACGTAGTTGCCCGCAGTCAGTGCCATGGCGTTGGTGTGGAGAAAGTCCAGGAAGGAGGCCGCAGAGGGCTCCTCCGAACGGCGCAGGAGCGAAAGGATTCCTCTTTTTGGCCGGCGAACCACGTTGCCGGGAAAGATCAGGGGCGCCATCTTTCCCGCCGCGGCAAGCATCCTGAGGGCGTCGATGTGCAGGGGCATCGCCCTGTGGATGGCCTCGACCGACTCGGCTTGGCGATAGAGTCCGTTGCATCCCAGGGTCACATCGTAGAAGGCATATTCCCCATCGGCGAAACGGACGACCGGGGCAGGCCTGTGCTCTCCAATCGCCGAGGTCAGGTAGCCGTCCAGCCGATCCAAGTATTCCTCTCCCCTCCCGACGCTCCGGTGGAAGAGGCAGGTTTCCTCTTCGGCCATCTCGGGGCTGTTCATCCGGATGACCGGTTCGTTGTCAATGCCCGGCAGATCGAGCGTTCGGAAACCGAATTCGCCCCCGTCGGTCAATTCATCGAGATAGCCCTTCTTGCCCGTCCCCATAAGGTTTCTTAAGCTTCTCACCATCGCATCGGTTTCAGGACTTCATATATGGCCCAATATTTGGCCCTCTTCCCCTCGGCCCGCTCACGATTGCCGATCAGGGGCATGGTCAGGGTCAGGGTCGCAATCCGGAAACAGGCCTTGAGAAGGTCGGCCCTTCGGATACGGCCGATGGCCTGCGGCCGGTAGTGCTTCCGATAGAACAGGTATTCGGCCCGGGTCTTTTTCTTCCAGACCTCGTCCTGGCGGGTCTGCCTTTCGCTCTGGCCGCCGAAATGGACGACGTTGACGGAATCGATATAACCGATCTCGTAACCCTCCCGGCGGACCCTCAGACAGAGGTCCTGGTCCTCCCCGTAGAGGGAGAAATCCTCGTCGAATCCCCCAATCCGTCGGATCAGTTCGGTCCGGGCAATCATGCTGGAGCCCTGGACGCAAGCGATCGCCCCCTTCAAGCCGTCCATCTCCGGCCCGGCAAATCTCTGCCCGGGATAGCGCCTGGAAACCGATTCCTGGAGGCTGCCGTCCGGATTCGTCAGGCGTGTGCCAGCCAACCCGACCTCCGGATTGGCATCCATGAATTGGATGCATCGTTCCAGGGCCTTTTCGCCGACCAGCACATCGGGATTCAGGAAGAAGAGATAACGGCCGTGGCACAGGGGGAGGATCTGGTTGTTGGCCGCGGCGAACCCCCTGTTCTGCCCGTTTACGATCAGGTGAACCCAGGGATGACGGTCCCGGACGATCTCCACGCTCCCGTCCCCCGAGGCGTTGTCGATCACGAATACCTCTCTGGAAACTTCCCCCTCCGGCCCCAGGGATTCGAGGCACATCCCGATGAAATCCGCCGTATTGTAGTTGACGATGATGATCGAAACGTCCAGTGGATCCATCCAGCCCCTCTCGACTCCATTTGAGCTCCTTCTAGCACAAAATCCACCCGTTCTCATCCTTATTATCAAGGACATTGGATTCGTCGGATAGTCCTTGACGGCTCATGACAAGTAATGCTAAAGGCCTAAACATGTTCAAACCCTTGATTTCCCTTTACGGCAACAAGACCGGCCAGAAATTTCTGGAGCGAATCGTCCGCAAGGCCCACCTCTACATGGGCATCGGTTCGGGTGAAAACGTCTCAGAAAGCGGGGAAGTCGGGGTCCTCTATAAACTGAAGGCCCTGAAGCCGCCCCCCTATTGCATCTTCGATGTCGGATCGAACAAGGGCCAGTATCTGGACCTGGTTCTATCGGTCCTTGAAGGTGAGGATTTTCATATCCACTGTTTCGAGCCGTCCTCCCATGTCTTTGGCACTCTCTCGGACCGGGTCAAACGATACCCTCGGGTGACCATCAACAACTTCGGACTGGGCAGGGAAAAAGGGGATTTTGATCTCTACTTCGACTCGGAGGAATCGGGCGGTTCGCTCACCCATCGGCAACTGGACTCCTTCGGCATCTCCTTTTCCCATTCGGAGATGGTCAAGATCGACACCCTGGACAACTACTGCGCCAGTCATGGGGTGGAATACATCCATCTCCTGAAGATCGACATCGAGGGCCACGAGATGGACCTCCTCCTGGGTGCCACGCGCATGTTCGAGAAACGGGCCGTCGGGATGGCCACCTTCGAATTCGGCGGCTGCAATATCGATACGAGGACTTTTTACAAGGACTTCTTTTACTTCTTTAAAGAAAACTGCATGGACGTGTACCGGATCACCCCGACGGGCTATCTCCATCCCCTGCCCGACTACCGGGAGCTCGACGAGCAGTTCCGGACGACGAACTTCGTGGCCATTGACGGCCAACAGTGGCCGTTGTCGAAAGATGCCTCTGCACGCATGAGCTTCAAGGCCTTCAAGAGGAGGTATCTGCCCCACAAGGCCTGGAACCGTTGGTTCTGGGACCTCAGGGGACGACCACTGCCGCCGTCGGACTATGTGAAGCAGTGGATCGTCGGGCAGTACGCCCGGAAGTACCGTCTGGAAACCCTGATCGAAACGGGAACCTACGAGGGGGACATGGTCGAGGCCATGCGGAAGCGTTTCCGCGTCATCCACTCCATTGAGATCTTCGAACCCCTCTACCGGTTGGCTGTGGCAAAATTCTCCGGTTCGTCCCACATCCACCTGCATCAAGGGGACAGCGAAGAGCTCCTGCCAAAGATCCTCGATAACGTGAAGGAACCGGCCCTGTTCTGGCTCGACGCGCATTATTCCGGCGAAGGAACCGGCAGGGGGGCCGTTGATTCGCCGATCCTGAGGGAGTTGAAGTGTATCTTCGACCACCCCATCAAGGACCACGTTATCCTGATCGACGACGCCAGGCTTTTCGTCGGGAGAGACGGTTTCCCCAGGGTCGATGAAATCAGGGACTTCGTCAACCGGAACCACCCGAACGCCACCTTCATCCTGAAGGATGACGTCATCCGCATCCACAGGACCGAATAGAATCGGGGCCGTCTGATCTCAGGAGGGCCGGCGAGGGGACAAGGGAAGACGACCGGAAAGGATCTCCTCGTAGACCTCCAAGACCCGCCGCACAGCGGCATCCCAGGAATTCTCCCGGGCCGTTTGAAGGGCCTTGGCTCCCATCCTCTCCAGGAGATCTCCTTTGAGCAGGGTCCCGATCCTCTCGGCAACAGCATCGGCATCCCCGGGGTCCTCAACAACGAAGCCGTTCTCCCCTTCCTGCACGAGGTCCCGGGCCCCAACGCAACCGCTGACCAGAACGGGGAGGCCCGCAGCCATCGCTTCCATGACAACCATGCCGAAGGTATCGAAACGCGAGAGCATGGCGTAGCAGTCTGCGGCCAGATAGATCTCCGGCAGTCTTTCCCGCGCCACGGCCCCGCTGAAAATAACCGCCTCCCCGATCCCCAGATTCCGGGCCAGCCGTCCGTAGGCCTTCTCATCGCCCCGGCCGACAACGAGGAGCCGGAAACGCGCATCAGGGTCCCTTGCCCTGAGACGGCCGAGGCCCTGCAGGAGATGGTCGAGGCCCTTGATGGCAAAATTCATGGAAACGAAGAGAATCAGCGGGTTATCGGGACCGATCCCAAGGCGGCCCCTTACGTCCCGCCGGCATCGCTCCCGATCGAGTTTGCCGTAAATGGTCCCGTCGATCCCGGGGTGGAGGACCATTACCCGTTCCGGATCGACCGGATACTCTTCCAGGAAGACCTTCCGGGCCAGTTCCGAAACAGACAGAAACCGACGGCACCCGCCTCGATAGATCAGACGGTCTTCCACGCAGGCAGTGGCACGGTCGAAGAGGCTCATCCTCTCCTTCTGACGCACCTGGCGGACCCACCAGCGGTGGGGGATGCCGTGCATGGTATAGATATCGGCTGCAAAGATCCGATCATGGGTGTGGACCAGGTCGAAGGGGCCCGAGGCAGCCATACACCGGCGGACGAACCAGGCAAAGCTCGGCGAGATCAAAAAACGGGGGAATCTAAAAATGGGAATTCGATGAAAGGAGATCCGATCCGAGAGAGCCGCCCAACGGTTGGCAAAGACGTGAACCTCGAACCGGGGATCCACGGCGATCCGTTCGGTGAGTTCGGCGGCAAAGCCTTCCGCCCCCCCAACAAGTCCGTACTTGGGAATGACCACCGCGATCCGTCGGCGCCCCTCCATCATCGACCTCACTCCCGCAACGGCTTGCTCCATCAGAAGTCTCAGAAGGAATCCGGATCCCGGGAGCCATCATATCCCGTCATGATACCACCACCCCACGTACGCCTCATGCCCCAGTTCACGAAGGTTCCCCCCCAAGATCTCCATGGGTTGCACAAAGGCGGGGGATTGATCCCCCGCCCGAAAGCATCACACCGCCGAAAAGGCTACTTGGCCTGGTATTCCTTAATGATCTGCAGCATCTTCGCCAACTCCTCCTGCGGCAGTTTGCCGTTGTAGAGGTACCGGCAGATCCGTTCCTTGTCCAGGACGACCACGTCGGAGGAGTCGTTCTTGACCCCCCAGAGATTGAGGATGGCGTAATCGTAATCGAGCAGGATGATGGCCCCGGTTTTCTCCTGCTTGCTCTTGATGGACGCCTTGATGATAAAGTTCGGCAGGCCGCTGGCCTTCAGATTGACGATCCCGAATCCCTCGTAACGGGTCTTGTCCAGGGCGCCTGATTCCTTTTCCTTCTTCAAGGCATCTTCCACGTGGTTGTTCGTGTCCTTTTCGTCGGGGTCCACATAGGCGATATAGAGGACCTTCCCCTTGAAATGCGGGTCGGCCAGCGAGTACTCCTTGCCCGTGGAATCGCTCAACTTAAAGTCCGGGGCCTTTTCCCCGACCTTAAGTTCAGCGGCCGAGGCCATGGAAACGGTCCACAACAGCAGGAACAGCACCCCCAAAACGGTTTTCTTCATATCCCCTCCTTTTCGTATGTGGTAACGATCGACCTTTGGAGACAATCACGGTGGTCATCAAACCTGCGGGGAAAGCCTCCTTGGAAGACCAACCGCCCCTCAAGTCCGGGCAGATGTGATGATTCCGCACCTGCGGGGGTGTCCTGCAAGGCAGAGGCATTATAGAAAAAGGGCTGGGTTCTATCAAGGAGAAAATGGCCCCGCGGGGAATGCCCTCGATCGCATTTCAACGGGGAAGCCAATGCCTGAGGCCAGGCCGGCGGTCCACAGGGCGAAACGGTCTTTTTTATTGGCATCTTTTCACCTCCTGTGCTATGGAGGAGCGAAAAAATCAGGGGTTGAAGAGAAATCATGAGCCTGGGAAAGATGCTGGCGCAAAGCGCTGAAAAATATGGGGATCAGGTGGCCCTGATCCATGGTGCAAGGAGAATTTCCTTCCGGGATCTGAATCGATTCACCGCCGCTCTGGGGAACCATCTGCGGTCCTTGGGCCTCACCAAGGGGGACAAGGTGGCCGTCATGTTCCCCAACTGCCCGGAATTCGTCGTGGCTTATTTCGCCGTCCAGAAGATCGGCGGCGTCGCCGTGACGTTGAACGTCCAATCCACCCCCTATGAACTGCGCCACCTCCTGGGCAACAGCGATGCCAAGTGCCTCATCACCCAAGAGGGACTGGCCAAGCGGTTCGAAGAGATCCGTGGGGAACTTCCTCTCTGCCGCCATCTGATCACCGCCAACGGGGAGGAGATCCCCTTCGGTCCGATCGTCACCAACACCCCCTCCGATGACGCCATCCCGGAGCTTGCGGACGACGACCCTGCGGTGATGATCTATACGGCGGGACTGACAGGCAAGCCCCTCGGGGCGGTCCTGACCCACAAGAACCTCCTGACCCAATCGCTCCTCCTCAGGACGATATGTCACCGGGGGGCCGGGGACCGGGGGCTGGCCATTATTCCCTTCTTCCACTCCTTCGGGGCCGTCTCCAACATGGTTTCGCCGCTGCGTGTGGGTGCCAGCGTTGTCCTAATGGACCGATTCACCCTCGAGGGGATCTTTAACGCCATCGAAAAGGAACAGGTAACCTATATCTGCGCCGTACCGAGGCTATTCTTGGGGATGCTCTTCTTCGAGGGGGCTGAGCGGTTCCGGACCGATTCCCTGAAGCTCTGCGTTACCGGGGGGGCGGCGATGCCGTCGGATTTCATCCCCGTCTTTGAGGAGAAATTCAAGGTCAAGATCATGGAAGGCTACGGCCTCACCGAGGCCTCGCCGGTCTCCTCTTTCAGCCGCCTGGACATGCCCCAGAAACATGGCTCGATCGGCACCCCCATCCCCAATGTCGAGGCCAAGATCGTCGACGATCAGGGGCAGGAGGTCCCCAGGGGGACGATCGGGGAACTGATCCTCCGGGGTGAGAACATCATGAAGGGCTACTACAAGGACCCGGAAAGGACCGCCCAGGTCCTCAAGGACGGATGGCTCTACACGAGCGATCTGGGCCGGATGGACGAGGAGGGTTACATCTTCCTCACCGGAAGGAAGAAGCGGATGATCATCACCAGCGGCTTCAACGTCTATCCCCGGGAGATCGAAATCGTTCTTGAACTCCATCCAGCCGTGGCCAAAGCCCGCATCGTCGGCAAGGAGGACCTCCTCCGCGGGGAGATCGTCAAGGCCCTCGTCGTCAGAAAACCGGGCGTAGATGCCGACGAGAGGGAATTGCTCAAGCACTGCCGGACCTACCTGTCCACCTATAAGGTCCCGCGGGAAATCGAATGGGTAGAAAAGATCGGAGAATGACCATGGAAAAGGTGCCCCAGAAACTGGATCAGAAGATGTCAGAAAAATACGCCAGGGCCCCCGTGGCCCCCTTTGGCGAGAGGAAACCTGATTTTTCGGCGACGGCCGCGAAGAAGGCCTCCGCAGGTCTGCGCGAAGTGGTCATGGTCGAGGCCTGCCGGACGCCATACGGCCGGTTCGGCGGAGCCCTCAAGGGCTTTACCGCCCCGGAGCTCGGCGCCCTGGCCATCAAGGAGGTCCTGCGCCGGACGGGCGGGAAGGTCCGGCCCGCCGACGTGGATTACGTTTTCATGGGGCAGGTCGTCGCCGCCGGCTCAGGCCAAGTTCCCAGCCGTCAGGCCACGATTCTGGCGGGACTGCCTGAGACGGTCCCCAGCATCACCGTGAACAAGGTCTGTTCCTCCGGGATCAAGACGGTGGATCTCGCCGTCCAGATGATCCAGCTGGGCCGCGCCGACATCTGCATCGCCGGCGGCCAGGAAAGCATGACCAACGCCCCCTTCAGCCTGCCCGAGATGCGCTGGGGCGCCCGGATGGGCCTTCCCACCCGACCCGCCGTGGACCTAATGGTCAACGATGGCCTCTGGTGCGCCTTTTACAACCGCCACATGGCTCTCCACGGCTCGGAAGTCGCCGACGAGTTCGGCTTCAGCCGGGCGGACCAGGACGAATGGGCCCTCCATTCCCAGTTGGCCGCCTGCGAGGCGATGAAGGCGGGCCGTCTGGATGAGGAGGTCTTTCCCGTGGAGGTCCGGGAGGGGAAGAAGACCTCCGTGATAAGCCAGGATGAAGGACCGCGTACGGATACAACCCCGGAAGGCCTCGCCAAGCTCCCACCGGTCTTCGGCCACAAGAGCACCGTCACCGGCGAGCCGGGAAGCGTCACGGCCGGGAATGCCCCTGGCGTCAACGACGGTGGGGACGTCTGCCTCCTCATGAGCGCCGAGAAGGCCCGCGAGCTGGGCCTTGCGCCCCTGTGCACGATCCTTGATTACGCGGAGGTCTCCCAGCCGCCGAAGGACATCGCCACAGTCCCGGGGCTCGCCATCCGGAAGATCCTGGCGCAGAACGACCTGACGCTCGAAAAGATCAAACTGGTCGAGATCAACGAGGCCTTCGCCGCCGTGGTCCTGGTCAGCGCCCGGACGATCCTGGGGATGACCAAGGAAGAGATGTTCGCCAAGGTGAACGTGAACGGAAGCGCCATCGCCTACGGCCAACCCATCGGGGCGACGGGGGCGAGGATCCTGATGACCCTGGCTTACGAACTCAAAAGGCGGGGCGGGGGGCTGGGGGTCTGCGGGATCTGTTCCGGGGCGGCCCAGGGCGATGCGATGTTGATCCGGGTTTAAAATTCGAAGGAGGTTGCAACCAATGAGAGATGTGGTGATCGTCAGTGGGGCAAGGACCGCCGTAGGCAGTTTCGGCGGATCTCTCAAGGGAGTCGAAACCACCGATCTGGGCGCACTGGTCATCCGGGAGGCGATCCGCAGGGCCGGACTTAGGCCCGAGGTCAGCGAAGCCATCCGTGCCTTCAAACCCGACGTTTTCAAAGGCGGGGGACCGACGGAACTCCAGAAGAAATACTACGATTACCCGGAAAGCGCAAAACCCGTTTACTTCGACGAATGCATCGTCGGAAACGTCCTTCAGGCAGGACTCGGGCAGAACCCTGGCCGTCAGGCCGGCATCCGTGCAGGTCTTCCCGAGGAGACCACCGCCATCACGGTTAACAAGGTCTGCGCCTCGGGGATGAAGGCGATCGCACTGGCCGCCCAGGCCATCAAGGCGGGTGATGCCGAGGCCGTCGTGGCGGCCGGGATGGAAAACATGTCCAACGTTCCCCTGGTCCTCCCGGACGCCCGCTGGGGGTACCGGATGTGCTCGCCCTACGGCAAAATCACGGACCTGGTCGTCTACGACGGGCTCTACGAGATCTTCAACGGCTATCACATGGGATTCACGGCCGAGAACATCGCTGCCCGCTACGGGATCACCCGCAGGGAACAGGATGAGCTGGCTCTCCTCAGCCATCAGCGGGCCAGGGCCGCCATCTCAAAGGGCGCGGTGGCCGACGAGATCGTCCCCGTGGTCATCCCGAGGAAGAAGGGGGAGCCCCTCGTCTTCGACACGGACGAGCGGCCGATGGACACCTCTCTGGAAAAGATGGCCGCGCTTCCGACGGCCTTCAAGAAAGACGGCGGGACGGTCACCGCTGGCAATGCCTCGGGAATCAACGACGGCGCTGCAGCGGTCGTGGTCATGTCCGCTGACAAGGCGAAAGAACTCGGGGTCAAACCCCTCGCCCGGATCAAAGGCTATGCCTCGGGCGGCGTGGATCCGGCCTACATGGGGCTCGGCCCCATTCCGGCCACACGGAAACTCTTCGGGAAGCTGGGCCTCACCATGCGGGACATCGATCTGGTCGAGCTCAACGAGGCCTTCGCCGTCCAGGCACTCGCCTGCATCCGGGAGTTGAACATCGACCTGGAACGGTGCAACCTCAACGGGAGCGGCATCTCCATCGGCCATCCCATCGGCTGCACTGGTGCACGGATCACCTACAGCCTGGCCATACAGATGCAAAAAAAGGACTGCAACCTCGGTCTCGCGGCACTCTGCATCGGCGGTGGCCAGGGGATGGCGATCGTCCTCGAACGGATGTGACGGGCTTTGAAAAGATGCATTGAAAGGAGCACGGAAGATGGCCTATGACAATATCCTTTTTACAGTCGATGGGGGCGTAGCGACGCTGACCTTCAACCGGCCCAAGGCGCTCAATGCAATGAATTCCGCAACAATGGCCGAACTGTCGGACGCGGTATCCCACTGCAGGAAGGACGATGCCGTCAAGGTCCTCGTCCTGACCGGGGCGGGAGAAAAGGCCTTCGTGGCCGGCGCCGACATCTCCCAGATGCAGGATCTCCGCCCCCAGGAGGCCCTCGCCTTTATGGAAGCGGGCCAGGAGACCCTGCGGCAAATTGAAACCCTTCCCAAACCGGTCATCGCCGCCGTCAACGGTTATGCCCTCGGAGGGGGCGCAGAGATTGCCCTCGCCTGCGACATCCGTTTCGCCTCCGAAAAGGCCGTCTTCGGCCAGCCAGAAATCTTGATCGGTCTTATCCCCGGCTGGGGAGGCACCCAGCGCCTACCCCGGATCATCGGGATGGGCCGGGCCAAGGAACTGATCCTCGGCGGTGCGCAGATTGATGCAAAGCGTGCCTACGAGATCGGCCTGGTCAACCGCATCCTTCCTCCGGAACAGTTGATGGAGGAAACCCTCAAGTTTGCCCGGAAACTGGCAGAGATGCCTGGTTTCGCCCTCAAGATGGCCAAGCACGCCGTCAACTACGGTTATGACCTGGCTCTCGACAACGCTTGCCGCCTCGAAGTGGAATGTTGTGCCCAGTGTTTCAGCACCGACGATCAGAAGGAGGGGATGAAGGCCTTTCTTGAGAAGCGGAAACCGGCTTTCAAGGGAAAATGAGACCGCATGGTTCGACAGGCCCCGGGGGATGCAGGTCCCCAACCCGGGCGAGCGGTGACCCGACCGCCGACAACCCCGGCACGGATGCCTGAGGGGTCCGTCGATCCGCAGAGGAGGCGCACGACGGAACGCCAATCGCCAAGGGTAAGGGGATTGGCACTTTGCACAAGGGCAAATATGATCTAGGAATGGCATTGAGTCACCTAGAAAAACTACGCAAGTGAGGGAGGTTCTTAAATGAATTTTGCACCAACAGAAGAACAGAAGATGGTCCGGGAGATGGTCCGGAAATACGCGGAGAGCCACATCAAACCGATCGCCGCGGAACTGGACCGGACCCACCGCCATCCAGAGGAAATCTGCCGGCAACTCGGCGAGATGGGACTCATGGGGGTCGCCGTCCCGACGGAATACGACGGCGCCGGGATGGACAACGTCACGTACGTGATGGCCCTGATCGAGATCTCCAAGGCCTGCGCCAGCTGCGGCGTCATCACCTCGGTGAACAACAGCCTCTACGGTTATCCGGTCAAGGCCTTCGGCACGGAGGAGCAGAAGAAGAAGTTCCTCGCACCCGTTGCCGGAGGCAAGGTCGAGGGCTGTTACGCCCTGACGGAATCCGGGGCTGGGTCCGACGCCGCCTCCCTAAAGTGCCGGGCGGAGCTCAAAGGCGACCGTTACGTCGTCAACGGAGTGAAGAGCTTCATCACCAACGGCAACGTGGCCCGGTACTGTGTCCTGGCAGCGACGACCGATCCAGCGGCCGGATACAAGGGGATCATCAATTTGATCGTCGACCTGAAGGAGACCTCCGGATTCAAGGTGGGCAAGGTGGAGGAGAAGATGGGGATTCTCGCCTCCGGAACGTCGGAGTTGGTCTTTGAGGACGCCGAGGTCCCGGCGGAAAACCTGCTGGGCAAACCGGGCCAGGGGTTCAAGCAGATGCTCTCGGGACTCGACGCAGGAAGGATCGGGATCGGCGCCCAGGCCTGCGGAATAGGCCGGGCCGCCCTGGAAGACGCCCTGGCCTATTCTCGCGAGCGGATCCAGTTCGGCAAGCCCATCGCGACCTTCCAGGCGATCCAGTTCAAGCTCGCCGACATGGCGACCGAACTGGATGCGGCGGAGCTGATGCTTCTCCGTGCCGCCTGGCTCGAGGACAACGGCCTGGACTTCGAGAAGGAGGCGGCGATGGCCAAGTTCTACGCCTCCGACGTCGCCATGCGGGCCGCGATCGAGGGGGTCCAGATCTTCGGCGGCTACGGCTACATCAAGGAGTACCCCGCCGAGCGCCACATGCGGGACGCCAAGATCTGCCAGATCTACGAGGGGACCAACGAGATCCAGCGGGTTGTCGTGGCCCGGAAACTTATCGGCCTGAGATGATGGCAGCCACTGTCGTAACCCTATAGCCTTGGAAGTGGTTGGGTCACCTTGCCTGCCGGAATGGAATGCCCCTGGCGAGGTGCCTGATAGAGGAGATAGACGAAAGGAAGCCCCCCGGCATCTATACGGGGGGCTTCCTTTCATGAAGCGTGGGGACGAGAAGGACGATACCGGCCTATTGAGGCCGGTCACGACCTGCAAGCGGGATCACCCCAGACGGCAGTGTTGCCGCGAGAGCGACCGTGCTTTGAATGCGCTGGGAATGGACCGGCGGGATCTACGCCGGACCCCGTTCCGGCTGGCCCTCTGTGATCCTGATGGCAAAATCCGGACAGACGTAGAGGCACTTCAGGCATCCCACGCACCGGTCCGAACTCGTGACGACAGACGGCTTGTAGCCGTTGGCGTTGAAAGTCTCGGAGGTTGCAAAAATGCCCATGTGGCACATCTCCCGGCAATAGCCGCATTCCTTGCAGATCACCGGGTTGACCTCCACCGTGTATTGACGGATGTCGCAGGCCAAGCATCGTTGCGCCTCGGAAACGGCGGTTTCCTCATCGTACCCCGATTCGACAAGGTCGAAGCCCTGCTTCCTCGCCTTCAGAGGAAGCCGTTTCGGCAGGGGCCGTCCTGTCCCCATCGGGCTGGGGTCCGGCAGCGACGGGCTTTCATCGGGGGAAACATCTTCATCGATTTTCCCGTCGCCGCCGAGATGGCGGTCTATGGAGGAACAGGCCGACCGTCCCTGGGCGATGGCGTCGATGATGGTCTTGGGTCCCGTGACCGCATCGCCCGCGGCAAAAATGCCCGGTATCGTTGTCGCAGATTTCGCATCGACCTTCACCGTGCCATTCCGGTTCTCCACCAGTTTTAAGGCCTCCGCATCGGCCGTCTGACCAACGGCCATGATGATGGTGTTGCAGGCGAGCGAAAATTCGCTCCCTTCGACGGGCACGGGCCTCGGCCTTCCGCTGTTGTCCAGGGGACCGGGAGCCATCCGGATGCAGAGGACCTTTCCCCCAAGAACCCTGATCGGCGTGGTCATGAACACGATGCGGACCCCTTCCTCCTCGGCCTCCGCCACCTCGTCCGGCGATGCCGGCATGTCCTGACGGCTTCGGCGGTAGAGCAGGGTCACCTTCGCACCCATGCGGACACTGGCCCGTGCGGCATCTATGGCCGAATTGCCGCCGCCGACCACAATGACCTTCTTTCCGACGGCCGTCATCGCTCCCGTATTGACTGCCTTGAGAAAGGCCAGGCCGTCCATGACCAGGGAGGAGTCCTCTCCTTCAATACCCATTTTCAATGGTTTCCAGGCGCCCGATGCGACCAGGACGGCATCGTAACCCTGGTCCTTCAATTCCTGGGCGGACCGGACGGACGAGGAGGTGACGATCTCGACGCCTCGCCGCCGGATCGCATCAATCTCACGATCGACCACATCGTTGGGCAGCCGGTATTCCGGAATGCCATAACGGAGCATCCCTCCCGCCTCGGGCAGGGCTTCAAAAACGGTCACGGCATGTCCCTTCCCGGCAAGGTAATAGGCCGCTGTCAGACCACAGGGGCCGGACCCGATCACAGCCACTCTCCTGCCGCTGGGCTTCGCCTTTATCCCGTATGACGGCGCACCGAGGCCCCGCTCTTCCGCCGCACGCTTCAACAGACGGATGGCGATGGCGTCGTCGTACTGGATGCGTGCACATTTAGATTCGCAAGGGTGAACACAGGCGTGGCCGCATACGGCGGGAAAAGGGATCCTTTCGCGGATCACGGCCAGCGCCCCGTCGAAATCCCGGTTCCGGATATGTCGGATATACCGCGGAACGTCGATCCCGGCGGGACAGGCCTCCCGACAGGGGGCAATGGTTTTCTTCAGGTCGCATGCGGCTCCCATGACAACTCCTTTCTAACCGCTATCATCCGTTTCCCCTCCAGGAGGCCCGAGGTTCCTAACCGGAACCGGCCGCCCGGAAAACGAGTCGGTGAACTATGGGGTGACCAGCGCGATGCCAGCCTCCAGAGCTTCCAGGTTCAACGCCAGGGTTTTTCCAGAAAAACGCTTCTCGATCACCGTGGCCAGGCTCTGGGTCTCCACCATCCCGTATTGCTTGGCCATGCAGCCCAGGGCGATGATGTTCGCCATCCCCACATGACCGATCCGGCTGGCCATCTCCGTGAAGGGGTGGCCGGAGAGATGGTCACCCTGTCTTGCTTTCAGCAGGGTGGTATCGTACAGGATCTCCGTCCCCCGTCCGGTCAGCGACTGGAACCTTTCCATGGCCTCCTCCGTCAGGGCCAGCACAATGTCCGCGTTCTGAACCTCCTGGAAGATGATCTCGTCCCGGTCGATGATCACCCCGGCCATCGAAAAACCACCCCGGGAGGCAATGCCATAGGAGACGGTCTGAACGACATTTTTGCCCTCCAGAATGGCCGCCTCTGCCAGCATGATTCCCGACACCACCAGGCCCTGCCCTCCGGAACCGGCCAGGATCACCTCGTATCTCTCCTTTTTCATATCCTTCCGTTCCCTTCCTCTAGCCCTTGCAGGCGATCGTCCTGATTTGGTCGTACCGCTCGTTGAAATCCGGTTCGTTCCGGTCCACCATCTTTCCGATCGGGAAAAAACCCTCCCGTTCCTGCAGCGGCCGCCGGTTGAACTCGTCAACGGGGAGCGCCTTGTCCCTGAGCCAATGGAGCATGTCGGCCGCAGTCTTCATGTCATTGTGCCGACCGAAATTCGTGGGGCAGGGGCTGTAAACCTCCACCACGGAGAACCCTTTCTTGGTCAGGGCCTCCTTGATGCTGGTCTTCATCTCCCAGACGTGGTAGGGCGTGGTTCTGGCCACGTAATTCGCTCCGGCAACCTCTGCCAGGGCGCAGATATTGACCCCCCGTTCCGGGTTGCCGTAAACGCAGGTCTGGGTGAACATACCGCCCGGGGTCGTTCCGGAGAACTGGCCGCCGGTCATGCCGAAATTGAAGTTGTTGATGATGATCGCGGTGATGTCCATGTTTCTCCGGGCGGTGTGCAGAAAATGGTTCCCTCCGATCGTGACGCTGTCCCCGTCCCCCATCAGAGCCACCACGTGCAGCGCGGGGTTGAATGCCTTGATCCCCGTGGCATAGGTCAGGGCACGGCCGTGGGTCGTGTGCAGGGCATTGGTGACCAGATAGTCGTCGGCCTTTCCCGTGCAGCCGATTCCCGTGACGACCACCGTATCCTCACGCCTGTACCCCAATTCCTCGAAGGACCTCAGCAATGCGCCCAGCATGACACCCACGCCGCATCCCGGACACCACATGTGAGGCAGGACCCCGTCTTTCAGATATTTCATGCCTGTTGCGTGCGACACGTTATCCCCCTTCACTCTCTGACCGTTTCATTGTTCATCCGATCACCTTGAGGATATCCTGCGGTGTGATGATCTGGCCGTTGAAGCTGTTGACCTGCCTCAGGTCCGCCCCGGACCCCAAGGCCTTGCGGACCTCGCCGGCCACCTGACCGCTGTAGTTCATCTCGGTGACCACGACTGTTCTGGCCTTCTGGCCGAGCCGTGCCACCTCCTTGTCGGCAAAGGGCCAGAGTGTGATCAACTGCAGCACGCCGGCCCTGATCCCCTTTTTCCGGAGTTCCAGCGCCGCCGCACGACTGGCACGTGTCGTGGCCCCGAAAGCGATCAGGAGAATGTCCGCATCCTGGACATCAAAAGTCCTGGTGAGGACGATCTCGTCCCGGTGCATCTCGATCTTGCGGTGCAACTGGGTGACGCGCCATGTCGCATTGGCCGGATTGTTGTTGCTGTATCCCTCCGGGCCGTGCATGGAACTCGATACATGGAAGACATACGGGCTGCCGAAGGCGGCCAGCGGCGCCACCCCGTCGGCATCCGCCGCAAAGGGTTTATAGTCTTCCGGTACGCCTGCCGGCTTTTTCCGGTCGATCACCGCCAGATCGCCTGGTTCCGGAACGGTCACGTTCTCCCGCAGGTGACCAACGACCTCGTCGGGTGCCAGAACGACCGGGACCCTAAATCTCTCGGCAAAATTGAATGCCTGAACCGTCAGGGAGAAACACTCCGAAACCGTGGCGGGACAGAGGGCGATCACCGATTGATCCCCGTGTCTTCCCCACCGGATCTGCATGACGTCCGACTGGCCCGGCTTCGTTGCAAGCCCCGTGCTGGGTCCCGACCGCTGCACATTGACGACCACGCAGGGCACCTCGCCCATGACGGCCAAGCCCAGGTTCTCTTGCATGAGAGAGAAGCCGGGTCCGCTTGTCGCCGTGAAAGACTTTGCCCCGGCCAGAGATGCCCCGATGACGGCGCCCATGCTGGCGATCTCATCCTCCATCTGCATGAACACGCCGCCCAACTGCGGCATCCGTCTCGAGCATTCCTCGGCAATTTCCGAGGAGGGGGTGATTGGGTATCCGGCGTAGAATCTGGCGCCCGCGTAGAAGGCCCCTTCCGCGATCGCCTGATTGCCCTGCATCAATCTGACTTCACGTCCCAATGATCTCACCTGTCCTTTCCGACAATATCACCCTTTCCCTATTCACTTCGGATGCCGGGCATTCCTGAGTGCCTCTGCATTCACCAGATACTTCGGCATCCGTCCTTCCAGAACATCGAGAACCCCCTCTGCAGCGTCTACGGCCATATTGATAAGCGCCACATCGGTCATGGCAGCGATGTGCGGGGTCAGGACCAAATTTTCCAGTTCGAAAAACGGCAGTTCCCGATCCGGAGGTTCCTTCTCGAAGACATCCAGGGCCGCCCCGGCCAGTTTTCCCTCTCTCAGGGCCCGGAAGAGGGCCGCTTCATCCACCACACCGCCCCGGGCGGCATTGATCAGGAAGGCGTCCGGCTTCATCAGGGCCAGTTCCCGCGTACTGATGAGGTGATGGGTTTCTCTGAGGTAAGGGATGTGGAGGGAGACGAAGTCTGCATCCTGCAGGAGCGTGTCCAGATCGCAAATCCTTTCCACACCTGCCGCGGCGAAGACATCGTCGGCCACCAGAGGATCGCAGGCCTTTACGCGCATACCCATGCCGACGCCGGCCATATGGGCCAGGCGCCTGGCGATCCGTCCCAGGCCCACCAATCCCAGGACCTTGCCTCTGAGTTCCCATGTGCTGTATCCGAGCTTCTGAACCAAGCCGGGCAGCGAACCGGGTACGCAAAAGTCGCCGCGGCGGAAGGCCCTCTCGGCGCGGTTGAAGTGACGGGCGCAGTGCATGATTGCCCAGAGAGCATGTTCCGCCACGGCATTGGTATTGGCATCCGGTGTGTTGACCACCCAAATGCCGAGACGAGTCGCTGCCTCCAGATCGATGTTGTCCACGCCGATGCCGTGCCGAGCGATAACCTTAAGTTTCCTGCCGGCCTTCATCAGCACCTCTGCTGCCGGTGAACTGCGGACCAGCAACGCGTCAGCGTCCGGAATCAGGGGAAGCAGGTCCTCGAGCAACGGACTGGGCGCAATGCAAACTTCGGCCCCTCGCTTCAGAAGCTCAATCCCCTGTACAGCGATAGACTCGGTCAACAGAACCTTGAAAGACATGTGCACACCTTTGCTCTGTGCAGCCGGCTCACGAACGGAACGAGCACGACAAAGCTCCTTTGTCACCGATTGTTCTGACAATCCCCTGTACTGACCAAGAGTATATCAAAAATCTGAAATTTCACATTTATTAGATTTTATTTCACAGCACGACTGGTTTGTCAAGAAGTAATGATGCAGGCTGTTCATCCGATCCTCCCAATTACGATATCGATTGTATCGAAACGGAGGTCGTGAACCATGCGCCATGGATTATCCGCGTGGTTTTCATGATCCCCCGGGGGGGAGTGGACGATCAGAAAAAATCTTGACATTCCCAGTCATCTATGACAGGACTTTGTCCACCGGTTTCAGATTTCACATACCACATCCCGTCACAGGAGAAATCTTCGAGGCGATCCAATGGGCGAGAATGCGGCAATGCCTTGTATTATTGATGTGACCAACATCAATGAAAAGGTATACGATTACATCAAGAAGAACATCACCACGTTCAAATTCCCGTCCGGGTATAAGCT
>JAJFUM010000042.1 GCA_021372415.1 Deltaproteobacteria bacterium
CGACGTCTACGGGCTGGGCGGAAAATTCGGCGCCGATTACGTCATCTGGGGCAGCATCACCAAGTTCGGCAGCGTCCTGAACATCGACGGCAAGCTCCTCGACGTCGCGGCCAAAAAGCAGGCCGTCTCCTTCTCCGGGCAGTGCCCGACCATGGACGACGTGATGCCGAAGATCAACGATTTCGCCTCCAAGGTCGAAATTCAGATCCTCGGAACCACCATCCAGGCGGCCCAGGCGGCCGCACCGGTTCCGCCGGTCCCCTCCTCCGGGCAGGTCATCGTCTCCCGAAAACCCGCCGCTACCCAGAGCGCCCGGGAAGCGGAGATCATCTCTGGGATGCGCGGGGGCAAACGGGGGACCTTCACCTCCTCCATCAACCCCGACTTCATCAATGCCGAGCAGCCCCTCAACCGGAACACCTTCTGGAAAAGCCAGCAGTTTTCGACTCTCCTTAGGGGCATGGACATCGGCGATGTGAACGGCGACGGGCTGAACGAAACCGTCATGATCGATTCCAATTCGATCATGATCTACCAGAAGCCGAAGAAGGGCGGGGAATTCAAGCTCATCCAGACGATCCAGGGCAAGTCTTACGACAACTACATCAGCGTCGACGTCGGCGATTTCAACAACAACGGGATCAAGGAGATCATCGTGTCGAACGACGTGGGCCAGCTGGCGCAGTCGCTCGTCGTCGAATTCAGGAACGGCAAGTTCCAGACGATCGCCTCCGATCTCCCCTGGTTCCTGAGGGTCATCGACAACGGTTCCGGGGAACCGCTCCTGGTGGGACAGCGGCGCGGGCTGGAGGACCCCTTCGACACGCAGATCTATGAAATCGTGTATCAGGAAGGGAAGTACGTCGAAGGGCGGGCCATGAAGATTCCCAAGGGCCTGTCCGTCTTCGGCCTGACCCTCAGCCGTATGGGCGCCAGCAGCACCGAGCGGATCGTTTCGCTCAACAACGACGACTATCTGTGCGTCTTCGAACAGACCACCAAGCCCCTTTCCGAACTCCGCATCTTCGGCGGAAGCGACGAATTCATCTGGAAAAGCGAGGACGTGTTCGGCGGGAGCAACACGAGCATCGATCCCCACAAGCAGGGATCCTCCGCGCCCACGGACGATCCCAACAAGGTCTACTTCATCAACCTGCGGATCCTGAACTACGACACGAACAAGGACGGCAAGCAGGAGACCATCGTCGTGAAGAACGCCTCGTCGTCGGCCCGACTGCTGGAGCGCGTCAAGCTCTTCAGCTCGGCCGAGGTCTACGACCTGGAATGGGACGGCACCGGGATGGTCGAAAACTGGAGGACCAAGAAGATCAACGGCTACGTCTCCGACTATCAGTTCAAGGACATCGACAACGACGGCGAGAACGAGGTCGTGCTCTCCCTGGTCCTGTCCGTCGGCGGTTCCATGAGGGGCCGGAGCGTCATCGTGGCCTACGACCTCAAGGGGCCATAGCGGCTCCGGTTTGCGCTGTGCGCGAGGATGGATAATAAACCTCGCTGCCAAAAGGGTCATAGGGGATTGACAATTCGGAAAAACTGTTATAATGGGGTGCGCACCTTGATCAGGGGCGGGGCGACCCGGAGGGTCTGCCCTCTTCCCCTCACCCATAAGCGCCTCTGCGAGCGATTCTGGCGGTGTAGCTCAGCCGGTTAGAGCATACGGCTCATATCCGTAGTGTCCGGGGTTCGATTCCCTGCACCGCCACCAATACCCGCAAGAGCCCGGCCCGACGGCCGGGCTCTTGTTCATTTGTCCGAGGAACAGCCATGGAGGATTCCTTCCGGCCTTCGCCCTGGACCCGAAGCCCCCATCTGCAGACAATCTTCGGCAGCCTGGGCTTGAGGGTCTGGGGGCCAAACGAGATGACCGACGCCTCCCGGGAGGTCATCGTCGACGCCGGGGACGGCGTCCGTCTCCTGGGATACCATGCCCGGCAGGCCGGGACCCCACGGGGACTGGTCGTCATCCTGCACGGATGGGAGGGCAGCGCCGGCTCCACCTACGTCCTCTCCACGGGCCGTTACCTCTACCGGATGGGTTTCGAGGTCTTCCGCCTCAATCTCAGGGACCACGGCCGGAGCCATCACCTCAACAGCGGCCTCTTTCACGGCGCCCTTCTGGAGGAGACGGCCCGTGCGGTGGACAGGGCCACCCAATGCCTGCCCGGCAGGCCCTCCTACCTCATCGGGTTCTCCCTGGGGGGAAACTTCGCGCTCCGCATCGCCCTGAGGCAGTCCCGGGAACCCATCGCCACCCTCAGGCGGGTCTTTGCGATCAGCCCGGCCCTGGACCCCTACAAAGCCACGCTGGCCATCGACTCCGGCCCCGCCCTCTACCGGCGCTACTTCCTCGCGAAATGGAAGCGGTCCCTGCGCACGAAGGAGCGGCTCTTCCCCGACCTCTACCGCTTCGACGGGGTCCTCCGTCACCGGACCTGCCTGTCGATGACCGAGGCCATCATGGCCTACTACCCGGATTTTTCCTCCTACCGGGATTACTTCAACCATTACACCCTGACCGGCGACGCCCTGGCCCCCGTCGCCATGCCGGTCACGATCTTCACCTCCCAGGACGATCCCGTCGTCCCGGTGGAGGACTTCCGCCGGCTTCCCAAGAACCCCCATCTGGAGGTCTCGATCCAGCCCTACGGCGGCCACTGCGGGTTCCTCCAGCCCTTTCCCTGGGGGAGTTGGTACGAGAGGGTCATCGGCCGCATCCTGGAGAAGGAGTTGTCCTGATGAGCGCCCTTTCGCCCCGTTCCGGGGATCACGATCGGGCCGGGGAGTTCCCGGCGAAGATCGCCGAAAGTCTCTGGAACCATCCCTCCGATTTTCTCCTCGCCGCGCAGAAGGTCCGGGATTCCCGGAAGACCATCGCCCCCTGGCGGGCCGCCGGAGTCCTGGTCCCCCTGGCCCTTCGTCCCCCCTCTCCCGGGAGCGGTGCCGGCCCCGGCCCCGCGGATGCCGGATACGTCTTCCAGTTGATCAAGCGTTCCGCATTCGTCCCCCAGCCCGGGGACCTGAGCTTTCCCGGAGGGCTGGTCGATCCGATCCTCGACCGCCTGCTCCGGCTGCTGCTGGTCCACGGCCCGCTCCCGACGGTCCCCCCTCCCCTCCGGCAGACCCTGTCGGGGCGGGGGCGATCAGGCGCGGGCGCCATCGGCAGGCTCACGGCCCTTTTCCTCGCCACGGCCCTCCGCGAATCCTGGGAAGAGATCCACCTCCCGCCCGGGCGGGTGCGTTTCATCGGCCCCCTGCCCACCTGCGGCGTGACCCTCTTCAGGCGCACGATCTTCCCGCTGGCGGCGCTGGTCAGGGACCCGGTGGCGCTTCGCCCGAACCGCGAGGTCGAGCGGATCGTCGAGATCCCCCTGGCCGCCTTCGGCCAAAAGGACAATTTCGGCTGCTTCCAGCTCCTGTTCTCCCCGGGTACGGGAGCCGACCCGGTCCCCTCCCCCGGCTTCCCCTGCCTGATCCACCGCGAGCCGGACGGCACCGAAGAAGTCCTCTGGGGCGCGACCTTTTACATCATCGTCCAATTCCTCCGCATCGTCGACAGGGATTACCGGCTGCCGGACTGGCGAAGCGGGCGGGTGGTCCAAAGGACGGTGACGTCCGCCTATCGGACCGGCCGGCCCTCCTAGCTGCACCAGATTTCCGATCCTTCCATGCCCTCTGCCGCATGTCCGGGGTGGACTCCGGGGGCGGTGATTCTTGTGTCCTGGGATGGATTTTTAGGGAGCGATTTGAAGATTTTTCGGGGCCTCCTGCCGGCGAAGCGCAGCGGCCGCAGCGGCAACTGTCTGAGCGGCTGCAAGCCGCGAGTTTTTGCCGGTGCAGCGGAGCGAGACGCTGCAGGGTCGAAAAAGCTTCATGAGCGCCCGGAATCCATCCCCCGACACGATATGAATCCCCGCCCAGCTTCCTTTTTTCTTGACAGACGGCCGACCGAACGGATAGCTTCACCAGGACTGCCACAGGGATCTTGTGTCCCCGGGAGAGAGAGCATAGAGAGCAGCATATGGAAGAAGCGTTACGGATTGCGAACAGGGCCACGGAGATCCCTCCCTTCATCGTGATGGACGTCCTGGAGAAGGCCCAGGAGATGGAGCGGGGCGGGGCGGACATCATCCACCTCGAGGTGGGGGAGCCGGACCTCGACACGCCGGACTGCATCAAGGAAGCCTGCCTGCGGGCGCTCCGCGACGGGAAAACGCACTACACCCACAGCCTCGGCCTCCTCGAACTGAGGGAGGCCGTCTGCGAGCACTACCACCGGCGCTACGGGGTGACGATCGGACCCGACCAGGTCCTGATCACCTCCGGGACCTCGCCGGCCATGCAGCTCCTTTTCGCCGCACTTCTGGAGCCCGGCGACGAGGTGATCATCTCGGACCCCCATTACGCCTGCTATCCCAACTTCATCCGGTTCTTCGACGGCGTCCCGGTGGACGTGCCGGTCCACGAGGCCGAGGGGTTCCAGTACACCACGCCTGCGATCCGGGAGAAGATCACCCCACGGACCCGGGCGGTCCTGATCAACTCCCCCTCCAACCCCACGGGGAACCTCCTGGACGCGGGCAGGATGGCCGAGATCGCCTCCCTGGGCCTGCCGGTCATCTCCGACGAGATCTACCACGGCCTCGTCTACGGGGAACAGGAGCACAGCATCCTGGAATTCACCGACAACGCCTTCGTGCTGAACGGCTTCTCCAAGGCCTATGCCATGACGGGCTGGCGGCTGGGATACCTGATCGCCCCGAGGCCCTATATCCGGCCGATGCAGAAGATCCAGCAGAACCTCTTCATCTCCGCCAACGCCTTTGTCCAGTGGGCCGGAGTGGCCGCCCTGCGCGAGGCGGGACCGGACGTGGACCGGATGCGGGCCATCTACGACAGCCGCAGGACCTTCATGATCCGCCGGCTGCGGGAGATGGGCCTGGGCATCAGCGTCGAACCCACGGGGGCCTTCTACGTGCTGGGCAACATCAAGTCCTTTTCCCGGGATTCCTACGCGACGGCCTTCGACATCCTGGAAAAGGCCCGGGTCGGGGTCACGCCAGGCATCGACTTCGGCCTGAACTGCGAGGGCTACCTGCGCTTCTCCTACGCCAACTCCCTGGAAAACATCGCGGAGGGCATGAAGCGGATCGAAACCTACCTGAAGGAGCGCAACCGAACGTGACCGCGCCCCTGGGACCCTGGAAGGCCATCGTCTTCGATTTCGACGGCACGCTGGCCGAGCTGAACATCGATTTTGCCGCCATGCGCAGGGGCGTCCTGGCCCTGGCGTCCGGCCTCGGGATTCCCACCGGCCCGATCCAGTCCCTCCATGTCCTGGAGATGATCGAAGCAGCGGCCGCCGCGCTCGGGGAGAACCGCCCCGGCGAGGTTCCCGGATTCCTCCGTGACGCCCGGACCCTGGTCGAGGGAATCGAGATCGCCGCCGCCGAATCGGGCGCCCTCTTCCAGCAGACCCGGCCCCTGCTCGCCGGGCTCCGGGACCGGTCCGTGCGCACGGGCATCATCACCCGCAACTGCCGCAGCGCCGTGCTCACGCTCTTCCCGGACATCGGACAATACTGCCAGGCCTTCCTGAGCCGCGACGACGTCGGCCGGGTGAAGCCCCACCCGGACCACCTGATGGCCGCCCTGGCCCTGCTCGGGGCCGAACCCGCCGAGGCGGCCATGGTCGGCGACCACCCCATAGACATCCGCCTGGGCCGCCGGACCGGGACCTACACGATCGGGGTCCTTTCCGGCCACTCCCGCAGGGAGGATCTGCTCGAGGCCGAGCCCGACCTGATCCTGGCCAGCGCCCCGGAGATCCTCCAGCGGCTTTCCTGATCCCGGAAGGCAGTCATTCATCTTCCCACGTCTGCGTTTCCAATTGTCAGGGCCTCAGAGGCGGGTGCGTAAACGCCTCCCTGCCCCCCAGGGCTTCCGGTGAGATAAAGATAAAGGTTCCTTCATGCACATGGTGAGAGTTTATCGGCATCTATCCAACAACACGACACTTCTCACGAAATGAGAGCTGTTTTTCCATTCATTTGTCCGGAATGACCGGACAATATCCTTCCTGCCTGGAGAATGTCCGGTCACACCGGACATTTTTTTCAGGCAGGCACGGTCAACAGAAAAAGAGCAAAGCCGACCCCTTTTGCCTCTCATCATTTTTTCCATCTGCTGCCACCAGATAACAATTTGAAATAACATTATTTAAAACCTGCAAGCTTTTTTATGGCCTTTCGTGACGCGCTCGTTTTATGCCGCATCAGCGTCAATGCCATAAATGGCACATTAGTTGCGCTTATGTATGACACGCATCTGACCCTGGATGAATTTACGATTCACAAAAAATAAGGAGTGGGAAAATGGAGACAGGGATATTCGACGAGGCTGGCAAGACAGTCAAAGATCATGATGGCAAGTACCTGACCTTTTCACTGGCCGGGGAAGAGTATGGGATCGGGATATTAAAGGTAAAAGAGATCATTGGGATGATGAAGATCACCATGGTCCCCCACACGCCCTCTTTCACGAAGGGCGTGATCAACCTGCGGGGCAAGGTGATCCCGATCGTTGATTTGCGGGTCAGGTTCGGCATGGAGTCCGTGCAATACACGGACAAGACCTGCATCATCGTCGTGGAGATCGCCAGAGGCGAGCGAGAGGTGATGATCGGGGTCATTGTGGATTCAGTGTCCGAAGTGGTCAACATCAAGGGGACTGACGTCGAGGCCGCGCCGAACTTTGGGAACTGCCTGGATACGAATTACATCCATGGCATGGCCAAGGCGGGCGATCAGGTAAAGATCCTGCTGGATCTCGACAGGGTGCTCAGCGCCGAGGAAATGGGCGCGCTGCAAAAAGCAGCGTAGCCAATGGATATAAGCTGTTGATTAAAAGGAGGAACAAAGATGTCAAAAGATGTGAAGCTTAAGACAAAGATCGGGGTGGGCTACGGTGCCATCCTGGCCCTGCTGCTCCTCATGGGGGGAGTGGCTATCTATGAGTCAAAACAGGAACGGAGCGCGTTTACCGAAATCCGGGAGAGGGCCGACAAATCAGAAATGGCCACGCAGATGATTGCCGCCGTCAATGCCAGGGCACTGTCCCTGCGGCACATCGTCATGAGCGACGACAAGTCCCTGCACGATAAGGAGAGGCAGATCCTGGCGGATAGCAAAAAGAATTTTGATGAAAATCTT
>JAJFUM010000049.1 GCA_021372415.1 Deltaproteobacteria bacterium
AACGAAAAACAGGGCGGCTAAAATAAGGCCCGGAACAAAGCCCCCGGCGAAAAGCTTGCCGACCGAAATGCCGGCCTGGTCGGCCATCATCACCAGCATGATGCTGGGCGGGATCAGGATGCTCAGGACGCCGCCCGCTGCCACGGTGCCGCAGGCCATCTGCTTTTCGTAGCCATGAGCCAGCATGACCGGAACGGCCATCAGCGTCATGCTGACGACGCTCGCCCCGATGATGCCCGTACAAGCCGCTTCGATGGCGCACATCGCGATGACAGCCAGGGCGATGCCGCCGTTCACGGGGCCGAAAAGGTACATCATGCCTTCGAACAGACCCACGGAGATTTCCGATTGGGATAGAAATGCGGCCATCAGAACGAACAGGGGGATGGCCAGCAGGATGTTGTTGGTCGTCGCATCGAAGGCGCGACCCAAAAAGAGGTACCATCCCGAGGGCCCCCAACCGAAGAACGCGAATATGGCCGCCGTCCCTCCCAAGACCAGGGCCACGGGATGACCGAGAAAGAGCCCCGCGACGACCACGATGAACATTGCCACGGTGACGAATTCTGGGGACATGTCAATGATCATAATTGTTCCCCCTTAACCAGATAGATGATTTTCTTGACGAAGTCGACAAGCAGCTGGAGAAAAAACAGGGCGAACCCAATGGGCAGCAACGTCTTCGCCGGATAGACGATCGCATTGAAGGCGCTGGGAGTTCTTTCCTGCAGCAGCCAAGAGGTGGCGGCAAAGATCATCCCGTCCACCATCATGATGATCACGAAGGGAAGTCCGAAGATCAGGTAGTTGACGACGTCCACGATCACCTTTTTCCTTTCAGGCAGTCGGTCGTAAAAGACGTCGATATTGGCATGCCCCCTGTAGAGCTGGGTGTAGCCCATGGTCAACAGAATCAGGGCGCAAAAGGTGTAGCTCAGGATTTCGTGGGTCCAGATGGTCGGCTTTCCGAGAAAGCGGCGCGTAAACACCTCGAAACAGGACAACCCCACCAGGATGATGAACACCCAACTGACGATCTTCCCGATCTTGTCCAGCAAGGCCTCTACTTTTTTCATTATGGCTTTGATCTTGTCCACGTTCAGCCTCCTTGCGTAAAACAGACCCTTCCAACTTTTCCCGATCTGATCCCTCCCTGCGGAGGGATCAGGCAGGAAAGAAGCTCTCTGCAAAAAGGACCTTTTTATTTTTTAATGGGGTTCTGCACGTAAGGGGTTCCCGGTTTCCAGAACTGCTGTCCCTCCATGCGCTTCCTTACTTCCCGCTCCAGAGCGATCACGGGTTCGTACACCTTTTGCTTCTTGGCAAGGGCTTCCAGTTTTCCGTAGATCTCGTCAAGGTGCGCCGGGTTGCGGCCGTAGGTGAAGGGGGTCTGGATCGTCCGCCATTCCTCGATGTCCTTGAAGTATTTGGCCTGCGAGAAGGCGATCTTGGTATAGTCGGGGTTGGCCTCCGCATCGGCAAGCATGTACTTGTCGGCAAGCGCCTGGATCTTCGTCATCGTGGCATCGTCCAGCTTGGTCATCTTGATGCCTTTATCTTTGAATCTCCGCGTGTATTCCCCGGAACTGTATTCAAAATACGTATAAGACCACATCATGGTCGCCATGGCCGCTTCCTTGAACATGAATTTAACCCGGTCGGGGAGCTTGTCGAAGGCGGCCTTGTTAATCATCACGCCGGAAATGGGACCCGGCTGATGCCATCCGGGAAGGACCCAGTACTTGGTCACTTCCTGGAAACCCATGGCCCAGTCGCATTCGGGAACGGAGAATTCGCCCGCATCAATCGTTCCGCGGGAGAGGGCCAGGTAAATCTCCGCGCCGGGCATGAAGATCGCCGCTCCGCCGAGATCCGCGAGGATCTTGGCCTGCACGCGGCCGCACTGCCGCATCTTCACGCCCTTATAGTCGTCGCCCTTGTAAATCGGCTTGTTGGAGCGCTGTCCGGATTCCGGCCCGGTGACGGAGTGGGGATACCAGACGATGCCATATTTGCCGTAGAGCTCCTGCGCCAGCTCCAGGCCGCCGGCCTGCCAGTACCAGAGCATGTAATCATTGGGGGTCAGCCACATCGGCGTGGAGGTAATCAGGCTGAAGGCGGTGTTCTTGCCCTCCCAGTAGCTCGGCCAATCTGTGCCCATCTCCAGGGTTCCCTTGGCTACCGCGTCGAACATCTCATCCGACCTCGTGACCAGTGTGCCTCCCTCGAAATATCGAAGCTGCAGATCCGGGGCGGCCATTTGGTTCATGAGATCGCCGAAGTACTTGTCCCCCCGCCAAAGGGTGATCGATGGGGCCCAAATGGTCTGATAGCGCCACCGGGTTGCTGCCTCGGCCGCTTCCGACAGAATGCCGGCTGCAAGCACGGCGATCCCCATCGCCAACAACCACCGCTTCATCCTTTTCATTGTTGTCCCCTCCTTTTTGAATGGTTAACTGCTGTTAAAATACAGCCCCCTTGCCAATTCAGGAGTTGATCCTTGCCTGGCAACCACGTCTCCTTCAGTGACAGCTGACATTTTATTTTCTGGTGATGGTTCCTTCCCAGGTGCTGATGGTTTTTTCCTGTTTGTCCTCCTCGGAGAACCACCTGGAGGTGACACACTTGGCCTCGGTGTAGAAGGCC
Organism: Deltaproteobacteria bacterium; assembly: GCA_021372415.1. GTDB lineage: Bacteria > Desulfobacterota > Syntrophia > Syntrophales > UBA5619 > JAKAFS01. Next base: position 2,647 of record JAJFUM010000049.1, read on the forward strand.
ACGCCGTCGCGTCCCATCACGTGCAGGTCCCCGAAGAAGGAATCCTTGTGGCCGGCAAAGGGGAAGTAGGAAACCGGCACGGGGATCCCGACGTTCACCCCCACCATCCCCCCGTGG
>JAJFUM010000076.1 GCA_021372415.1 Deltaproteobacteria bacterium
GAGGAAGCGGCCGTAGAGGACGCCGACCAGGAGGCTCAGCCGGCAGAGAGCGACCGTGTAGGCCACGTTCATCAGACTCATGGCGAGGGTCGCGAAGGTCACGGTGGCCGCGGCGAGAAATCCGGGCATCAGCGAGGCCCGCAGGGTGTCCAGGCGGATGGCGGAGCCGGATTTTCGCCGACGGAGGAGAAAGGGGCTGAGGATAACGAAAAAAGCGAGATTGTACGTCGCGCCGAAGAAGAACGCCGAAGAATGCGCGATGGCCTGTTTGCTGAAGGTATTGGTGAATCCGAACAGAACGGCCGTAACGATCATCAGCAGGGACCCCTTTTCCCGTCCTATGGCCCTGAAGGGCGCCCAGAATCCCTTCCGCACGTCGGACAGATTCAGGCCGTAACTCCCGAGACCGATGAGCAGGATACCAATGCCCCCCGGAAGGGACACGGACTCGCCCAAGATCAGGTAGGGAAGGCCGATCAGAACGATCGGCGTAAAGGCCAGAAAGGGGACCGTCAGGCTGAGGGGGGAGCGTTGAATGGCCCTGATGTAACAGAAATAGGCCACGAGTTCGAAGGGGAGGGCCGAGAGGAACGCCTGGAAAAAGACCGCATCCAGGGGCGGGATCGGGAGAATGAACAGAAACGGCAGCAGGAAAACCGCGACGCCAAGCTGCCGCGACCATGCGACGGCAGAGGCAGCGTGGGACTGCAGAACCTTCTTCGTCAGGGCGTCGCCCGTTCCCCCGGTCAGGGCCGCGCTCAGCGCCAGCAGGATCCAGAGATGGTCCATAGGGGGATCATGATACCCTAAATCCCCCTACTTTTCCACCGCTACCGACGGAGCGCTCATGAAGCTTTTGCTGGCTTCAGGTCGCCGGCCTGGGAGGCGGTGCCGGGATCTCGCGGGACTGTCCGCGGGGGGTGTCCTTCCAGACGGCAAAGGCTGCCTTGATCGCTGCCACGGCGCCCTCGACCCCCATGAGGCCCGTGTTCACCACCAAGTCGTAGTGGTTGGGATCCGCCCAGTCGGCTTGGAAATACTTGCGGTGAAAGGCGCTCCGATCCGCCTCGGTCTTGTAGACATAACGCTCGGATTCCTCGAAATCGCTTTCTGAATCCCTCATGACGTTGCGGATCCGGATCTCCCGGGGGGCGACGAGGCGGACCCGGAAGGTCTCCTCGGGAGGCAGGATGAACTGCGCCCCCCGTCCCACGATGACCACGTTGCCCTGTTTGCCGATGGTCCCGATCACCTTGGTAAGATGGCGCAGATAGTCATCCGGCCAGATGTGGCGGGTCCTGAACAGGGAATCGATCCAGAGGTCCCGCCGCCGGATCTCCTTCTCGTCCAGCGAGGCGATCACCTTCTCGCTGATGTCCGCCCGCTCCGCGACCTGCTGGATAATCTGGGCCCCTATGAGGTCCATCCCGAGTTCGCGGGCCAGGCGCCGGGCTATTTCGCTGCCGCCGCTCCCCGGTTCCCGGGAGATGGTGATGCAGAAGCCGGGACGGACCGGCTTCTTCTGTTCGACCCGACGCTGGGACCATTTGGCCAGTTGTTCATCGACGAGGCGGTTCAGGGGACGGGTGATGGGGACTCGCATGGGAAACCTCCTTTCCGGTGAGGGGTCTGGGTCCGTTCATCCTTGTCCCTCCGTTCCATCGGAGGGGTCGGCCAAACGAGGTTCAGGGCCACCCGGGGAGGGGGATGGTGAGGGGATCGCGGTTCTCGGAGGCGCTTCCGGGGGGATCTGGAAAATTAGTTTATTTGATTATAGCCAGGCTCCCTCGAATTGTCAAACCGGTTCTCGCCGGAGCCCTGCCCTTCCCCCTGCGGGGCCGGACGGAAAACCGATCGGGACGCTCCGCAGTCAGCCGGAGAACCTCCCCAAAAGACGCTAAATCTTGTTGACTTACGCGGAAGCTTCGTCTATGTAATAGGCGCTGCAAGAGAACCCAGGTCAGATGAATGAGGAGACCCATGAGCGTTAAGCAAAAAAGCCCCTCCTCTTCCCAGTCCGACGTACCGGCCGATCTGAAGGGGAAGAAGGTCCTGATCGTGGAGGACTTCTTTAGTTTCCGCAACACCATCAAGAAGATGCTCCAATCCATCGGGCTGGCTGACATTGACGAGGCCTCTAACGGCAATGAGGCGGTCACCAGACTGTCCCAGAAGCGGTACGACATCATCCTGTGCGACTACAACCTCGGTCCCGGCAAGGACGGCCAGCAGGTCCTCGAGGAGGCCAGACACCGGGCGTACATCGACTATTCGACCGTGTTCATCATGGCGACCGCCGAGAACACGATGGACATGTTCATGGGCGCCATAGAGTACGAACCAGACGACTACATGGTCAAGCCCTTCACCAAGGAGACCCTGGAGAGAAAACTGAGGGATTGGGTCAACAAGAAGGAAAACCTCAAGGACATCGAAAAGGCCTTCGCCAAGAAGGACTACGACAGCGTCATCGGCCTCTGCGATTCCCTCATCAGCACCAATCCGAAGAACTTGGCCCAGCTCTTCAAACTCAAAGGGGAGGCTCTGATCCGCAAGGGCGACTACCCCGGGGCGGTGTCCTTCTACGAGAAGGTCCTCACGATGGGCAACATGCCATGGGCGATCCTCAATCTGGGCAAGATCCGCTACATGGTCGGCGATTACGACGAGGCCAAAGCCATCTTCGAAAGCCTGATCGCCGAAAACGACAAGATCGTCTCCGCCCACGACTGGCTCGCCAAGGTCCACGACAAGACCGGCAATTCCCAGGAGGCGCAGAAAATCCTCCAGGAGGCGGTCCGCATCTCCCCCAAGGCCATCCTCCGCCAGAAGGCCCTGGGAGAGGTTGCCTACAAGAACAAAGACCTCTCCGTGGCCGAACAGTCCTTCAAGGAGGCGGTGAAACAGGGGA
>JAJFUM010000099.1 GCA_021372415.1 Deltaproteobacteria bacterium
CCACCATCGGCCCCTCGTTGTACGCCGGGATGATGACCGTGATAAAGGGGGCGTCGGCATGGTCCACCTCCGGAAAGGGCCGGTAGAATAACCAGAGCGCCGTCCGGAATCCCAGAAGCAGGAGCCCCATTGACGCCCACAGGATGCTGGGCCTGACGACCATCAGCGACCAGTGCAGATTGATGATGGCATGGACGATCGGCTCGAACACGCGGCCGGTGACGGTGAAGTAGACGATGAATATGAAGCCCAGTATGATGGCGCAGCGGATGGTCTTGTCCCACGCTCCGGACAGGGGCGTCGCCTTCGCGGGGGCGGCATAGGGGGCGTGGAGATTCGGTTTCGCGCCCGTATCGTCAACGTGTATCTTTCCTTGCCCGTTATACATCAGATGACCCACCGCCGTTTTTCCGGCCGGCGCCCCGGAAGCCCCCCGGGCGCCGGCCGCGCATCGAATCCGCTTTTGCAGGCGGGCGTGATTATACCAGAATCGGTCCCCCGTCAACAGAAATAGTCGCCGGGCGTGCGACCGGCCGGTCCGGGCTCGATCCCTGACCAAGGGTCATGGCTCCGCCCCTTCCAGGCATGGTTCCGGTTTTGTTGAAATGCAGGCATGCGCAGGCGGGCAATGAAGGTTCCGGGGATCACAGGGGGCCGAGAGCCCCCGGGCGGAGCTGCCGCCCGCGAACGGGGGGTCATTCCTTCTTCTGGGCGGTCGTTTTCGCTTCCGTTGAATCCGCCGGTTTCTTTTCCGGCTCTTCCATGGCTTTCCTGAAGTCCCTTATCGCCCCGCCGATGGATTTCCCCAGGTCGGGGAGCTTGCGGGGACCGAAGACGATCAGGGCGATCACCAGGATCACAAGCATTTCCGGCATGCCGATGCTTCCGAACATATCCTATGACCTCCTTGCGGACGACGGCCCGTCATCCGCGGTAACATGGCTGAAGGGGTCCGGGGGGATATCTGAAAAGATGTCCCCCCGGGACCCCGGTCCTTGAAATCCAACGACCGGTCGCGCGACGGTTCAGTGTCCCTTGACCCCGGCCTTCGCGTCGGCGCCGTCTTTGGGGGTTTCCTCGTCTTCGGTCATGACATTGGGGTAGATGAAGCCCATGCTCAACAGGCTCACGATGACCCTCACCCAGTGACCGAACCTGCTCTTGTCCGCCGGTTGCTTGTTTTGAGCCATTTGACGTCCTCCTGATCGAAATCGGTTAAAAGGACAGGTGCATCCTCGGGGTTAATCCGTAACCAATCGATAGGATACGGATATCGGATGTTATCCTGTAGGCAATGCTGTTTGGGGCGGTTTGGGGTCTAGGCGGGAGGGGCTCTGAAACTGTAAGAAAACAGGGTGGACAGGGAAACCTTGAACGACGCCTTCCGTTGGATCAGGCTGATGACGACAACCGGCCCGGGATCGATCTGAAAATCGCTGATCAGGCCCGTGGCGACGTTGTTGTCCAGGCTGCCGAAAGGGCAGGGGAGCATCTGCAGCTCGTCGCGCAGATCAAGGACGTCCGCGGTGAAAGCGGCGATGCCGACCAGGAAGATGAAGAATATCAGCTTCCTTTTTTGGCGCGACGACCTCATGGGTTCATTCCCTCCAGCGGATACGATCCAACGGTAGCAGGACGGCCGCCGTTGTCAAGAACAATTATCGCCTATGCCCATTCGCGCAGAATGGCGATCGACCATCATCGATGGCATGGATATATTGCCGCCCGATTTTTGGGGGAGGGACAATAAAGTCATGCCGCCCCTGCGGCGAAGGAGATTATCGCAGATAAGTCCCCATGGTATCCATGGGCGAGGGCATCATCGTCACAATTTCAGAGACAAAGGTGCGGTTGACTTTTTCAGGGCATACAAAAAACGTAATGCCCGCCTGTCGCAATCAATGTTTGCTTGTGGAGCCCGATTGTTCGAAGCGATGGGATGATGGTGCCTGCGCGCCATGGTGCGCCGCAACGGAATGCCCGGCCATAGGGGACGGACGCGACAGGCTCGATCCTGGACTCGCAGGCGTAAGGGGTCCATAACGTACCCCTTCGACGGACGGCGTAATGCCGTCCGCCGAAGGGGCCGGTTGTGATTGGAAGCGCCCTCAGGGGCGCTCATGCCGCGATCAGGCGAGGTCGAAACGGTCGAGGTTCATGACCTTGTTCCACACCGCCACGAAGTCGACCAGGAACTTCTCCTGGGAGTCCCCGCAGGCGTAGACCTCCGACAAGGCCCGGAGCTGGGAGTTCGAGCCGAAGATGAGGTCGACACGGGTGGCGGTCCACTTGAGCGCGCCCGTTGCGCGGTCGCGGCCCTCGAACACGCCGTTGTTTTCCGGGGTCGGCGTCCACGTCGTGCCCATGTCGAGCAGGTTCACGAAGAAGTCGTTGGTGAGCGCCTCCGGCCGCCTCGTGAAGACGCCGTGCGGCGACCCTGCGAAGTTGGTCTTCAGGACGCGCATGCCGCCCAGGAGCACCGTCATCTCCGGTGCGGTCAGGGTCAGCAGTTGCGCCTTGTCGATCAGCAGCTCCTCGGCCGATACGGCGAAGCGGGTCCTCTGGTAATTGCGGAAGCCGTCCGCGACCGGCTCGAGCACGGCGAAGGAGGCCGCATCGGTTTGCTCCTGCGAGGCGTCCATGCGCCCCGGCGTGAAGGGAACCGTCACCTCGTGGCCGGCGTTCTTGGCCGCCCGCTCGACGCCGGCGCAGCCGGCCAGGACGATCAGGTCGGCGAGCGAGACCTTCTTGCCGCCCGACTGCGCGCCGTTGAACGCGGCCTGGATGCCCTCCAGGGTCTTGAGCACCTTCGCGAGCTGGGCGGGCTCGTTGACCTCCCAATCCTTCTGCGGCGCCAGGCGGATGCGGGCGCCGTTCGCGCCGCCGCGCTTGTCGGAGCCGCGGAAGGTGGACGCCGCCGCCCAGGCGGTCGAAACCAGTTCCGACACGGACAGGCCGGAAGCCAGGATCTTGCCCTTGAGGGAGGCGATGTCCAGGGCGTCGATCAGGACGTGATCGACGACGGGGATGGGGTCCTGCCAGATGAGCTCTTCGGCCGGGACCTCCGGGCCGAGATAGCGTGCGCGCGGCCCCATGTCGCGGTGCGTCAGCTTGAACCACGCCCGGGCGAACGCGTCGGCGAGCTGATCCGGATGCTCGTAGAAGCGCCTCGATATCTTCTCGTAAACCGGATCGAACCGCAGGGCGAGGTCCGTGGTCAGCATGGACGGCGCGAGCCGCTTGGACGGGTCGTGCGCATGCGGCACCGTGCCGGCGCCGGCGTCGCCCTTGGGCTTCCACTGGTATGCGCCGGCCGGGCTCTTGGTCAGCTCCCACTCAAAGCTGAAGAGGATCCGGAAGAAGTTGTTGCTCCACTTGGTGGGCGTGTTGGTCCAGATGACCTCCAGGCCGCTGGTGATGGTGTCGCCGCCCTTGCCGGTGCCGAAGGTGCTCTTCCAGCCCAGGCCCTGTTCCTCGATGCCGGCCGCTTCCGGATCGGGTCCCACGTGCGACGCGGGACCGGCGCCGTGGGTCTTGCCGAAGGTGTGGCCGCCCGCGATCAGCGCCACCGTCTCCTCGTCGTTCATCGCCATGCGGGCGAAGGTTTCGCGGATGTCCTTGGCCGCGGCGATCGGGTCCGGGTTGCCGTTCGGGCCTTCCGGGTTCACGTAGATCAGGCCCATCTGCACCGCGGCGAGCGGATTTTCGAGGTCCCGGTCTCCGGAATAGCGTTTGTCGCCGCCCAGCCAGGTCTTCTCGGCGCCCCAGTAAACGTCGAGATCAGGCTCCCAGGCGTCCTGGCGGCCGCCGCCGAAGCCGAAGGTCTTGAACCCCATCGATTCCAGGGCGACGTTTCCCGCCAGGATGATCAGGTCGGCCCAGGAAATCTTCCGGCCGTACTTCTGCTTGATCGGCCAGATCAGGCGGCGCGCCTTGTCCAGGCTGACGTTGTCGGGCCAGCTGTTGATCGGCGGGAAGCGCTGCTGGCCCCTGCCGCCGCCGCCGCGGCCGTCGCCGGTGCGGTATGTGCCGGCGCTGTGCCACGCCATGCGAATGAACAGGGGGCCGTAGTGGCCGAAGTCCGCCGGCCACCAGTCCTGCGACTTGGTCATCAGCTCGCGGAGGTCCTTCTTCACGGCCGCCAGGTCGAGACTCTTGAACTCCTTGGCGTAGTTGAAACCCTCGCCCATCGGATTGGACTTGGAGGAATGCTGGTGCAGGATATCGAGCCTCAACTGGTTCGGCCACCAGTCCCGGTTCGTCGTGCCGCCGCCGGCAATGTGCGACTTGCCCGCTGCCTGGGACTTGCTCTCTTCGTTCATGATCTTCGCTCCTTTCTGCTTGAATGATCCAAGTTGTGTTTGATTCTGCGTTTCAGTTGACCCTTTTCCCCTTATGCGGAACCATTCCAGATTAGACCGCAAAAAAATTTAAACGTAAAACCGCTCTTTACGAAGGCGTGCCGAGCGGTTTGCGCCCGGAAATGGTCCATCCTTTGCCGTTGCTGCATTCTGAGCAGTACCCGTAATACTCGAGCCTGCTGTCTGTAATCATGAAGCCCGTTCTTTTTGCCACATCTGTCTGGTCCAAAGAGTCGGGGACTTCGTAATCGATGATCTTCCCGCAATTTTCGCAGATGAGATTGATGTGCACTCCTGTATTCACCTCACAGCGGTTCTCCCTGCTGTCGAACTCCAGAGATTTGATGATTCCGTGCCGGCACAGTTCCTTGATGTTTTCGTAGACGGACGACAGGCTCAAATGGTCGTTCTTCTTCCTCGCTTCCCTGTATATGAAGCTTGCGCCCGGATGGAGATGTCCCTCCCTGACCAGCACGTCTATAATAGAGAGCCTTTGAGGAGTGATTCTCAACCCTTTTTCTTTCAGCTTCTGGATAATCGATTCTTTTGTCATCCCGCCTTATTCGGAAACATTCCAGATTATATATCCAAATATCGTCTTTTCGGCCGGCTGTCAAGACATAATAACAAGGTCCGCATGGGATATTCGTTCTTCGTTGACGGGACATCATGGAATTGAGCGATCCGGGCTTCGATGAATGGTTCGGGGCGCACGCCGCCACAAAGAGCAAGAGTCGGAGAGAAAAGGGGGGGGCATCTGCCGGGATGCGCCATGGCCAATGCGGTCATGCAGCCGTCAGGTATCAGGATGGATCCAAAGCGCAATGCTTTAAGAATAGCGAAATAATCCTTGACAGGGGCTGCGCAAAGGCATATAAATTACCAGACTTTTTAAGTTTCGGTTTTGGCTGATCAAACCCCAGAGCCTGTAAAAAAGGCTTCTGGGTTTTTTTATGCGTCTTCGCTCATGCCGCGTGACGACAGGAGGAGAGATGGCCAAACAGAGCCAGAATAAATTCGTCAAGCGACAGAAGGAGTTTGAACGCAAGCGAAAGGCCGAAGAAAAGACGGCCAAGCGTCGTCAGAAGAGAAACGACCGGCCCAAGGAAAGCGATACGCCAGTCACCGACCCGCCTTAGCAGCTCGCGAAGCAGCGCATCGACCACTCACTGCCCTCTCCGGACGACGGACCGCAGGGCATTTCAAAATTCCGTCAGAAAAGGAAGATAATGAGTTTTAAACAGTTTCATTTGCACCCGTCCATCGAATCTGCAATCCGGCGCATCGGCTATACCGAGCCGACGCCGATCCAACGTCAGACCGTTCCCCTTATTCTCCAGGGCAAGGATCTCATGGGTCTTGCCCAGACCGGCACAGGGAAGACCGCCGCCTTTGTGCTGCCCATTCTGCACCGCCTGCAGGCAGGTCCGCGCCGGCAGCCCCGCGTCCTGATCCTTGCCCCGACGCGGGAGTTGGCGGAACAGATCCACGAGGCCATCGGCGAACTGGGCCGGGATACGGGCCTCAAGAGCGTGACCGTTTACGGAGGGGTGAACAAGAATCCCCAGATCCAGAAACTCCACGCAGGCGCGGAAATCATAGTGGCCTGCCCGGGTCGCCTGCTCGATCTTGCGGACCAGGGCGCGATCCCTTTTTCCGGCCTGGAGATCCTCGTCATCGACGAAGCGGACCGCATGCTGGACATGGGCTTTATGCCCGATATCCGGAAAATCGTGAAACGGCTGCCGGCAAAACGGCAAACGCTGCTCTTTTCCGCCACCATGCCCGAAGACATCCAGAAGCTGGCAAAGGCGATTCTTCATGAACCGGCGATTATCCGGGCCGGCGAAGGGAAGCCGGCATCCACGGTCTCCCATGCCGTCTATCCGGTTGAGCACCATCTGAAGACCTCCCTCCTGATGACACTGATCGAGAGGACGGAGACGGAGGCGGTCCTCGTGTTCGCGCGGACGAAGCACCGCACGAAGAGCGTGGCCACGAAAATGAAGAGGGCCGGGTTTTCCGTGGCGTCCCTGCAGGGCGATCTTTCGCAGAACAGGCGCCAGGATGCCATCGAGGGCTTCCGCAGCGGCAAGTACCGGATCCTGGTGGCCACCGATATTGCCGCCCGCGGCATAGACGTCACGCGGATCTCCCACGTCATCAATTACGACATGCCCGATACCGTAGAGGCATTTACGCACCGGATCGGCCGCGCGGGCCGGGCGGAGAAGACCGGCGACGCCTTCACCCTGGTGACGCCCCAGGACCGGTCGTTCCTGAGCGGCATAGAGCACGTGCTCGGTGAGACAATCGAAAGGCGCACCCTGGAAGGCTTCGACTATGCCGCGCCGGTGCCGGCAGGAAGCGGGGCAGCGGCTCCTGCTCGGTCCTTCGGCGTTCGCAGGATTCCGGCCGGAGGCTCCGGGCGTGACCGTGAAGTGCAGGGCGCCCGTTCCCACTGGAACGGGCCGGCATGCAAGGGGGCTCGCAAGGCGGCCCCGCGCTCCTTGGATGGATTTCCCCTGCGGCTTCGCTCAGCGCAGGCGAAATAGGCAGCACTGGCGCCGGTTGATTCCTCCTCCGAAACGGGAGTCGGGAGTGACCCCGGCCGGCTGCAAGGCGGAAAGGCCCTGGATCGTATTTTTCACACCCTTTTAAGGAGGAGGCTTCACCATGAACATCTATGTAGGGAATCTGTCGTACAACGTCACGGAAGAAGATTTACGCCAGGCGTTTGCGGCCTTCGGGCAAGTCGCGTCCGCATCCATCATCAAGGACCCGTTCGGCGGCCGGTCGAAGGGGTTCGGCTTTGTCGAGATGCCGGTGAAAGAAGAGGCCCAGGCCGCCATCGCGGGCATGAACGGCAAGATGATGGATGACCGGGCTCTGAACGTGAACGAGGCCCGCCCTCGTCCGGACAACCGGGGCGGCGGCGGCCCCCGGGGCGGCGGCAATCGGGGGGGCGGTGGCAACCGGGGTGGTGGAAATCGAGGCGGCGGCAGGGGTCGCTACTAGCCGCAGCTTGCCCGGAAGCCCTTCAGCGATGGCCGGCGCGGGACCATTTGGATGACCCCGGCCTTCACGTTTCCTGCCGGTCCCTTGGGTCCGTCTACGATGTGAGCCGCCAGCCAGCCGGAAACGCTTCAAGAGGCGGATCGCTTCTTTCTGGGCCGTGCCGCAAAAAACTGCTGGTGCCGGGTGCGTAAGAGACCACCCGGCCAAGCATTCCTCTCTTTCCCCGCGATGGGAAAGGGTCATCGAAAAGCTGTGTCCGCCGGAACCGGCTGCGGCAAAAAAAAGAGCCGTCCCACCGGCGGATGAGACGGCTCTGAAGATATGACAATAGGGCGGGTGTCGATCTATTGCACCGCGTCCTTCAGG
>JAJFUM010000110.1 GCA_021372415.1 Deltaproteobacteria bacterium
CATGATCCTGAATTTGATGATAGGCCTGCTGACGCCGCCGCTGGGGATGAACCTCTATGTGGTTTGCAGGATCGCCCAGATCCCGTTCTGGGAGTCGGTGAAAGGCGCTGCGCCCTTCATCGTTCCCCTGATGCTGGTCCTGATTCTTATCACCTACGTGCCCGACATCGTCCTTTGGCTGCCCAGGATGATCTTTTTCTAGCTCTGCAAGGGGGCGGGGACGCCGGTGGGGAAAAGGAATCCCTATCATGGAGGGGACGGTTTTAATCGGTTTGACAGGATCTTGCAGGTGACGGCCGCCGATTTCGAATCAAACAGCAGGTCTGAAACCTAAAGGAGAAAAGCATCCAATGTCGGAAAAAAAGAATCGCGCATCATCCATGCCGTTTAACGTTGCATCCGTTACCAGACAAAGCCTGCTGCTCGGAATGGGAGTGCCTCGCAAGGATCTGGAAAAACCGATGGTCGGAATCATTACCCAGTCCAACGAAGTCCATGCCGGGCATACCCACTTCCAGGGCCTGGCCGAGGAGGTCAAGCGCGGAGTCCGGGAAGCCGGGGGCGTACCGGTTGAGATCAACGTGGGCGGTTTTTGCGATGGCATCATCATGCCGAACCCCTATTACACCTTCCCCCAAAGAAACCTGATCGTTAACATGATTGAAGTGGCCGTCGAGGCCAACCTGCTCGATGCCATGGTTTTTTTGGCGTCATGCGATAAGAATGTGCCGGCGGCGCTCATGGGAGCGGCCAGGACGAACTGGCCGTCCATCCTGGTCTGCGGCGGCTCAATGGCGCCGGTGGAATACAAGGGTGAACCATTGACGCTGGAGTCGGTCATCCATTCGGTGGGTCAAATGACGAAGGGCGAAATGAGCCAGGCGGAATTTGACGTCATTTGCGAAAACGCTTGTCTCTGCGACGGAAGATCCAGCGCCGGGGCCTGCAGCGCCATGACGACGGGGACAACGATGCAGATTCTTACCGAAGCCCTGGGAATGTGCCTGCCCGGGAATTCGTCGTGCCTGGGCATCAGTGGAAGAATGAACGATATGGCCTACCGGGCGGGGAAACAGATCATGGATCTGTGGCGCAGCGATACAAGACCGCGGGATATCCTCACTGAGGCAAGCATTCAAAATGCGATCAAGGTTTGCCTGGCGGTCGGCGGTTCCATTCATGCGCTCTATCACATCCCTGCCATCGCCATAGAGGCCGGTTTGAAGATGGACGTCTGGGGAATTTTCGATAAATTGTCAAATGAAATTCCAACCATAGCAGGCATCACCCCGAACGGGCATCATACGATGTGGGATTATGAAAAGGCCGGGGGCACTCCGGCGTTGATGCGGTCCATAGCGCATAAGCTTGACGCAGAGGCGTTGACGGTCACCGGCAATTCCATCAAAACTTATTATGAAGATGCTATCGTTGCCAACCCGGATGTGATACATTCCTTCGACAATCCCTGGTCCAGTTCCGGGGGGGTGGCGATCCTCAGGGGAAATCTGGCGGTAGGCGGTTCGGTTGTGAGGCCGTCGGGTATTTTGCCTTCCATGATGCTCTTTTCCGGCAAGGCAAAGGTGTTCGTCTCTGAAGAGGAGGCCATCCGCTATATACGGTCGAACGAACTTACGGAACGGACCGTGATGGTCATCAAGTACCAGGGCCTTAAGGGAGCTCCGGGAATCCGCACCCTGTTGCCCCTCAGCGGTGAGATCGTTGGCCGGGGAATCGAGGAGATGGTGGCGGTGGTCACCGATGGCCGTTTTTCAGGCGGGGCCAGAGGGTGCTGCATCGGCCTCGTCAATCCGGAGGCGGCCGAAGGCGGTTTAATCGCACTGGTTGAAGATGGCGATTTGATTAAGATTGATATTCCAAACCGGTCCATAGAACTTCAAATCGGCGATGCCGACGTTGAACGCCGGAGAAAAAATCTTGTCCCTTATACGACCAGGACGAACTCACCGTATCTGGCGAGCTTCCTGAATTCGACGCGCACGATCAGCGAGGGCATGGTCGAAGGGAACCTGGATCGCGGGAGTTACAAGACCATCTGGCCTTATTAAAGGAAAAGTATTTTAAATGTGAACAAAGGATAAAAAATCATCTACGGGAACGCTTTCGATTGAGAAGGAGGATATGCCTCATGGCTAAGAAGAAACTCACAAGGATCGACCTTCAGCAGATGAAGGAGAAGAAGGAACTGGTCGTCTGGATCACCTCCTACGACTACTGGACGGCCAAGTTCGCCGAAGAAGCCGGGATGGACATGATCCTGGTGGGGGATTCCCTGGGGATGTGCATC
>JAJFUM010000120.1 GCA_021372415.1 Deltaproteobacteria bacterium
ATCGACAGATACCTTGGGCGATACGGCGTCAAGCCCGTCCGCCCCCTGATCGCCCCGTCGCTGGCCGGGGTGGAGCAGGCGGTCGTGATACCGGCCCTGGCAGAGCGGAGGTCCATCTTCAAGACGCTGGCCGGCCTCGCCCGGAATCCCAGCCGGGACCATATGCGGACGCTGGTCGTCTGCGTCGTCAACAACCGCGGCCCGCACCTCGCGCCGGATCCCCAGATCCGCGACAACCAGGAAACCCTCCGCTGCCTGCAGTCGCTCGTTTCCGGCCGCCGGGATCTGCCCCGTGACGCCGAGGACGGAGAAGACTTGGAACGGATCGCCGCAAGCACGCTGCGCCTGGGATACATCGATGCGTCGTCCCCCGGGTGCGAGATTCCGGACCATGAGGGAGGCGTGGGCACGGCCAGGAAGATCGGAATGGATGCGGTCCTGGGAATCATGGAGGCCAAGGAAAGGGGAGGGGGGGTGATCTGCTGTCTGGATGCGGACACCCTGGTGCAGGAGAATTACCTTTCGGCCGTTGACGCGCATTTCCAGAGATACGGCCATCCGGCGGCGACAGTGGCCTATGCCCATCAGATGCCTTCCGATCCGCTCCTCAAGGCGGCGATCTGCCGCTACGAGATATTCCTGAGGGCCTATGTCCTGGGCCTGGCCTATGCGGGGTCCCCCTATGCCCATCATGCGGTTGGGTCGACGATGTGCTGCACGGCCGACGGTTATGGGGCGGTCCGGGGCATGAACAGGCGCAATGCCGCCGAGGACTTCCATTTCCTGGACAAGCTGGCAAAGGTCGGAAAGATCGGCCTCATCAACGGGACCACCGTCTTTCCCTCCCCGCGGACCTCCCAGAGGGTGCCCTTCGGCACCGGCCGGAGGATGCTCGGATTCATGACGGGCCAGGAGGAGGAATGCCGCCTCTACCACCCCCAGGCCTTCAGGATCCTCCGGCAGTGGCTTGCCGTCATGGAGGCGGACCCCGCCAGGGACGCCGACGAGATCCTGGGCCATGCAGGAGGCATCCACCCCTGCCTCGAAGCATACCTGCGGCAGAGCGGCTTCGGCCAGGCATGGCGGTCCATCCGGAAGCATGGCCGCGATGCCGATCAGCTCCGCCGCCAGTTCCACGTCTGGTTCGACGGATTGAAGACCCTCAGGCTGATCCGCCACCTCGGGCGTTCCGCCTTCCCGTCCGTTCCCATGGCCGCGGGGCTTTCGGTCCTCCTGGAATGGATGGGCGTTCCGATCCCGGGATGGAAATGCCAGGGGGCCGCGCCGGAGGCCGTCGACCCGTTCGAGGTCCTGGAATTCGTGCGCTCCCTTTCCTGTTCCTGCAGCGGAGCCGGGTCCGGGTAGCGGCCCGGGTTTGCCTGCGGCGGATGGATTCTTGGGGCAAGTCGCGGCCCAGGCCCATTGTTGACGCCATTGTTCCTTGACGCCGCGGGGCCATTTGCATATAGTTAATGGTCTGGCCGGCCGGCTGCTTCGAATCGTTGCTGGGGCCGGATAATCGATTATCCCCATTGGGAGGTGTGTTGTGTCTAAACGATATGGGTTCTTTATCTTCATCATCGCCGCTTTTTTGCTGTTAAGCAGCACGATCTTTGGGTGCGGTTCCAAGGACGAGAAGACCGCCGGAGGGTCGACGCCCGTTATGGCTCCGGCCGCCGTGCCCGAGCAACCGCCTGCTCCGGCAACCAATGACGTGCCGTCGGCCTCCCAGAAGGCCGACGACGGCTCCGGGACGGCCGTGGAGGTCGATGGGGTCAAGCTCTCGAAGGTCCGGCTTGAACAGGAGATCAACGAGAAGATGAAGGCCCTCAAGGACCAGATCCCCAAGGAATCCCAGGAAGGGGCAAAGGGGGAGATCCGCAAAGCCCTGATCGACGAATTCATTGTCCAGACCCTTTTGAAGGGGGAAATTTCCAGGAAGAAGGCGGCCGCGACGGACAAAGAGGTCAATGAGGTCCTGGACGCCATGAAGGCCCAACTGCCCAAGGGAATGACCATGGACGACATTTACAAGAAGAACAACCTGGACGCCAGAAAGATGCGCGAGGACATCGGCATGAACATCGCGCTCAACAGGCTCGTCATGGCTGAATTGGGGGGCAAGGTCAAGGTCACGGATCAGGAGATCAGCGACTTCTACAACAAGAATATCGATCAGTTCAAGAAACCCGAGGCCGTTCACGCCCGCCATATCCTGGTGGCCGTCGAGAAAGGCGCCAACGACAAGGTCAAGGCGGAGAAGAAGGCCAAGGCCGATGATCTCAGGAAGCAGCTTGTGAACGGCGCCGATTTCGCGGACCTGGCGGCCAAGAGCTCCGATTGCCCGAGCAAGCAAAACGGGGGAGACCTGGGGTTCTTCGCCCGCGGGCAGATGGTCAAGGCCTTCGACGATGCGGCCTTCGCCCAGCAGACCAATGCGATCGGTCCGGTCGTGGAGACGCAGTTCGGCTACCATATCATCCAGGTCATCGAACGTCGAAGCGCCCAGACGATCAAACTGGAGGGGGAAACCAAGCAGCAGATATCCTCTTTCCTGCAAAACCAGAAACAGAAAGCGGCTTTCGAAGGCCTCCTGAAGAGACTCAAGGCAGGGGCCAACATCGTCGTCTACGGGAAATAGTGAGGGAAAAGATGAGGATCCGCGATGCCGGCCCCGTATGCGATCGCCTCTGGTATTTCGGCCGGGAGGAATCGGGGATCTATCTCCTGGAGGGCCGGAGGCATTCCCTGATCATCAGCGGGGGAATGAGCTACCTGGCCCCGGACGTGCTGGACCAGCTCCACAGATTCGGCATCGATGAGGAGAGGATCGACCGTCTGCTGATCCTCCATGCCCATTTCGACCATGTGGGGCTCGTGCCCCTCTTCAGGCGAAGGTGTACCCAAATCGAGCTGTATGCCTCGGCAAGGGGATGGGAAATCCTCCAGATGCCCAAGGCCATTGACACGATCAACGCCTTCAGCCGTCTGGTTGCGGAGAGGATGGGGGTATCCGCATCCCTGGAGGGTCACGATCTCGAATGGCGGCTGGAGCCGGCGGGTTATGCGGTCAAGGAGGGGGACGTGATGGATCTGGGCGGCGTCACCGTACATATTTTCGAGACGCCGGGACACTCGTCCTGTTCCATTTCCGCCTATGTTCCGGAGTTGAAGGCCCTTTTCCCTTCGGACGGGGGAGGGGTCCCCTTTGCGGAGACGATCCTTCCGACCGGCAACTCCAATTTCACCCAGTACCAGCAGAGCCTGCAGAAACTGAGGGCCTGCAAAACCGAGATCCTCTGTGCCGATCACTACGGCTATGTCACCGGGCCGGAAGCGGGGGATTATATCGATCGGAGCATCGCACTGGCCGCGGAAGAACGCAACCGGGTCGAATCGATCTTCCTGAGGACCGGATCCGTCGATGAAACGGTCAGGGAACTCACCGAGGAGTTCGACGGCCAGCATCCGGGATATTTCCTGGCGCCGGAAATCCGTGCCGGGATCTATCGCCAGGTGGTCCGGCACATCGCCGGGGCGCTGAAGGACGGCCCCGCCCCTGCCGTCGAACCGGTTCGGGGCAGGGATCGAGCGGACCCATAGCGGTCGGTCATTCACACAGCCATGCTTAAGACCGTTGCCCAGACCATAGAATCGTTTGCGATGCTGGGGTCCGGGGATCATGTCCTGGCGGCCGTTTCAGGAGGTCCGGATTCCGTCGCCCTTCTGCGGGCGTTGGTCATCCTGTCCCCCCGTTACGGGCTGAGGCTGACGACGGCCCACCTCAATCACGGCCTGAGGGGGGGCGAGGCCGAACGGGAAGAGGCCTTCGTGCGACGGCTTTCGGCCGGGATGAACATCCCCTGCATCAGCAAAAAGATCGACGTCCCCGCGTTGAAGGCCGGGACCGGACGCTCCCTGGAGGAGGTCTGCAGGGAGGCCAGATACCGGTTCCTC
>JAJFUM010000130.1 GCA_021372415.1 Deltaproteobacteria bacterium
CGGTTGTAGAAGGCGTTATTCTGGGTCTATACCGATTCTTGCCTTTTAAGACGCAGAATCGGGATCAGGACTGCGAGGTGACAGGATTTACGATCCTGGAGCAGGACGATGCAGCCTACAAACTCATCCGAACGGCAGCCAGAACCGCTGAAATCATTGCGTCGGCAACCACGTTTGCCCGGGATCTCGTTTCCGCGCCGTCCAATGAAATGACCCCTTCGGATCTGGCCAACGAGGCCAGGGAGAGCGCCCGGGGTAAAAACATCCGCTGTACGGTACTCGATGCAACACAGATGCAGGAACTCGGCATGAATGCGCTGTTGGGCGTTTCCCGGGGCAGCGACGAACCGCCCCAGTTTATCGTCCTTGAATACCGGGGAGGGAAAAAATCAAGCCCATTCGTAGCCTTGGTCGGCAAGGGGATTACGTTCGACAGCGGCGGAATCTCCATCAAGCCTTCGGACAAGATGGACGAGATGAAGACGGACATGGCCGGAGGGGCGGCGGTCATCGCCGCCGTCCGGGCTGCCGCGGAGCTCGGCCTGCCGGTGAACCTGGTGGGGATCGTGCCGGCCGCCGAGAACCTCCCCAGCGGGAAGGCCTACAAGCCCGGGGACATCGTCAAGACCATGTCCGGCCAGACCATCGAGATCGTCACCACCGACGCCGAGGGCCGCCTCCTGCTGGCCGACGCCCTGACCTATGCGCACCGCTATAAGCCCGCCGCCATCGTCGATCTGGCGACCCTTACGGGGGCCTGCATCGTGGCCCTGGGAGACCACGTCATCGGGATGATGGGAACCGACGAGGAACTGAAGCAGGAAGTCCGCAGGGCCGCCGACCAGACCGGCGAGAGGGTCTGGGAGCTGCCGCTCTGGGAGGAGTACGACGAGCAGATCAAGGGCGACGCCGCGGATTTCAAGAATTCGGGCGGCAGGGCCGGAGGGGCCATCACTGCCGCCGCGCTCCTGGCGAAGTTCACGGGCGGCCATCCCTGGGTCCACCTGGATATCGCCGGTCCCGCCTGGCTGAAGAAGGACAAGCCCTATATCCCCAAGGGGGCGTCGGGCGTCGGGGTCCGCCTGCTGGTGCGGTTCCTGCGCAACTGGTATCTCGACGCCACAAAGTGACAAGCCAAAGCCGACAGGGAGCGGGGATGAACCCGGCCCTCGAAATCAAGGCCCTCCGGACCCAGTTTGAAACGGAGCGGGGTATCGCCCGGGCCGTGGACGGCGTCGACCTTGCGGTCGCCGCGGGAAAGTCCCTCGGGGTGGTCGGGGAGTCGGGGTGCGGGAAGACGGTCCTGGCCCTCTCGGTCATGAGGCTCGTGCCGTCCCCGCCGGGACGGATCGTCGAAGGGAACATCCTCCTGGACGGCCGCGACCTGCTCGACCTTACGGAAGAGCAGATGTGCCGGGTCAGGGGCAGGGAAATCTCCATGGTCTTTCAGGAGCCGATGACCTCCCTGAACCCCGTGTTCCGCATCGGGGAACAGATCGCCGAGGTGATCCGGCTCCACCGGGGGGCCGGCCGCGGAGAGGCCCATGACGCCAGCGTGGAGATGCTCCGGACGGTCGGGATTCCGGAGGCACACAGGAGGGCTCAGGATTATCCGCATCAGATGAGCGGCGGGATGCGCCAGCGGGTGATGATCGCCATCGCCCTGGCCTGCCGCCCCAGGGTGATGCTGGCCGACGAGCCGACGACCGCCCTGGATGTGACGTTCCAGGCCCAGACCCTTGAACTCATCAAACGTCTTCAGATGGAAATGGGGACCGCCCTTGTCCTGATCACCCACGATTTCGGCGTGATCGCCGAGGCGG
>JAJFUM010000131.1 GCA_021372415.1 Deltaproteobacteria bacterium
GGTCGTGTAGTAGGCGACCAAGGGGTATCCGGGGAGACCGTCCGGCCCTAGGCCGAGCGAGAGGGTGCGGAAGACGTCGGTGACTCGGATCGGGCCCTTCAGGAAGGAATCCCGGATGACCCCGAGCGGTTCCAGGACCACATCGATGGGCTCGTAGCGGTTTCCCTCGGCCTTCTGAACGGCCAGACGGAAAGCGTCCGTGATCATGTCCCCGATTCCCGTCTCCCCGGGACGGGCGTAGGCCGCCTCCAGGGTTTCCATGTCGAAGGCGCTCTCGGCGATCACTTGGTCGAACCGGATCCCGAAAGCGGAAAGGTACTCCCTGTCCACATCCCTTTTGAAGTCGGCGATCCTCCGTGCCAAGGCGGGATCATCGGGTATCTCCGGGACGATGGGCTTGAGTTCATAGTCCGCGGCCGTCGCCCCGCTCCCCGGCCGGAAGTCGAGGACGAGGCGGCCCAGGTAGGCGCCGTAGCAGCCGGCGGAGACGATGAGGGTCTTCCCGGCAACGATCGGTTGGGTCAGGACCGTGTGGGTGTGGCCGCTGATGATCACGTCGATTCCGGGGACCTCCCGGGCGAGGGTCTCGTCCTCGGAATGGCGCTTCACCGGGGAGGTGCCGGCATGGGAGAGGCAGACGATCAGGTCGGCCTTCTCTCGGTTCCTGAGGATTTCGACAACCTCCCGGCTGGATGCGACGGGGTCGCCGAAGGTGACCGGTTTGGCGAATGGGGTGTCCACCTGGGCGTCTTTCCCCAGGATCCCGAAAAGGCCGATCCGAACCCCCCCGCGTTCGATGACGTGATAGGGGACGACCGGGTACTCCCGAAAGGCCTCCTTCAGGCTGGCGTCTCCCCTGCCCTCTGCGCTGAAGCGGACATTCGAGGCGACCATGACGGGGAGTTGACTCTCCCTGGCGCGGGCGATCCGGAGGGCCTTGGCCAGACCGTCCGGCCTGAAGTCGAAATCGTGGTTCCCGAGGGTCATGGCGTCGTAGCCCATGGCTGCCATGAGCCTGAGTTCCGCTGCTTCGGTCATGAAGATGGTGTGGAAGAGGGTCCCCATGCTGAAGTCGCCGGCGTCGACGAGAAGCGTCCGACCCTCCTCGCGGCTCTGGCGGACGAGGGTCAGGATCTTCGCATATCCCCCCCGTTCAACGGTCCGTCCGTCGGGAGCGGCCACGCGCTGGGGAATGAAATAGGAGTGGAGGTCGTGGGTGAAGAGGATGACGACCCTTCGTGCCTGGTCCGCCCTCCCGGTTTGGCTGTCCGCTCCGGGAATACCGGCAGCGGTCAACAGGAGGGCAAACAGGATCAGGACCATCCAGCGTGGGAGGGGGGAACGCTTCAAGGGGGCTCTCCTTGTTTGCCTCTGCAGTCGATGGTTGCAGTATAGGGAGAATTCGGGTGCGAGTCAAACCCAAAGGGCTTTGGGCAGTGTCTCAATGTGGGCTTCTGGCGCATACGACCCAAACCCGGGACACCACCGGGCTTTCCAGGGCAAGAGGGATATTCCCGGGAGCGTGGCGAAGACCGCAAGGGCTGTCCGATGGGATTGATTCAGTATGAATCTATTCCCGGGCATCCAGGTCGATATCGGGGTAGAGTTTTTTGGCGCAGGATGGGCAAAGGGTATGGGTGAATTTGGCGTCGGAGCGGTCCCGGATATAGCGTTCGATTTGCTTCCAATTCCCCTGGTCATCCTGAATACTTTTGCAGGAGGCACAGATGGGCAAGAGCCCCTTAAGGACCTTGACCTCACCAAGGGCGCGTTCGAGCTCCCGGTTCCTTTTGTCCAGCGTTTCGAGCGTACTCACGAGGGCCAGATTGTCCTCCACCGCGTCCTTGAAGGCAAGCAGCAGTTTTTCGTAGCGTCCCCCCCATTGGTTGGTCCTGGTGTCCACGACACAGAAGGTCCCGAACACCTCGCCGTCGGGCCAAAAGAGGGGATAGCCCAAGTAGGCGTATATCCCGGCTTTCGCGGTCGGTGAATCGACCCATTGGGGATCCTTTCTGGCATCAACGACCTGAACTTTCTGGTGTCTTTTCGCAGCCGCCTCGCAGTACACGCCGGCCATTGGCATCCGCATTCCTGCAGAAAAGGGATTATGGGGACCGACGTTCGAGCGAAAGATCTCCAAATCCGGGGGCTCCAACCGGTTGATCATGACGCTCGGTACAGACAGCAGATCGGCGACGGCGTCCACGACACGCTGCCAGCGTTCGATGATATGGGCCGGGATGATGGTATCACGGATCTTCAGTTCCATGGGCTTTCCCCTGATTTGCCGAGGCACCCGCCTGTCGCTGCTAGCGGTGCGGCCGCATGAGATCGTGGAACGCAGGCCAGAAGCTACCAAAAAAGGGGCAAAAGTCAATGAAAAAGGGAAATCCCAGGGGAATGCGCTCACCCTTACGCCCTTGGGTCCTCTTTGTGGGGCTCCTGCAGATCCAGTCTGGGCATGAGCAGGAGGCCCAGGAGAGTGACGCTGCCGATGAGGATGAAGGCGAGGGCGAAAGCCCCCGCATCCCCGAAGGCGCCGATCACCGTCGGGAAGAACCCTCCTCCCATCATGTAGGCCAGAAAGATCGTGAGCGACACGGAGAGGTTCCGGGCCCCAGGCGGCACGATCCGGGAGAGGATCGTGAAACCCGGAGCGAAGAAACAGGCTGTCGCCATCGGCTGGAGAAAGACCATCAGGATCACCCACCGGCCGGGGAGGAGCCCCAGAAGGATCGCGGAAAGGCCGTTGATGAGCGTGACGGCGACGATCGTCGGTTTCGGGCCGATCCGGTCCGTGATCCAGCCGGACAGAAGAGCCATGGCGATGACAGGGACGCGCGACAGCCCGATCAGGGTGTTCGCCAGGGGCCTGTCAAGGCCCCTCTCGGCGACGAGATAGAGGGGCATCATGCTGTAGATGCCCATACTGGCGGCGATGGCCAGACAGAATAGGATCGCCATGATCCAGAAGGAAGGCCGGCCGGTCAGCATCCGGATGTTGCCGAGTGTCGGCGCCTCTCCGGTGAAATCGCCACCGGGGCCGACCCTCAGGAAGAGGAACCCCAGGATCAGCGAGGCAACGCCGATCAGGGCGATGATCGTCTGCCAGGAGCAGAGGATAAGCAGGGCCTCGACGATCAGCGGGGCGCCCAGATAGGACAGCGAAGGGGCCAGTTCGTGGATGGCGATGGCCTTTCCCCAGTGGGCGGAGGGGATCGAAGCGGTGATCGTGGACATGCCTGAGGGGAGGTAAATCCCGGTGGCCACGCCGACGAAGAACAGCCCCAGCCAGATCGTCCAGAGCGTGTGGCTGAAGGCGATCAGAAGGAAGGCCATGCTGCAGGTGATGGCGGTCATGGCGATCGTTCGGCGGTGGGTGATCCGCGACGAGACAAACCCCGATCCGATCAGCCCCGTCGAATATCCGAAAGCGATCACCATGAAAAGGCCCCCCGCCCCCGTATGGCCCAGTCCGAGGTCTTTTTCGATCTCAGGCATGAGTGGCGCCAGGACGATCCGCGAGAGGAAGTTGACCAGGAAGATGCCGGTCAGAAGCCCCAAAAGAAACAGTTGGGACTTGCGCGATTGGAGGATCTCGCTCATCTGAGGCCCCCTATCCCCCGCCTCTTCAGACAGGCCTCAATGAGAAGCGGAAGGAAAAGGACCAGTTCTTCCACGACGGCAACGTCGGCCACCTGGAAGATGGCAGCCTGAGGGTCTCGATTGATCGCGACGATGCACTGCGATCCCCTCATCCCGGCCAGGTGCTGGGGGGCGCCGGAGATCCCACAGGCGATGTAGAGGCGCGGTGAAACGCGCATCCCGGTCTGGCCGACCTGGAAACGGCGCGGAAGCCATCCGGCGTCACAGACCGCCCGGGAGGCCCCGAGGGTCGAACGGGAGAAGCAGGCGCCGAGACGGCCGAGAAGGGCGAGGTTTTCTTCGCCGCCGATTCCCCTGCCGGCGGCCACGATCACCTCCGCAGCGGTCAGATCGGCGGCCTGATCCGGGGCGGTGAGTATCCCGAGCGTCCGGGTCTTGAGGGGGAGGGCCGGGATTCCGAGGACCTCGACGGGCTTCGGCATCGCCTCTCTCTGCTCGGTTGGGGGAGAAGGATTGGGGTGGGCCTCGCGTCCGAAGGATCCGGGGAGGACTGTGACCACGACCATTTCCGCCTCCGGTGCAATCTCCATGGACAACTTTCCCTTCAAGGTGGAGCGGGTGAACGTGACGGCATCCCGTGTCCGGCGGAAGGATTCGACGGCGGTGATGCAGGCTGCA
>JAJFUM010000138.1 GCA_021372415.1 Deltaproteobacteria bacterium
GTAGTAGATGTTTTCCCGCGGGTCGACCCGCCGGTCGAAGCTCTCCATCAGGCGAGCCCTTCCCTGCCGCGCCACAACGACGCCCCGGATCGCCTCCTCCGGAAGGGCCGGGACGTTGACGTTGATCGCCACGTGCGGCAGGGGGTTCTCCAGGACGAAAGCGGCCATCTTCCGGGCGAAACGGGCGGCGGTGGTGAAGTCCGCCTCCTGGTGGGTGTCCAGGGAAACCGCCACCGAAGGAACTCCCTGGATCGCCGCCTCCGTGGCTGCCGAGACGGTTCCTGAGTACAGGACATTGATCCCCACGTTGGCCCCTCGGTTGATCCCGGAGACGACCAGGTCGATGGGTCCCCCGGCCAGTTCGCAGATCCCGATCTTGACGCAGTCCGCCGGCGTCCCCGCCACGGCATAGCCGATAAAGCTTCCGTTCTTCCTGGCCTTGCGGACCATCAAAGGCCTGGAGAGCGTGATCGCATGGCCGACGGCGCTCTGTTCCACCTCGGGCGCCACCACGATGCACTCCGCGTCCTGGGAAAGTTCCCGATGGAGGGCAGCCAGTCCCCGCGCATAGATCCCGTCGTCGTTCGTCAGCAAAAAGCGCATGTTCTATTTCACCTGGATAATCTGGTTGTCCCTGACGGTCAGGACGAAGAGTTCCTTCTGGGCGTCCCGGGAGGGCGGGAAGCTGGTCCTCCCCGTCACGCCGGGGAAATCCTTCACCTGGGCCAGGGCATTGCGGAAGGTTTCCCGGTTTTGGCCGCGCTCCTCGATAAGCAGTTGCACCGCCATGTGGGCTGCGTCATAGACGAGGGCCTCCATCGTCTCCGGTTCACGGCCGTAGGCCAGATAGAAGGCCTCGGTGAAATTACTCGCCTCGGACCGGAAACTGTCAGAAAAGAAACCGTCCACGAAAATAGCCCCTTCGAAGAGTTCGGGATTGTTCTTGAGAAGCTCCGGGGAATCCCAGCCGCTCGTCCCCAGGAGCCGGATCCCGGTGACGTCGTGATAGGCCAGTTGCGGCACGATCATGGCGACCCGGTGATAGGCATCGGGGATGAAGAGGGACTCGAAGCCTGGGTCTGGTTTCGCCTGGACTCCCGGAGGTTTTCCCTGGTCGTCCCCTGCGGGGACGATCCCGGCCAGGGCGCAGACCGGACCGGCATAATCATTCTCATCGGTCCGGTAGGACTGAACCTTGCGGATCTCGCCCCCATTCATTATGACCTCTTGCCGGAAGAGGCGCACCATCTCCTGTCCGTAGGGATCTTCCGGATAGAGAATGGCGAAGCGGCGGAGTCCCATCTCCGCCTGGGCATAATGGACGATCGTCCGGACCTGCATGGCGGCCGTGAGAAAATTCCTGAACACGTAATCCCCGATCTCGGTAATCCCCTCCCACTGGGTGAGGGTCAGGATGGGAATCTTCAGTCGCTGAGCCTCCTTGGCCGCTTCCATGACCTCCAGGCCGCCCAGCGGTCCGATGATGCAGACAACCCCTTTCCTGTGGAGTCTGGCGACGGCCGCACCGGCGACGGCCGGCTCGCTTTGCGAATCCTCGACGATCAGGCGGATCGGCGTTTCCTTCTCTCCTTGGAAGACACCGGTCGCCAGGAGGACCGCATCCAGGGCGCGGCTGCCCAGGGCGGCATACCGTCCCGACAGAGGGAGGATGCATCCGACGGCATGGGGATCGGCAACCAGCCCATTCTCGGCCGCAGATCCTGCGATCCCCGTCGTCAGAAAAAAGCCGAGGGTCAAGCCAAAAACCAGCGAGCGAGCCGCCCGAAAGCCCCGACCGGACACCATGCCCCTCCTTCCCCCCTCCAATCCTTTGTCGCGTTATCTCTTTATACCATACGTTGCCCGCAGTCGACAAAAAAAGGCCCGGGCATCCCACTTCTGGAGCACCCGGGCCTTTTGGACTCAGGGTTACTTCTTAACGTCCTCGAAGTCCGCATCGACCACGTCGTCGTCCTTCCTGCCGCCGGCCTGTGCGCCAGCTTCCGCGCCCGTTCCGGGCTGGGGTCCGGCGTCTCCGGCACCGGCCTGCTGTCCGGCAGTCTTGGCGTACATCGCCTCGGCCAGCTTATGGGAAGCGTTGGTCAGCTCCTCCTGGGCCGCCTTGATCGCGGCGATGTCGTCTCCTTCGATCGCCTTCTTCACCTTGGCGATCCCTTCCTCGATCCGAGACTTCTCGGAGGCGTCGATCTTGTCACCGAACTCCTTGACGTTCTTCTCCACGCTGTAGGCCATCCCATCGGCCTGGTTGCGCGCCTCGATGAGCTCCTTTTTCTTCTTGTCCTCCTCGGCATGGGCGTCGGCGTCCTTGACAAGCTTGTTGATCTCCTCATCGGAAAGGCCGCTCGAGGCGGTGATCTTGATGCTCTGCTCCTTGCCGGTCCCCAGGTCCTTGGCCGAGACATGGACGATGCCGTTGGCGTCGATGTCGAAGGTTACCTCGATCTGAGGCACGCCCCGGGGCGCCGGCGGGATCCCCACCAGCTCGAACCGTCCCAGGGTCCGGTTGTCGGACGCCATGGACCGCTCGCCCTGGAGGACATGGATGCTGACCGCAGGCTGGTTGTCCGCCGCCGTCGAGAAGATCTGGCTCTTCTTGGTCGGGATCGTCGTGTTCTTCTCGATGAGCCGGGTCATGACCCCGCCCAGGGTCTCGATCCCCAGGGAGAGGGGCGTCACGTCCAGGAGCAGGACGTCCTTCACGTCGCCGGTCAGAACGCCGCCCTGGATCGCCGCGCCGACCGCCACCACCTCATCAGGGTTGACCCCCTTGTTGGGCTCCTTCCCGAAGATCTCCTTGACCTTCTGCTGGACCCTGGGCATCCGGGTCATCCCGCCGACGAGGATCACCTCGTCGATGTCGGAGGCCTTGAGCTTCGCATCCTGAAGCGCAGTCAGGCACGGCGGCACCATCTTTTCGATCAGGTCCTCCACGAGGGCCTCGAGTTTGGCCCGGGTCATCTTGATGTTCATGTGCTTGGGCCCCGAGGCGTCGGCTGTGATGAAGGGCAGGTTCACGTCCGTCTCCATCGAGCTGGAAAGCTCCATCTTCGCCTTCTCCGCCGCCTCCTTGATCCTCTGGAGGGCCATCTTGTCCTTGCGGATGTCGATCCCCTGGTCCTTCTTGAATTCGGTAGCCAGGTAGTCGATCAGCCGCTGATCGAAGTCCTCGCCGCCCAGGTGGGTGTCGCCGTTGGTCGACTTGACCTCAAAGACGCCATCCCCCAACTCGAGGATCGAGATATCGAAGGTCCCGCCGCCCAGGTCGAAGACGGCGATCTTCTCGTCCTTCTTCTTGTCCAGGCCGTAGGCCAGGGCCGCCGCCGTGGGCTCGTTGATGATCCGCAGGACGTTCAACCCCGCGATCTTGCCGGCGTCTTTGGTCGCCTGCCGTTGCGAGTCGTTGAAGTAAGCGGGCACCGTGATGACCGCATCGGCGACCTTCTCGCCGAGGTAATCCTCGGCCGTCTGCTTCATCTTCGTCAGGATCTTCGACGAGATCTCCGCCGGGCTGTAGTCCTTTCCCCGGATCGTCACCTGGGCGTCGCCGTTCTTCGCCTCGGTGATCTTGAACGGACTGATCGTCCGGTCATACTGGACCTCTTTCGAGCTATATTTTCTCCCGATGAGCCTCTTGATCGCATAGACGGTGTTTTCCGAGTTGGTGACGGCCTGCCGCTTGGCCACCTGCCCCACCAAGCGCTCTCCATTATCCGCAAAGGCTACCATCGAAGGGGTCGTCCGGTTGCCCTCCTGATTCGCGATCACGACGGGATCGCCGCCTTCCATCACCGCGACGCACGAATTCGTCGTTCCCAGATCTATTCCGATGATCTTTCCCATGATTCCAAATCCTCCTTAGTTATTCTGACCGTCCCCGACCGTCACTTTGCAATCCTGTGGATCCCCCTTCTCGGACCGCTTGCAGACAGACACCTTGGCGGGCCTGAGCAGCCTGCCGCTCAAGAGATATCCCCTCTCAAACTCTCCGACCACCTGACTGGCCTCGTGCTGGTCGCTGTCCACCTGCAGCATCGCCTCATGGACATTGGGATCGAAATCCTTTCCCACAGTATGGATGGGCTCTACGCCGTGTTTCTGCAGACATCCCAGGAATTGGTCCCGAAGCAGCCGGAGCCCCTCCTTGAAAGCCTCGAAGTCGGTGGAATTGGAGGCATGCTCCAGAGCCCGGTCCATGTTGTCCACAAGCGGCAGGATGTCCCTGAGAAGGTTTTCGTTGCCGTATTTGATCGCATCGGCCTTCTCTCGGACGGCGCGTTTCTTATAGTTATCGAGTTCGGCCACGGCGCGGAGGTATTTGTCGTAATTCTCCGCGGCCCTTTTCTCGGCCTCTTCGAGTTGACTCTTCATCTCTTCTCCATTTTTCCCATCCGGCTCTAAGGCCTTTTCGTCGCCGGCTGCCGGACGGCTTTCCACACCAGGACCCGCCCCAGCTTGACCCTGCAGGGCCTCCTGCCAGGGTGTCGTTTCCGATTTCACCTTCTTGACCATGACCCGATCCTTAGCTTTATTTGTTGTCCGGTCGCTGAAACAGCCTGAAATCGACCATCTCGCAGATCACGTGCCCCACCGTCGTGTGCACCTCCTGGATGCGGGGGGTGCTGGTGGAGGAGACATTCAGGGAATAATCCACGATGCGGGCGACATCGCCGCCGTCCCTTCCGGTCAGGCCGATGGTCACCATGCCGATCTTCTTGGCCGTCTCCAGGGCCTTGATTACATTCGCCGATGTCCCACTCGTGCTCATCCCCCAGGCGACGTCTCCCTTCTGGCCGATCGCCCGGATCTGCTTGCTGAAGATGTCGGAGAAGTCATAATCGTTGCCGATGCTGGTGATGACCGATGTGTCGGTCGTCAGAGCGATTGCCGGCAACGGCGGCCTCTCGATCACGAACCGGTTCACGAATTCGGCTGCGATGTGCTGGGCATCCGCCGCCGACCCGCCGTTCCCGAAGAGGAGAATCTTGTTTCCCGCCTTCAGGGCGGTGGTTACCGCCTCGACGACCTCGACGATCCGCCGGAGGTTTTCATTGACGAAACTCTCCTTGAGCTGGTTAGACTCCTTGAATATCTTGATGATATAGTCTTCCATCGCCTCCGCTTTCCGACCCCGGCTCTCCGCAATCCCTTAAAAACGCGCCTAATATATGAATCGCCCCCGGGACTGTCAAGGGAGGCGGGTCAATTAAATTCACCCCCCCAGGCCGCAAGACATCGGGCCCTGTCCCTGCCGGGGTAACGCCTTCATGCATTTGGAATGATTATCCCATCCAACAAGGTCCCAGGCGGAGGCTCCGCAAGGCGGGGACGGCCGGCAAGGATCCCGAGCGATCAGTCAGGGAAGTCGCCCCGGATGCGGCTGCGGTCGCGCAGTTCCGCCCTTTTTCCCCGGTTCCAACTGGAGACGCGGCTGAAGTACTGGGTGATCCGGGCGAGGCCGTCGACCTCCCCGGCCCCGCATTGCGGACAGGTCTCAAGAAGCCCCCGGGAGGTGGCCCCGCAGAGGGCGCAGGAGGTGAATTCGGGGGAAAAGACGATCTGATTGTTCTGGGTTTCCCGGAAGACGCGGACCAGAAAGGCCGCCAAGGCCGAGGGCGGTGGCTCGGTGTCGCCGAGCTCCAGATGGGTCACGGCCCCGGCCCGGAAGAAGGGGTGGAAGAGGCCTTCCATCCGCGCCCGGACCAGAGGGCTCACAGGGGCCGCTGCCGCCAGGTGCGTCGAGTTCGTATAGTAGATCTCCCCCCGGGCCAGATTCCCCCGGACATAGCGGCCCGGCAGCGGGGAGAAGTGCTTGAGGTCGAGACGGGCGAACCGGTAGGCGGTGGTTTCCGCAGGGGTCTGCTCCAAAACGATGTGCATCCCGTGGACGCCGGCGAGACGAGCAACCGTCTCCTGGAGGCGGGCGATCAGGTTCAGCCCGAACTGCAAGGCATTTTCCGATTCGTGAAGCGACCGGCCCGTCCGGATCCGGACCAGTTCGTCCAGACCCGCCACGCCCACCAGGAAGGTCGCATCCCTCAGTCGCAGATAGGGAGCGCCGTCACTTTGCATGGCCAGCATGGCCAGAGGTCCGGCATCTCCAAGTGCGAGGAGCTTCTCGATGAAATCGCGCTTCTGGACATGGGCCTTCACCGCCAGTTCCGCCGCTGCGGTCAGGGAGGCGAAGAGGTCCGCATCGCCCTCCCCGGACCGGTAACCGAGGCGGGGGAGATTCAGGGTGACGTTCTGGATCGAGGCGCACCGGCGTCTCCAGGGCTCCCCACTGACCCCGTCCTCCCCGCCGATGTCCAGGCAGCCGCAGGGGGCCAGGGCGGTGCCCCCCTGCCGGTCGAGGACGAAGCAGGGGTTCCCCTTCGCCGCCGCAGTCGCGCAGGCATCCTCCAGGAACGCCTCATGGCCGGGCGTCCGGAAGAATTCGTCCGTAAGGTGGATGACCGGCCGGGGAAAGATGAAGGGCTTGCCCTGGGCGTCCCCCTGGCGATAGACCGCCATGAGGGCCGACGCGAGTCTCCGGGAGGCCTCTCCGAACTCCCGGAAGGACTTGCCCGTCGGCCGGCCTCCGGGGCCGATCGCGGGCAGGCCGGCCAGAGAAGGGGGAACCTCCCAATAGAGGTGGATGTCCGTGAAGATCGCCTGCCCCCCACGGGAGGAGGTGAGCTGCGAAAATTCGTAGATGAGCATCTGTGCGAACTGCTCGACCTCCCGGCCCCCCATCCCGTCCAGATAAGGGGCAAAGGCCACGTTGACCGCGTCCCATCCGATCACGCCGGCGAAATGCCCCTGGAGCGAGGCCCCGAACCGGACCATATGGGCCAGCAGGACCTCCGCATGCCTGGCGGGACCCGCGACCGTCACGGAGTGGGGGAGCCTGAGTCCGAATCTTTTCAGGTATTCCAGGGACTGCCAGGAGCTGTAGGGGCGATCGATGTAGCCCAGGCCGTGCAGGTGGAGGTCCCCCAGGACATGGGCGTCCCCGACTTCCCTGGAGAAGACGTCGTGGAGCGCATATTCCCGTTTGATCCCCTCAACCAGGGCCAGGCTCGTCCCCTCCGGGGCGTGGGGGACATTGGCGTTCTCCTTGTTCCGGTGGAAGATGAGCTGCCGGACGTCGTAGAGGGGGAAGCCCAGCCGGGCATGGAGCCGTCTGGCCTGCTCCAGTCCCCGTTCGATCAGTTTGGCGTCGACCAGTTCGCGGATGAGGGCCGTCGTCAGGAGGCTGATCCCCGAGGAGACGATCTGCTTCTCCACCTCCCGGCTGATCGCCTCGGCGGTGGCCTCGTCGATCCCGGCCTCGCGGATCAGGGCCTCGACGATGCGCCGGCGGTTCCAGCGCGCGACCTCCTCGCCGGAGGTCCGAACGAAAAGCGTAATGTCGGTGGTTTCCGGATCGGCCGTCATGATCAGATGTTGGTCCTGGAGGTCTCTTCCACGGCATCGAGGGCATCCTCTGCCGCCCTGGCGAGGGCCTCGTCGTGGTCATGGTTCAGGGAAAAGACCCGGAAGTGGACGACCCGGGCCGGAATGAAACGATAGATCTCCCTGAGCGGTTCTGGTGAGGTGATCCCCGTCGCCGGATTGAAAATGTTGATCCGCTTCTCGGTCTCCGCCATCGGGTTAACCGGCCGGGGGTCCTGGGTCGCCAGGTCAACGCGGAAGGGTTTCTTCCTGAGGGGCCCAGGCAGGCAGGTGCGTATTTGTTCCTCATAGGCGGCGGCGCTCGAAAAACGGGTCCCCTTCTGGAGTTTCTCCACGGAGATCTCGGCGGAGAAGGACATCTTCCACTTGACCTCCCGCCGATGGAGCTTGTCCCATTCCCTCCCGAGCCGCTGTTTTTGCGGATCCGCGTCGGTGAGCCATTGCCGGACCTCGGCAAAGAGGCGCCATTCGTCACAGTCCAGATACCGATCCAGGGCCTCCGCGGGATTCCCGGGAAGGATCTGGGCCATCGTTTCCCGGAAAATCTCCTGGAGGTGGAGATCGAGGGCCCTGGTCGTCCGGTGGAAATAGACGTTGGCGTAGAGGTTCAACCGGGCGTTCAGAAAACGGCTGAGCGCCGAAACGCCGGCCTGATGGAGCGTGAGCCCTTCCTTCGAGTAGAAGGTATAGAAGCGGAGCCGCTCGATATCAACGATGTCCAGGGAATAACCGGTCATGAAGGCGTCGCGCTGGACGTAATCCAGGTTGTCCACGGTGTATGTCCCCGAGAAGAGCTGCCTGAGGAGATGGAGCCAGCGGGGCATGGCGGGATCGCGATCGTCGGGCATCTTGATCAGGAAGGCCACCGCCTCCGGATCGAGGCACTCCCCTTTCGAGAAAGGCCCCGAGGGGCTGCGCCGGATTCGGCCGATCACCCGTCCGAGTTTCCTGGTGATGATCAGTCTTCCCAGGTCCTCGTGGGTAACGCCGAAACTGTCCAGGAAATGGTCGTCGAAGAAATGACCGTAGGGGCCGTGGCCGACGTCGTGGAGGAGTCCCGCCACCCGGAGCAGTTCTTCCACGCAGTTCGAGGAGGGGACGTCAGGACAGACCTCCTTGAGGGACCCGTAGAGATGCCGGCCGAATTCGCCGGCCGTGTGCATCGTCCCCAGGGAATGCTGGAACCGGGTGTGTTCGGCCGCCGGATAGACCCAGCGGGCGCTCTGGAGCTGAAAAATCCGGCGGAGCCGCTGGAGCCAGGGCGAATCGATCAGGTCCTTCTCGGTCTTCTCATCGGCCCCCCCCGTCGTGGGAACCGTGAAGGAAGCGTACCGATAGATTGGATCGGCGATCAGCGCGATCCCCTGATAAAGCCCGGCGTATTCGGTCGGCGTCTTTTTCATGGGCTCACTTCTACAATATTCGGTCCCAAATAGCAATCGGTCCCGAGCCCGGTGAATCCGAAAGGACAGGACGCCGGCCATCTCCCGTTTGACTTCCAATAATTTCTCCTTTATAATTTCGTTGGGTTGGCGGTGTCCTTCGTAGGAACGCCGGCGGTGTTCGGGCAGGAGCGAACCGAAGGGAGAGGGAACCGATGTCGAACATCGAAACGATGCAGAGGCGCAGGTCCTGCCGGACCTATGATCCCAGGCCCGTCGAGCCGGAAAAATTGGCCGAGTTGAGGGATTTCCTGCTGTCCAATCACACCGGCCCCTTCAACGGCCGCCTCCGTTTTCAACTCCTGGCCTTTGACGAGATGCCGGCTGAGGAAACCCGCTTCCTGGGCACCTACGGCGTCATCCGCGGGGCGAGATGCTTCATCCTGGGTGCCGTCGGGCGCGGTCCGCAGGCCATGGAAGACTACGGATACGCCATGGAGCGGAACATCCTGAAGGCGACCGAGCTCGGATTGGGAACCTGCTGGCTGGGCGGCACGTTCCGAAGAAGCGGATTTGCCAAGCGGTTCAACCTATCCGAGGATGAGCTTCTGCCCGCCATTACCCCGGTGGGATACCCGGGCGAGCGAAGATCGGCCACTGAGCGGTTCTTCCGTTTCAGCGCCGGGTCGGACCAGCGCAAGGCATGGGACGAGCTGTTCTATGACCGGGATGCCGCGACGCCTCTTTCACGCGAATCGGCCGGCCCCTGCGCAAAGGCCCTGGAATGCGTCCGGATCGGCCCCTCCGCCTCGAACAAACAGCCCTGGAGGATCGTCCGAACCGAGGGGGCCTTTCACTTCTACCTCTGCAAGACTCCCCTCTACGACACCTTTTTCAAGGACATCCCGCTCCAGAACATCGACATGGGCATTGCCATGTGCCACTTCGAGCTGGCCTCGCTGGAGATCGGCCAGGCAGGCGCGTGGACGGTGGCCCCGACGATCCCCCCGGAAGACTGGGAGTACATCGCCAGTTGGGTGGCCCGCCGCTGACCCGGTTGCCGTCGCCCGCGGCAATCCGGGAAGAGGACGGGCCGTTGCAGGAGGCCAATGGTGCCATGATCATCGATTCGGTTAGCCTGCCCTTTCTGGGATCCCGTCTGGGGGATCAGGCCTGTTTCGAATACCTTCTCCAGGAAGTCGAAGGAGACCGGGTTTCCCTCGTCATCCCCCGGTGGG
The DNA here is from genome assembly GCA_021372415.1 of Deltaproteobacteria bacterium. Lineage (GTDB taxonomy): Bacteria > Desulfobacterota > Syntrophia > Syntrophales > UBA5619 > JAKAFS01. Next base: position 10,076 of record JAJFUM010000138.1, read on the forward strand.
TTGTCAGCCGCGAGAGACTGAAGGAGGGCGATACGGTCCAGCTCAACCTCCCCTTCGAGGTGGATGGCCGCTTTCTTGGTCGGGGAATGGTCGGGAAGACCGAATGGAACGAGAGCCTCCAGTCTCAGGAATGTTCCCTTAGGCTCGAAGAAGAGCCCCAGATGCCTCCGGGGTTCTTCTTCTCCCTGCAGGGATCAGGGGGCCGCATCGATCTGAAGGGGTTTTCGCCGCCGGAGGGCCTTCTGCTTCAGACGGTCAAAGACAGCATCCTCCTCAAAAGGGGGATCCTCATCTATCTGAACCATCTGATCCCCTATTTCTCGAGGATCTCGGAATTCCCCTCCGAAGAATACGGGCGGCTGCGGGGTTACCTTTTTGAAGATATCCAGGGAAGGATCGGCCAGAACAAGACGCGTCTGGAGGACCTGTACCAGAAGCTCAGCGACGTCTGCTGCCCCCAGGAGAGCATCCCGGACTTCATCGACCTGGAAGAGCTCCGCACCGCCATGGAATCGGAAATCCACAGCGCCCTGTTCGAGATCACCTTCGACAACGCCCTGATCACCGAGTACATCCTGGCCATCAAAGAGTTGGAAAACAGACTTTATTATGGCTACAACACCATCGTCATGCTCTTCATCAAGTATCTATAGGCCCCTGTCCTTTCGATCGCTCCTGTATTTGGTCATCTTCATGACATTGCGCCCCCCCTGGCTTCCGTATACGACCTCGTCCATGGCCGCCCGGATGATCGCAAGACCCCGCCCTCCCTCTGCGAGGTTCCTTCGATCGGCCGGATCTTTGTCCGGCTCGTGCTCCTTCAATTCCTCCATGGGCGCCCCGGTATCGGAGATAACGCATTCCACCCGATCCGGATGGAGGGAAAGTGTTACCTCGACAGCGTGGCCGGGTTCACCGCGGTAGGCATGGAGGACGGCGTTGTTGACGGCTTCCACGACCGAAACCTCCACATGGTGGATCTCCACCTCGCTGAACAAGGCGCCCGAGACGATTCCCCTCACCGCCAGCCCGACGAGCGCCACGTTTTCAAGACGACTGTCGGTGGACAAATGGATGGTCCTGATATCCGCCCTGGACGAGTCCATAACCCCACACCCCTCCCTACCGGCGATTTATTCCCGGTTTCAAGACGCCGGAAATCTTCAGGAAACAGAAAAGGCCTTCAGGGCCTCCTGCCGGGATTGGAATATCTGAAAGACCCGGTGCATGCGCGTCAACTGAAAGAGGCTCATGACGGTCTCCCGGATGTTGCAGATCACCAGATCCCCGTCGCTGCCGATGGCCTTGAGCGATGACACAATGGCCCCCAGACCACTGCTGTCAATAAAGTCCACATCGGCCAGATCCAGGACGATATGGTGGTTCCCCTGATTGATCCAGTCCACCATCCTGCCCTTGAAATCGGACGCCACAGAGGCGTCGATCCTCGGTCCCTGCGGTTTCACACACAAGACTGTCCCCATCTTCGTCTCTTCCATCATCATCGCGGTCTTCCTCCGTTTCTCAAGACACCCCGGACTTCAATCCCTTGAACTCAAATCCCAGCATGGTCACGTCGTCGTGCAGCCTGGCATCCCCCCCGAAGGCCACCAGGTCCTCAAAGACCCGGTCGAGTATAACACCGATCGGTTCCTCTTTCACTCTCTCCAGCAGGTTGAAGAGCCGTTCCGAACCGAAAAAAGCCCCCTCCCGGTCCTCGTACTCCACGACGCCGTCCGTGTAGAAGACGATCTTGTCGCCCGGCATGAGGACCTTCTCCTCCTCCTCGAAGGGGTTCTCGTCGCCTCCCAATCCGATGATCGGTCCGCCCTTCTCCAGGATCTCGAAGGGGCCGTCCCGATGGAGCATTAAGGGCGGGGGATGGCCAGCGGCGCTGTACACGAACCGCCCCCTTGACCTGTCGAGGATCATATAGACGATCGTGAAGTATTTCCCGAACCTGTCGATGGGATACTCCTCGTCGAGGGCCTTGAGCACCTCCCGGGGCGCCGTGACGCGGAAATAGGGTAACTGATCGGTTTTCCTCCTGACGATGCTGCTGCCGTGCGGCTGGAGGGATTGGGAGACCGATACCGTCACCAGGGCCGAGGGCACGCCGTGTCCACTCACATCGATCATGTAAAGGGAAAGGGTGTCCTCGTCGAGACGGCTGACATTGAAGATGTCCCCCCCGATGGTCTCGCAGGGCAGGAATTTCCATGCAAATTCCATATCGTCCATCTGCGGCAGGTTGTGGGGCAGGAGCGTTTTCTGGATCCCCGCGGCCGCCTTGAGGTCGTCGTCCAGACGTCGCTGCTTATCCCTCAGTTCCCGGTTGGCCCGGATCAACTCCTGCGAAAGGCGCCGGATGTCCAGGTGGCTCCGGACCCGCGCCAGGACCTCGCCCCGGTCGAAGGGCTTGGTGACGTAATCCGCGCCGCCTACCTCCAAGCCTCGGATCTTGTCCTTCACCGTGCCGAGGGCGGAGATGAAGATCACGGGGACATTCACCGTTCGCTCATCCCCTTTCAGGACCCTGCAGACCTCGTATCCGTCCATCTCCGGCATCATGATGTCCAGGAGGATCAGGTCCGGCTCGTCTTCAAAGGCCCTGTTCAAACCCTCACGACCGCTGGCGGCCATGATGACCTGGTATCCGGCCTTCTCCAGGATGATCAAAAGCAGACGTCGGTTGTCTTCGTTGTCGTCGATGGCCA
>JAJFUM010000144.1 GCA_021372415.1 Deltaproteobacteria bacterium
TCTCGATCAACGGTTCCCCCCCCCTTGTTCCCGGATCAACCCTTCAGGCCGGAAGATCATCAGGATGACCAACAGCAGACCGAAGACCATCTGCTGCAGTGGTCCCAGGATGCCGCTCCATTCAGGGGGCAACCTCAGGAAGCGGACGGACTCCTGAAAAAAGATCAGGACCACCGCCCCTGCGACCGGTCCCCACAGGGTGCCCTTGCCACCCAAGACCACGATCAGGAGCACCAGGATCGTTTCGGTGAGGGTAAAATCCCCGGGACTGATAAAGGTGATGAAATGGGCCCAGAGCACACCGGCCAGTCCGGCGAAAGCGGAACCGATCACGAAAGACCCCATCCTGTAGGCAAAGGGATTCTTGCCGAGGATGGCCGCCGCCGTCTCATCGTCCCGAATCGCCCTGAGGACCCGGCCGAAGGGGCTGAGTGCCAGAAAGCCGATGACAAGAAACGTGAGGGCAGCCGCCCCCAGTGAGAGGAGAAGGTATGCCGGAAGGGTGTCGAAACGCCAGGCAAGGATCTCGGGCCTGGGAATGCCGGGAAGCCCCATGGGGCCTTTCGTCCATCCCACCTGGTTCTGGAGGACCATGCGGACGATCTCCGCAAAGCCGAGGGTGGCGATCCCGAAATAGTCCCCCTGCAGTTTGAGCGCAGGCAGTCCGATGAGGAATCCGCCCACGCCGGCGCAGGCGATGCCGGCTACGAGGGCAACGGAGAAGGAAACGCCCTCTAGGGTCAGGAGGGCCGAGACATAGGCCCCAATGGCAAAAAACGCGACATGGCCGAAATTGAACAGACCCGTATAGCCGATTTCGATGTTCAAGCTGATGGCGAATATGCTGTAGATGGCGACGATCACGGCCAGGTGAAGGATAAGGTCCATCAGTCCGTCCTCCTGCCGACAACGACATAGGGCCGGGCCAGGAGGATGAGGACCATGATGACAAAAGCCACGGCATCCTTGTAGCCCGGGGAGATGAACAGGACGGCGACGTTTTCCGCCAGCCCGATGATGAGACCACCGATCAGGGCCCCCCAGAGGTTTCCCACACCGCCGATGAGGGTCGCCGCAAAGGCCTTGATGAGATTGACCACCCCCATCTCCGGGTGGAGATTGGTGTCCAAAGCCAGCAGGATCCCACCTACCCCGGCCAGGAGCGATGAAACCAGCCAGGCCGAGAGGATGACTTTCTGTGCATAAATGCCGGAGATCCTGGACAGATCAAGGTCATCGGCCAGGGCGCGCATGGACTTGCCCGTCCGGGACTTGAAGAAGAGCAGATAAACGCCGAAGATGCAGACGGGGGCGATGATGATAATGGCCAACTGCTGCGGGGTCAAGGTCATGCCAAGCCACCGGTACCCCTGCCGGATCTCGAATCCATAAGTCCTGACCTGGGCTCCCCAGAAGAGCTGGGCGGCATTGCGGAGGAAAAAAGACAGGCCGATGGCGGCGATGAGGAGGGTCAGACGGTTGGCCCTCCGCAGAGGCCGGAACACGGCAAAGTCCATTGCCGCCCCCAGGAGGGCCGTCATCGCCAGGGCAAGGGGCACGGCGGCCCAAAGGGGCAGGGCGAGGGGTTCCGCCATGGCCAGGTAAAGGAAATAGGCCCCCCACATGATCAGTTCGCCATGGGCAAAATTGACGAAGTTGAGGACCCCGTAAATCAGGGTCAGCCCCATAGCGAACAGGGCGTAAATGCTGCCCGCCAGGACCCCGTTGAGCAAGGTTTGCAGGTAGTAGGGGATCGAATCCATGTTTCAGCCAACAGGCTGTTGAAGACGGTCATCTGCCGCGCTGCAACCCTCATCGCTCGCCGTATTCTCTATACGACCCACGCTTCGGTTCCTGCGCCTTGCCTCTGACCGTTTTCGAACAGCCCGCCTTTACCGTTTTATGAACACGCTGACCGGAATTCCAAGGGGTCTCTACTTCTTATGGTCCTCAATCTTGCCGCCTTTGACGATCCAGATGCCGATATCGGCATGTTCCATTCCCCGGTTCTCATCGAAGGTCTTATCTCCGGTGACGCCTCGGTAGCCCTTGGACACCACCGGCAGGGCCGTGCGGATGCCCTCCGCTGTATAGCCTCCCTTTTCCACGGCCTTGGCCGTGAGATACACCATGTCGTAGTTGTAGTCGCCGAAGATGGGAATTTTGTCATCGCCGTATTTCTTCTGGTAGGCGGCCTTGAACGCCTTGTATTCCTCGGTATCCTGGGGTACGGAGGGATAGGTTCCCATGACGCCCTCGGCGGCCTTGCCGGCCAGCTCGACCATCTTGGGGGCCCGGGCCGCGGAACCACAGAGCCACTGGGTCTTGATGCCCATTTCGTAGGCCTGCTTGAACTGCACCGCCCCCTCATTGATGTAGGTCAGATTGACGATGGCCTTGGGATTGTCCTTGCCCGCCCGCAGCAGTTCGGTGCGGTAATCCGTCTTCTTCTCATCAAAAGGAATGATGTCCGTGACAACGCCGCCCATCTTCTTGAAGCTGGTCACGAATCCGTCCTTGAGGTCCAGTCCCCAGTCGTTGTTGATGTACATGACGGGAAGTTGACGATACCCCATCTCGAAGGCCAGCTTTGCCAGTCGCTGTCCCTGCTTGGAGTTGGAGGGGATGATCCGGAAGATATAGGGGCCGGCCTGGGTGAGTTTTTCCGCAGTCCCCTGGGCCGACAGCATGACCACTTTGCTTTCCTGGGCCACCGGCGCCGCAGCCATGAAATTGGAGCTCCCGGCAGGTCCGAAGAGGACGGGGACCTTGTCGACGGTGATCAATTTGCGGACCGCCGAAACGCAGTCCTTGGGATTGCTCTTGTTGTCCTCATAGACCATCTCGATCTTTTTCCCCTTGATGCCCCCCTTGGCATTGATCTCCCCCACGGCGAGATCCACGCACTTCTTGAATCCCTCGCCGTAGACGGCTATGCTTCCGGAAAGGGCGAAGGCGGCGCCGATATTGATATTTTCAGCCGCCGATGAGGGGGTGATGGAAAAACCGGCCAGCAACGAAAACACTAAGAGAACGAGCGCAAGTCTTTTCATGTTACGACCTCCCATCTCTTTTTTATCGTCCTTACCTATAGATAATGGCCGGATGTGTCAATGAAAAAGCGAGAGATAGGCCCGGCCCGGCATGCGCACAGGCTCCCTCAGGCCAGCGCCGCCCCCAAAGACGCTGTGGACAGGAAGGCCCCGATTTGATATAAAAGTAATTTTAGATGGTTCGCAAATCCCATGACCAGAGAGAGGAAGCGCATATGAAGCAGAGAGGCAAAACGAACCGGTTGAGGGCAGCCCTGAAGAGAAAAGAGGTCAGGAAGAACCTGAGAAAATCCCGGGGAGAGAGGAGGCATGCCTAGGAGGCGGGAATCCCGCTATCGATCCATTCCTGGATCTGCAGAAGATCCGTAAGGGCAGACCTGCCTGCACCAAGAACCACTTCGACCGGGTACCCTCAGCCGTTTGAAGGGTACCCGGGACGAGACCCGCCAGAGGGTAGCGAAAGCTACTGGTCTTATCGGCGGTAAATAAGCCTTCCGTGGAAACGCCCGACACCGGAAGACGAAGTCTACGTGTCGGAAAGCCTCAGGACAGTCGAGGCGATCTGACCCAGGGCAAGGACCTTGTCGACGGCGCCCCGTTTGATCGCCTCGGCCGGCATGCCAAACACGATGCAGGAGGCCTCGTCCTGGGCGATGGTGTATGCACCGGCCTCTTTCATCTCTGCCATGCCCCGGGCCCCATCGTCCCCCATGCCGGTCATGATGACGCCAATGGCGTTCTTCCCCGCATAACGGGCCGTGGAACGGAACAGGACGTCGACGGAAGGACGGTGTCGGCTGACCAGGGGCCCGTCCTTGATCTCAACGTAATACCTGGCCCCGCTCCGCTTCAGCAGCAGGTGCCGGTTACCAGGGGCAATCAGCGCCCGTCCCCGGATGACCGTGTCGTTGTCGGCTGCTTCCTTGATCGATACCCGGCAGATGCTGTTCAACCGTTTTGCAAACGCCGCTGTGAAATTCTCCGGCATGTGCTGCACGATGACAATGCCAGGGGTGTCGGGGGGCAAGGCCTCGAGAAAGACTCGAAGCGCCTCGGTGCCGCCGGTCGAGGCGCCGACCACGACGACCTTTTCGGTGGTCTCGATCATGGACTTGGAGGTCGGTTTCGCCAGGACCACGTCGGCGGTCAGCTTGGGTTCCACGCTGTGCATGGGCACGGCCGGTTTTTTCTTCGACCGGCTCAGGGCCGCCGCCTTCACGGCATCGCAGATGCGGATCCGGGATTCCTCCAGGAACTGCTTCATGCCCAGGCGCGGTTTCTGGATGACGTCGATGGCCCCGTATTCCAGGGCCTTGAGTGCCGTCTCCGAGCCGCTTTCGCCCAGGCTCGAGCACATCACCACCGGGATGGGATGCTGGCTCATGATCCTGTGCAGAAAGGTCAGCCCGTCCATGCGCGGCATTTCGACGTCGAGGGTGATGACGTCGGGAACCTCATGCCGCATCTTTTCGGCCGCGATATAGGGGTCGGCGGCCACGGCCATCACCGTCATCTGCGGATCCGATGAGATGATATCGGCGAGCGTCTGGCGGACGATTGCCGAATCGTCAACGATGAGAACCTTGATCTTATCCATGGATATCCTGTTTTCGTCTATTTACCTGAACGCCGATCGCCTGATTCGGCATCTCGGCGTTCCTCTTTCGATCCCCTCCTCACCGGCCTTATCGGCCCGTCAAGTTAGGTACAGCCGGCCGCATCCCTCTTCCGGCGACGGGGTCGGCCGGCCTTTGTCTAGAGCATGATGATGTCGAACTGCTCGGACGCTTCGAGCTTCTTCACAAATACCTCTCCCGTATGGAGATAAAAGTGGAGTTTCCGGCCTTGCATCCCCCCGACGTCCTGCCTGGCGAGGACCAATCCCTCTTCTTCCATCACCTCCAGGGCCGTGATGACGTTCTGCCGGCCGACGGGGACGCGTGGCCCCCCGTCATCGGCTGATGAAAAGAGGTTCGCTCCGCCGAAGAGTTTGACCTCGATCTCCCGGGGCTTGAGTCCGAATGACCGGAAAACCTTCATCATATACCGGATGGCGTAGTCGACGTATTTGAACCGCTCCTTATGGGGGCCCTTGTCTCGCTCTGTTTCCGCCCACCGGGGCATCATGCCGTGACAAATGGCTGCTGTTCTGTTCCGCGGGCTGTACAGCGTCACGGACACGCAGGAGCCCAGCACCGTGGTCACGATCCCCGGCTGGTCGTCGATATAGAGTTCCCCGGGTTTTAAATAGATGGCGGGCAGTTTCCTCGTTTCATGAATCATGCGGGTTTCCTGTACACTGTCGGCGCCACCTGATCCAATGGCACATGCTGTCCGTGTAGCGTCTCCGAGTGGCCCAGAAAGAGGTATCCTCCCGGCGTCAACTGGCGATTGAATTTATTAATCAGTCTCGTCTGGGTGGAACGGTCGAAGTAGATGATCACGTTCCGGCAGAAGATGACGTTCATCTTTTCCCGTAATCCGAAATCTTCGTCCATGAAATTGAGGCGGCGAAACGACACCTTCTGCCGCAGCTCGGGAACAATGCGGACAAGGTCCCTGTTTTTATCCCTGCTCCGCATGAGATACTTCCGTCTCAGAGGATCGGGAATCGGCGCGATCCGCTCGGTTTCAAAAATCGCGAGTTTCGCCTTCTCAAGAACGCGGGTCGAGATGTCCGTGGCGAGGATGGACCAATCCATATTGAGACCCGGGTGCCGCTCCATATACTCGCTCAGAACGATGGCAAGGGTGTATGGCTCCTCGCCCGTCGAGCAGCCGGCGCTCCAGATCGCGAGTTTCCTCTGAAGCACGGCCCCCATCGACTCCAGAATAGCCGGCAGTGCCTTCTGGACGAGAAAATCGTAGTGCGGCGGCTCCCGGAAGAAGTCGGTCTTGTTGGTGGTCACCACGTCGATCATGTTGTGCAGCTCGCATTCCAGGCCGTGCGGGCTGAAGAGGTATTCGACATAATCGGCGAAGGAAGGCATCCCGAGGATGCGAAGCCGCTTCTGAAACCGCGCTTCGAGCATCACCTTTTTGGCCTCGGGCATTTTGATGCCGCATTCGGCGTGGATAAAGGCGCTCAGGCGCTGGAAATCTTGCCGCGACAGGGTATCCGGTTTATCGGTCTCGCACTGCGGCTGTTGCCGGTCCGCTTGCACGGTCATTGCTGATGGCATCATGAAATCAAGCTTTTAAGATGGCCTTCTCTCTACAGCCAGGGAACGCCGGGCCCGTTGCCCGCGCCCGGCGTTCCCTGGACCCTCCGGCTACGCCGGCAGGTTCCCGCCGTTTCCTACCAGTGTACCCGTGTTTTCCACGATGGCCAGTTCGTCGGCCGAGAAGATCTTGTCGATGTCGAGGATCATCAGGAAACGATTGTCCCGCTTCCCCATCCCCTTGATGAAATCCGTCCGAAGCCGTGTCCCGATCCTTTGCGCCGGTTCGATCTGTCCCGGTTCAAGGTCCAATACCTCCTGGACCGAGTCGACCAGGGCTCCCAGAACGGTGGTCTCGCCATCGACCGTGACCTCGATGATAATGATGCAGGTATTGACCGTCTTTTCAGCTTCCGGCAGCCCAAACTTCAGCCGCATGTCCACCACCGGCACCACGCCTCCACGGAGGTTGATCACCCCCTTCATGAAGTCGGGAGTCTTGGGAACTTTGGTGATCTCGGTATAGTCAAGCACCTCCCTGACCTTCCATATGTCGAGGGCAAAGACCTCGTCGTCGAGCTTGAAGCTCAGGTACTGGGTCGTTTCCGTAATTTTCACCTGACTCATGGCCGACCTCCTTGCCTAATAGCGCTCGAATTCGGCATCATGCCGGTCGCGGTCACCGCTGCCCATTTCGAGGGTCAAACCTGCGGCTTTCCCCTCGGCCTTGCGCCTCACCGAAAACTCAATCTGCTTCTTCGTCGAGGCCACGTGCGACACCTCCGCCTTGTGGGCTCCTGCCGCCGACTTCAGGATCGCTGCGGTCGTCGAGGCCCCTCCCTCCCCGATCTTGAAGAAGGAAATCGCGCTCTGGAGCTGCTCCGCCTGGGAGGCAAGCTCCTCCGACGTGGAGGACATCTCCTCCGAAGCGCTCGCGTTCTGCTGGATCACCTGGTCGAGCTGCTGGAGCGCCTTGTTGATCTGGTCCGCGCCCGTATTCTGCTCGTTGCTCGCCGCGCTGATCTCCTGGACCAGTTCCGCCGTCTTCTGGATGTCGGGAACGATCTTCGTCAGCATATCTCCGGCCTTCGCCGCCACCTCGACGCTGCTCGCGGAGAGCTTGCTGATCTCCGCCGCCGCGGTCTGGCTCCGTTCGGCAAGCTTGCGCACCTCCGAGGCCACCACGGCAAATCCCTTCCCGTGCTCCCCGGCCCGGGCCGCCTCGATGGCCGCGTTGAGCGCCAGGAGGTTCGTCTGGCGCGCAATCTCTTCGATGATCATGATCTTGCCCGCAATCTCCTTCATCGCGTGGACCGTCTCCGCCACCGCGTCGCCGCCCTCCTTCGCGTCGCCTGCCGCTTTCAGGGCCATCTTCTCCGTCTGCTGGGCATTGTCCGCGTTCTGCTTGATGTTCGAGGACATCTGCTCCATCGACGAGGAGGCCTCTTCCGCCGCGGCCGCCTGCTCCGTGGCCCCCTGCGACATCTGTTCCGCCGTGGCGCTCAACTGCTGGCTCCCCGAGGCCACGTTGTCCGCTCCCGCCTTCACCTCGCCCACGATGCTCCGGAGCTTCTCCACCATGGTCTTCATGCTCTTGGAGAGCGTGTCCTTCTCGGACCGCAACTGAACCTCCACCTTCAAATCACCCTCCGCGATCTTCTCCAGGGAGGAGACGGATTCACGCATGCTCTCCACCATGATCTTCATTGCAGCCAGCAATTGACCGGTCTCGTCCTTCGAGGTCGTTTCCATGGACACCTCGAGATTCCCCTCGGCCAGCTTGTTGGCCGCGTCAACGGCCTGGTTCAGGGAACGCCGGATCGCCCGCACTACAAAAAAGACAAGCACTAGGACCAGGACCGCAATGATCAGTGTCCCCCCAATGATCCGGTAACGCATATTCGTTATCTCGGTATTGACATCGTCCACGTATATCCCGCTGCCGATGACCCACCCCCATTCGCCAAACAGCTTCACATAGGACAGCTTCGGTGACGGCTTCGTCTCATTGGGCTTCGGCCACATGTACTCCACAAAACCGGCACCCATCTCCTTGGCAACCCTGCTGGATTCGACAAATATCAACTTTCCGTGGGAGTCTTTGTCGTTCGACAGATCCGTGCCGTCCAGTTCGGGCTTCAAGGGATGCATGACCATCCTGGGGTGAAGGTCGTTGATCCAGAAATACTCCTTGCCGTCGTAGCGCAGGGCCTTCACCGCCGCCAAAGCCTTCTTCTTCGCCTCGTCCGGCTTCAATTCGCCGCTCTTAACCTTGGCATCGTATGACGTTACCGTGGTGTAGGCCACATCGACGATGTTCCGCGTGGCAACTTTCTTCTCATCCATCAGCTTCTTCTCGACGAATGGCAGGAAGTAAAAAAACATCCCCGCCAAAATCAGGATAATGGTGAAAATCGAGATCCCCATGATCTTCTTCGAAATGCTCCAGTCCCTTAATCTCATGACCCCCTCCCGAATGATGTTTTTCCGTCCTCCAACGCCGGGCGGGCAAACCGTCCGCTCGGCCCTTTTGTCAATCGCCCGCCGAACCTATCAGCCGCGAAACCGGCCCCCGTGTTTTCCACGATGGCCCGTTCGTCGGCTGAGAAAAGCTTGTCGATGTCGAGGACCATCAGGAAACGATTGTCCCGCTTCCCCATCCCCTTGATGAAATCCGTCCGAAGCCGCGCCCCAAGCCGCTATCCGGCGATCATTCTTCCCTGCCCTTCGGAACTCTGGAAGATCTTCGGAATGTCCAGGATCAGGGCCAGCGTGCCGTCGCCCAGGATCGTGGCCCCGGACACCTCTTCCACCCCACGGTAGAACTGCCCCAGGGGCTTGATCACCGCTTGATGCTGACCGACCACCTGATCCACGACCAAACCGATGCGGTTGCCGTCCACCCGGGTGGTCACGATCTGCTGGATGGCCGGCAGGCCCCCCCCGATCCCGAACTGCTGACGGAGCGGGATGTAGGGGACCAACTCGCCGCGGACATTGGCGAGGTCCCGTCCGTGCGCTTCTTTGATGTCTTTCTGTGTCAACTCCACGCACTCTTCCACCGTGACGAGGGGGAGAATGAAATAACCCTGTCCAATCCTCACCAGGAGGCCGTCGATGATCGCCATGGTCAGAGGCAGCCTGAGGGTGATCGTGGTCCCCGCCCCCCGTTGGCTCGCGATCTCGATTGTGCCCCGCAGGGCGTCTATGCTGCGTTTCACCACGTCCATTCCCACCCCCCGGCCGGAAATGTTCGTCACCGCCTTGGCCGTGGAAAAGCCCGGGGCGAAGATCAGGCTGAAAAGGTCCTTCTCCGCAAGCGCCGTCTCCGGAGAGATTAAACGCTTTTCCAACGCCTTGGCGCGAATCGCCTCTGCGTCGAGGCCGGACCCATCATCCTCGATACGAATGAGCACGGAGGCACCGGAGTGTTCGGCGGTCAGCCGAACAACGCCCCGCGTGGGTTTTCCCGCCGCCGTTCTCGCTTCCGGCCGCTCGATCCCGTGATCGACACAATTGCGGATCAGGTGGACCAGGGGGTCGTTGAGCTTCTCGATCATGTTTTTGTCGAGCTCTGTCTCCGCCCCTTCCGTCAGGAAGACAATCTCCTTTCCCAATTCTGCGGAAAGGTCCCGGACAAGACGCTTGAACTTGCTGAAGGTCGATCCGATGGGAAGCATGCGGATGCTCATCGTGTTGTCCCTCAGTTCTCCCGTCAGCCGCTCAACCTCCTCGGCGACGAGCTGCAAGCCGGCATCGTGCAGACTGGCTGCGGTCTGGGTGAGACGCGACTGCACGGTCACCAGTTCACCCACAAGATCGACCAGGACGTCCAGCCGACTGGCGGCCACACGAATGCTGGCAGATGCCTCCGCGTTCTGCCGCTCCTTGTGAATCTCCCTGACGTGTTCCTGTTCCGCAAGAGCCGCCTCGACCTTCTCGGGCAGAACAAGTCCTTTTTCGATCAGATCCTCTCCGATCCGTTTGCGCTCCGAGAGTACCTTGGCCAAGGCTTCCGGAGCCACATCGCCACGCTCCACCATAATCTCGCCGATCTTCTTGTCCCAATTCTCCTCGGCATCGATGGGTTCAATCCTTAATTCCACGGCATCGTCGACGAAGATGAAGACGTCCTGGACGGCGTTAAGCCCTTTCTGGGTGGTGAGGAAGATGTCCCAATAGGTGTAGCAGACCTCAGGATCAATCGCGTCCAGAGACGGGACGGCGTCGGTATGGGCCAAAATGCTGCAGGGACCCAGCTCACGCAATTCATCGAGAATCCGCACCGGATTGTTCCCGGTGGCAAAAATCCCCGGGGCGGGTCGAAAGCGGATACGATAGGTGCCCGACTCGCTGCTTTCCGGATGGGAGGTCTCATCTCCGGGAAACGGAGCGGCCGCCTGCGCCTCGGGACCATCCTGGGCCCCGTTGCCGCCGCTTTTCGCGTCGGGCAGGAGCTGCCGGAACCGGGCCACGATCTGTGTCGCTTCAACCTCCTGATTGCCGTCATCCTCCCGACCGTCGAGGAGCCGGTGGATATGGTCGCGGGCCAGGAGGGTCAGGTCGATCAGGTCGCGGGAAACCGCGATCCGGCCGTTGCGGACGTGGTCGAAGACGGTCTCCACATCGTGGGTGAACGCCGAGATGGCATCGAAACCGAACATGGCGCCCGATCCCTTGATGGTGTGCATGGCCCGAAAGACACGCCCGATGAGCTCGTCGTCTTGGGGATTCTCCTCCAGCGCCATCAGAGCCGCTTCAAGTTCTCCGAGGAGTTCGTAAGCCTCTTCCTTGAAGGCCATCTGATGCTTGTCCATTATCCGAGCACCTTCCTGACCACCGCCAGAAGCTGGTCGGGTTTGAAAGGTTTCACGATCCATCCCGTGGCCCCGGCCGCCTTTCCCTCCTGTTTCTTATCCGTCTGGGATTCGGTCGTGAGCATGATGATCGGGATGAACTTGTAGGCCGCCGAACCCCGCAGGAACTTGATCAGCCCAATGCCGTCGAGGTTGGGCATGTTCAGGTCGGTGATGACCATCTGCACGGTCTTGCCGTTCAGCTTGGCGAGGGCATCCCGGCCGTCCGACGCCTCCATGACCTCGTACCCCGCGTCCCTCAGCGTGAACCCGACCATCTGACGAACACTGGCCGAGTCATCCACCGTCATAATGATCTTGCCCATGAATTATTCTCTCCTCCATAAACAGTCATGATCGCTCCCGAACGGGCAGGCCTTGCCCCGCTCATACCCGGTCTCCATGACGGCTTGACGGAAGGCGGCCGATTCATCTCCCGTCCGGGTCAACGGTTTGTTCAATTTTGCCGCCCTCCGGTGCGCCGCGCAGAGCAGTTGAAGGCCGGAGATGTCCGCACCCGTGACCCCTGCGAGATTCAGCAACAGATGCCCGGCACTGTCCTGAGCGTCCAACAAAACCTCCTTCAATTCAGAGGCCCGTTGAATGTCCAGCGACCCTTCGAGCGCCAGTACCCTTGTCTGGCCCTTTTCTCCAGTTCCTGGCTCCATTCCCTCTCTCCTTAGAAAAGCTCCACGTTATCGCCGAGATCTTCCTGCTTTGCCTTGTCCGTCCCGTCAGGGTTGGGTTGGACCGGCAACACATCCCTTTGGGCTGCATTTCCGGTCTCCAAAGCTTTGTCGGCCGTTGTCGCCGGGCCGGGTAGCTCTCGGCGGCCCAGGGCCTTCACCGGATTCACCCCGGAGGCTACCATCCTGTGAATCTCCCTTTCTTTGTCCATCGTGTATCGGTTCGCCCCGTCCTGTAAAATCGGCCTGCCCTCTTTCCGGATGCCGGCGGGAAGAGCCGCGCGCATCTCTTTCATGACGCCGGCCAGAACCGCATTGACCCCGCCGATGGTTTGGTCGATCCTCTCGTGGACGTGGATCGCCGAGACGACTGCGCCGATCTCGGCCAGGAGCGCTTTGACCTCCCCTCCGATGCGCTCCAGGAGCGAAAGGTTATCCTTGTCCAAACTGCGGAGCAGCTCCATCGTCTCCGCCAGACGATCCGCCATCCGGCTGGAATCGCCGATTTGCTTCTCCTGGTTGCGGCCGAGTTTGTCCGAAAATTCACGGGAAACGCCAATGACCGACATGAGCGTGCCGGAGATGGCGCTGATCTGCCGGGAGGTTTCCAGCGACAGGGGGCGCAACGCGTCGGCCAGGACACCCAAGGCCAAACCTTCCTCGCCGATATGTGCCGCATGGATGGAGGCGTTGATGGCGATTATCCTCATTTCGATCCCGATTTTCTCGATCTGGCTGACAAACTCAGACATCTGCTCCACCATTTCGACCGTCCGGCCCAAGGCTGCCGTGAGTTCGTCATTGGCGCTTTCATAATTCGAAATGGCGCTCGTCAGGGAAGCAAGGCCCGCGTCGAGCGTCGTGAGAAAGGAATGCCCTTCATCGTCGGCAGCGCCGGCAAGTTGGAGCGTTTCCTCGGAGATCTCTTCCACATTGTCCGCGATATCGTGGATGTTTTCGATGATGGCCTGAACAGCGGAGACAAATTCGTCCCTGGCATGGCTCAGCTGGGCCGCTTGAAGTTCACAGGCGGCCACAACGCCTCCGATCCGGCTGATTTCCATCCAGGCGGGGTTCGCGTCTCTTCTGTCGCTCTGGAGGTGGGCGGGCCGTAGCAGAAACACGCGTCGCCCCGCGGGGGCGGCGCCGGTTACCGCCAGATCGGCCAGTGCCTCGCTGACGTGTTCGATCCTTTGGCGGGTGATGTCATGGAACTGCATGGCCGAGACCACTTCACCGATGTTGCTGGAGAGCCGGTTCCAGTGGAGGGAGAATGCCTTCATGGCTTCCGTGGAATTGGCATACTTTTCCCGCAGAGCGGAAAGATTATTGACGGCATCGTCAAGAATATGGCGAGCATTTCTGTGCTGCTGGTCGTCGAAGTGGCGTATTTTCTCGAGATTGTTTCCGATCAGGTTCGTGAGAACGGTCACCTGATCCAGCAGGCGGGCAGACTGGGATCTGATGTTCCGGGCAAGAACCATGACGTCGTCGGCGAGGGTGTCGAATCCCGTGTCCACGCGGCCGGAGCGCGCATTCTCAATTCGGATAAAACTGCAGAGGGCATGGAGTTGCCTGACGGTTCCCTCAAAGAACAGCAGATGGGTTTGGACGCGGCCGAAGTTCTCGAGGATCGTCGTCAGGACGTCCTTTCCCAGACCCGATTCCCCATCCAGGCGTCTGACGCGAGAGAAGATCTCTTGAAGACCTTCCATCGCCTCCTTCATTTTCGCGCCGGCCATCCTCTCCGCAATGGCGGAGGAGAGCTGCGAGAGTTCCCTGGTTCGAACGGAAAAATCCCTCAACTTCCCGCCGATCATCAAGAAATCTCCCTCTGTACTGGAGGCAATTTCAGAAAGCTCGGCTGCAACGGCATGCAGCCGATCACGCCAGGACGGCGAATCAGATCGCAGGAAACGCTTCAGAAAGGTCAACCATTCCATGTTCTATCATCCAGTTTGAGATCAGTTTGAGATAGAAGCGTTGCACGCTGTTTTTAGCAAAAGGGATGCCAAACGAAGTTATGCGCCTCGGCGGAGGCTTCTGCCTGAATGGTGCTTAGTAAATCTTCTTAACAGGTGACCCTGCCCAAAGGTTGGCCGTCCCTTCTTCTCGCCGTCCGGCCATCCCATCGGTTCAATGTAAAATATCCATTGACAGATAAAACCGGACCTGCGTACATCGCCCCCCGTGAAAGAGCGATGTCTCAGGCACCCATTCAGGTTTCGGCTGCACAGAGGATGTGTCATTGGGTATGGGTATAATAAATGCGACCAAGGGGTCGGGACGCGGGGACAAAGGATCAGCCCATGAGGGCAGCTCCCGGGATGCAGCCTCTGACGGGCTCGCTGAGGATCGTCTCTTCACCGCCGACTTCCTCTTTGCGACGCTGACGAACTTCGCCAACGCCTTCGGCATGCAGATGTTGGTCGCCACGCTCCCGGTGTACGTCATCCGCATGGGGGGAAGCCAGTCCGAAGCCGGCCTCGTGACCGGTGCCCTCGCCTTCACGGCTCTTCTCTTCCGTCCCCTCGTAGGCTGGCTGGCCGACGCCTGGCGCCGCCTCCCCCTGATCCGGATCGGGACCTCCTGCTACGGCTTGGCGAGCGGGTTCTACCTGCTGGCCGGTTCGATCCCGGTCCTGCTGCTCGGCCGGTTCGTGAACGGCTTCGGGCTGTGCTGCTACACCACGGCCTCCAACGCCTACGTGGCCGACATCGCCCCGCTCAGGCGGCGGGCCGAGGCCGTAGGGCTCTTCGCCGCCGCGCAGGCCCTCGGCCTGATCGTCGGGCCTGTCTTCGGCTTCATGCTCATCGGGGCGACCGGCTTCCGTTACCTGTTCTACTTCTCGGGAGGACTGGCCTTCACGGCCTTCTTCATCTCCCTGTTCATGCGGGAGCGGCAAAAGCTCCCAAAAACCGAACCCCGATCCTGGTCCTGGCGCACGGGCATCGTGGCCGTCGACGCCCTGCCGACGGCCTGGATGGCACTCTGCATGGGCATGGGTTTCGGAACGATCAGCGCCTTCATCTCGATCTTCGGCCAGTCGCGTGGCCTTCAGAACCCCGGCTTCTTCTTCATGGCCCAGGCCATCGCCCTGCTCATCTCCAGGACCTTTGCCGGCCGTCTGGCCGACCGTTACGGCCGCACCGTCGCCATCGTCCCGGGCATCCTGCTGATGGCCCTGGCCCTGGCGCTCCTGCCCCTAGCCCGGGGCTTTTTCCATTTCGTGATCTCGGCCTCGCTGTTCGGCTTCGGGTTCGGCACGGCCCAGCCGGCAACGATGGCCCTCCTCATCGATCGAGTTCGGCCAGAGCAGCGGGGCCTGGCCACGGGCACCTACTTCACGGGCTTCGACGGGGGGATCTCCATCGGCGCCATCGTGCTGGGGGTAGCGGGCCAGCACTTGGGATTCAGTGCGATGTGGCTCCTGGCGGCGGGATGCACCTTCCTCGGCCTGGCGGGTCTCCGGTCAGGACGCCGCCGCAGATATCAGTCTGCTAAAATATCTTCAGGAGAGACGGGATAAGATGAGAGCTGTCTGGACATCAAAGGGGAAGAAGTTACATACACGGAACGTTACCGTAACCACCTACCATTATGATGAACAAAGGATCGTGGTCAAAGGCACCCTCAAGGATGATCGTTTCCAGGAATATTATTCGGTTGCCGGGGATATGGTGCCGAGCGGTGTCATCCATCACATGTCCATATGCCTGCTGGTGAACTGTTCCAATCTCATGATCGAAGATATCGATGTCGATCTGATCGCAGTTCCGCAGAAGATGTGCCTGGAAACGATCGGATGCCTGGATCCCATTAAGGGTCTGACGATCACCAGAGGTTTTACGGCAAAGGTGAAAAAGCTGGCCGGCGGCGAAAGGGGCTGCACCCACCTGCTGGAACTCCTGCTGGTCATGGCCCCGGCCACCTACCAGGGGGTGATCTCCTACCGGGCCCAGAAGCCGTCCAGTTTCGACCCGGATCGCGCCAGGAAGATGCTGGAAAGTCTCATCCATACATGCCGCGCCTGGAGCGAGGATGGGCCCTTTGTCGGAAGGGTCAAGAAGATGCTCAACCTGAAATAGGGCCACCCAGAGTCGACCAGGCGCAATCTTCTTGACATCACCAGACGGCTATCCGCCTCCGGCCCGCTCAATAAGACACCTTTCCCTATCCAAGGCCTGCAGAACAGCAAGTTCGTATCGGCAACCACAACCGCAGCCATCTTCCCAGGGCGGGGGAAGGTTTATGATGATATCGATAAAAAATAAATCTTGACAATCTGCAAACGTATGCAATACAGATAAGCCGCACCAGAAAAGCAGGGAGTTGTCGCTTTGGTGACCATCAAAGAAATAGCGAAGCTGGCCGGCGTGT
>JAJFUM010000159.1 GCA_021372415.1 Deltaproteobacteria bacterium
GTGGCTGAGCCCCGTGGACAGGGCCGCCTCGGTCTGCCCCCGGGGGATCCCCTCGATCCCCGCCTGGACGATCTGGGACATGTAGGCCGAGGTGAAGATCGTCAGGGCCGCTATCACCGTCCAACTCTCCGGCGTCTTGTATCCCAGGACCGCCGGCAGCAGGAAATACATCCAGAAGATCACCATCAGAAGCGGGACTCCCCGGATCGCGTTGACCACCACCAGGGTCGGATAGCGGATCAGTCGGGTCCGGGCCACGCACATAAGCCCCAGGATCAGCCCCCCGATAAAGGAGAGGATCAGGGCCACGACGGCCAGGTAAAGGGTCAGCGCCACGCCCCCCAGGGGGCCGCTGGGGTAGCGCCCGATGAGGAAGTGGGTGATGTTCTGGGCGATAACGCTGAAATCCAGGCCCGTCTGCATGACTACCTCGCGCCGATGGGGTTGAGCACCTTCTTGCTGTAGAGGGTAACGAGCCCCGTGATGATCAGCGACAGCCCCAGGTAGATCAGGGTCGCCGCGGTGAATGCCTCGAATCCCTTGAAGGTGTAGCTCTCAACCTGACGGGCCTGATAAGTGATCTCGGCGACGCCGATCGTCATGGCCAGCGACGAGTTCTTCGTCAGGTTCAGAAACTGGTTGATCAGCGGCGGGATCGTGATCCGGACCGCCTGGGGCAGAATGATGTAGAACATGGAGCGGATGTAGGAGAAGCCCGAGCTCCGGGCCGCCTCCATCTGCTCCTTGGGGATCGACCGGACGCCGGAACGGATGTCCTCGGCGATGAAGGCCGAGGTGTAGATGCTCAGCCCGATGACCGCCGCGGCGAATTCGAAGCTCATAGAGTTGAGCCAGTCGTTGATCACCTTCGGCAGGATCTTGTAGGAACCGAAGTACCAGAAGAAGAGTTGGACCAGAAGCGGCGTGTTCCGGAAGAACTCCAGGTAGCCGTGGGAGAACCATCGGATCGGCCGAACGTTGCTCATCCGCATGACGGCGATGATCAGGCCCAGGATAAAGGAGAGGGCAATCGACACCAGGGAAAGCTCGAGCGTGATCTTGACCCCGGAAATGAGCCACTCGAAGTATTTCCCTGATGTAACGATTGCCCAGTCGAACCGATAGTTAAACACGCCTCGGAAATTCTCCTATTTGCCGGCCGTAATCTTGAAGGTCCTCTCCATGACGATCCCCGATTTCCCCTTGGGGCCGAACCAGTCGTCGAAGATCTTCTTGGCCTCGCCGCTCTTCTCCATCTCGAGAATGGTTGCATTGACGAAATCGACGAGGGCCTTGTCGCCCTTCCTCATCCCCAGTCCGTAAGGCTCGTCGGAGATCCGGATGTCCGCCGGGATCTCGTACTTCTCCTTGTCCGGGGCTTTGGCCAGGATATTGGCCAGGATCGACTCGTCGGTCGTCACCGCCACGACCTTGCCCTGCTGGAGGGCCAGAAAGGCCTGGGGATAGTCGTCGAAGGAGAGGATCGTGGCATTCGGCAGGGCCTTCTTGGCGTTCTGCTCGGAAGTGGAACCCTTGGCCGTCCCGATCTTCTTCCCGTCCAGATCGGCCAGTTTCTTCACGGCCCCCTTGTTGGTGATGAACTTCTGACCGGTAAAGAAATAGGTATGGCTGAAATCGATCTGCTGGGCGCGTTCCGCCGTGATCGTCATCGTCGCGGCGATGATGTCGATGTTGCCGGCGATGAGCTGGGGCATGCGCGTGGCCGAGGTCACGGGCCGGAGTTCCAGCTTGACGCCCATCTTCTTGGCGATGGCCTTACAGAAGTCCACGTCGTAACCCACGATCTCCCTGGTCTTCTCGTCGATGTACCCGAACCCCGGGGTCGAGTCCTTCACGCCGGCCACCAGGACGCCCTTCTTCTTGGCTTCCGCCAGAGTGTCGGCCGCCAGGGCGGCGCTGCAAAGCCCCCCAACGAACAGGAGCGCCATAAACAACACGGTAATTCTCTTCATCCCTATGTCCCTCCTCTCAAATGATGGATAGAACTTCAACCAATTTTCATGGCGGCCCTTTCGAGCCCCAAGTCTCCGTTGCAAACGGCTGTTTCAGTCCCATAAAGTCCTGCACAGGCCGTTCAAAATGAGTCATTTCCCCAACTGGCTTTGCAAAAAAGTCCGCAGGCAAGGCGCGGCCTAACAAGGGACGACACGCCAAGCAGCCTTCCGACTTTTTCCGAAGCCCTCAGTGCATCGGGGAGAGGATCTCCTTGAGAAACAGCTTCGCCCGGTCGTGCTGCGGGTTGTGGAAGAACTCCTCCGGTTTGGCCTCCTCCAGGATCACCCCGAAATCGATGAACACGACCCGATCGGCCACCTCGCGGGCAAAACCCATCTCGTGGGTGACCACAACCAGGGTCATCCCCGTATGGGCCAACCCCTGCATGACGAGAAGGACCTCGCCGATCATCTCCGGATCGAGAGCGGAGGTCGGCTCGTCGAAAAGCATGATCTTGGGCTTCATCGCAAGCGACCGCGCGATGGCCACCCTTTGCTGCTGTCCCCCCGAAAGCTGTGCGGGATAAGCGTCCCTCTTGTCCGCGAGGCCGACCCGCTCGAGCAGGACCATGGCCTGCTCCTCCGCCTCCTTCCTGGGGGTATTCCGGATCTTGATCGGGGCCAGGGTGATGTTCTTGAGCACCGACAGGTGGGGATAGAGGTTGAACTGCTGGAAGACGAACCCGATCTCGGCCCGGAGCCGGTTGATGTCCGTCTTGGGATTGGACAGGTCCTGACCGTCCACGACCAGCGTCCCCTTGTCGATGGGCTCCAGGCGGTTGACCGTGCGGATCAGCGTCGATTTGCCCGACCCGGACGGGCCGCAGACGACCAGCACTTCCCCCTGCCGGACCTGCAGGTTGATGTCGTTGAGGACATGGAGTTTCTTGAACCACTTGTGGACGCCCTGAAACCGGATCATGCCGTACTCCCTGGGCCCCGGATTCCAAGGCCTTCCGGGGCAATTGGTCAACGCTTCAGCGCGTAGCCTATAACGCACTTCATCCAAATAATCAATATATTATTGTCCCCGCAGGCTCCGCGTTCCGCCCCCCCATGGACGGCGACGATGCCCCTTAAGCCTATCATCGTCCCCAGGACGGAAGGCCTCCTCATTATTGGTGGAGCCCGTTCTCGGGGCCAAACTCATCATAGGTCAGCAAGGAAAATGCCAACCCCAGCCCATCCATGGATGCAGCGAAAGATATTGGATTAATCGTCAGGTATCCCTGGCGGGACGACGGAACGGGGATGGACAACTTTGTCCGATCGCCCCCTGGGCCGACAAAATTGTCTGCCGCAATCCCTCTGGCCCGTTTCCCCTCACGATCCCCCTCGCCGGTGATCGGGTGCCGACGGTCCCGGCCGCACGCCCTTCACCACGGAAAGGCAAACAAAAACGGTTGACAAGCCTCTGACGATCATTTAACTTATCCCCCGTGAAAGGGCCCGGACCCTTCTGGGGTTTCGCTGCGTGTCTCATTGCCGTTGCCGCATACATCCCGACACTCATCCAAGCGGCCTCGGCGGCTTTCTCCTGGTCGTGTTTGCCATCCTGAAGGCAAGGATTAGCGATTTCGGGTCAGGCGCGAGAGGCATCTCCAAATCAGATGGGAGGGATATCCAATGGAAAATAAGAAAATCCGGGTGATCCACTATGGCTTGGGCCCGATCGGCCTGGCCACGGCCAAGCTCGTCCTTTCCAAACCCGACATGGAGATCGTCGGGGCCGTGGACATCGCCAAGGATATGGTGGGCCGAGACCTCGGCGAGGTCCTGGGAAAGGGCTCACCCCTCGGGGTCCACGTCTCGGACAACGCCGAGCGCCTCTTTGCCAAGGTGCCAGCCGACGTGGTCGTCCACACGGCCGGCTCCCGCCTGAAGGGGATCTTCGGGCAGATCGAAGAGATCCTCCTGGGGGGCAAGAACCTCGTCTCTTCGGCGGAGGAACTCCTCTTCCCCGTCCCTGAAAACGTGGAATTGGCGCGAAAGATCGATCGTCTGGCCCGGGAGAAAGGGGTCACGGTCCTGGGTACCGGCGTCAACCCCGGATTCGTCATGGACGCCCTGCCCTTGTCCCTCACGGGCGTCTGCCAGGAAGTCCGTGAGGTCCATGTGGAGCGGGTGGTGGACGCCTCGTCGCGGCGCCATCCCCTCCAGCGGAAGATCGGGGCGGGGATGACGCCCGAACTCTTCCGCCAGAAGATCGCCGAGAAGGCCATGGGGCACGTGGGCCTCAAGGAATCCCTCTACCTGATTGCAGACCGTCTCCACTTCAGCCTTGACGAGGTCCGCGAAACCGTCGAACCGGTGATCGCCGAAGGTCCCCTGAAAACCGACTACTTCGAGCTGAAGGCAGGCGACGTGGCGGGGATCCGGAATGTTGGGGAGGGACTCCGGGGGGGACAGAAGATCGTGACCCTCGACCTCAGGATGTACATCGGGGCCAAGGAGCCCCATGATTCCGTCCGGATCGTCGGGACGCCCGAGTTGAGCCTCCGGATCGAGGGAGGCGTGGCAGGAGACCAGGCGACGGCCGCGATCTTGGTCAATTCGATCCCCTCTGTGATTGCCGCGTCCCCGGGACTTGCCACAGTCAAGGACCTGCCGGCGCCCTATTGCCACCAGCCCTGAATATCCGGAGCCGCGTCGGGCGGTTCAGAGAAATCCGTGGGCGGTTTCGACCCGCCCTGCAAGGCAACGAGGATCCATGCTGAAGATCCGGTGCCACGACTGCGATCAGGCGTTCATTTGGGTGGACGACATGCCCCCGCGTGGGAAGTGTCCGAATCCGGATTGCGAGGGGACCTATGACGTCCATCAGGCCCTGAAAGAGAATCTCGACGCGCGGACCTCTTCCGCGGCCGATTCCCTTCTTTGCCCCGCATGCGGCGGGGTGATCCCCTCCCGCTGGGGCCTCTGCCCCCACTGCGGGAAGTTCACGGCCGGCCCCAGGAGCTTCAGGAAACGAGACATCTTCCTGGCAGTCGCCCTGTTTCTTTTGATCCTGTCGCTCCTGGTGCGTCTCGCCCTCTGAGGTTCCGGGACCGAGGGCCCCGCAGCGGGAGCGGCCAACAGATATGATGAGGACGGTTTCAAGGATTCGCACCCCATTTAACCCTTTTCATGGAACAAGGAGGTCGGGTATGAGAACAAGAAGATTGATCGCTTTTGCTTCCATCCTTCTGGCATGGACGATGCTTGCCGCCGTCCCTTCCTTTGCGGCGAAGAAGGAGTTCTTTGCCATCGCGACGGGCGGAACGGGCGGGGCCTACTATCCGCTGGGCGGAATCCTGGCACAGGCCCTGACCGACAAGATCCCCGACATCATCGTCACGGCCCAGGCCGGTAACGCCTCCGTCGCCAACTGCAACCTGATCGGCAACCGCCAGATCGAGTCGGCCTTCATCCAGAACAACATCGCCTACAGCGCCTACAACGGCCTGGACGACTTCAAGGGCAAGCCCGTCAAAAACCTGCGGATCATCGCCTCGCTGTACCCCGAGACGATCCAGATCGTGGGACGCGCCGACGCCGGCATCAAGACCATCGCCGACATCAAGGGAAAACGCCTGATCCCCGGCGACCGGGGAAGCGGAACGGAGATCGACTGCAAGAACGTCCTGGAAGGCCTGGGACTCTCTTACAAGGACTTCTCCAGCACCGACTGGCTGAGTTTCTCCGGCGCCTCCCAGCGACTGAAAGACAAACAGGCCGACGTCACCTTCACGACCGCCGGCTGGCCGACGGCCGCGATCACGGAACTGGCCATGACCTCGGACATCACCCTGATCCCCCTGGATGAAAAGACCATTGCCGCACTCCTGAAGAAGTTCCCCTTCTACGCCAAGATCATCATCCCGAAGGGAACTTACCGGGGGATGGACAAGGATGTCCCCACGATCACCACAATGGCCCAGTGGGCGGTGGACGCCAATGTGCCGGAGGATCTGGTCTACAAGCTGACCTATGCCCTCTGGGAAAAGGGCAAGTTCGTCCTGCGCAAGAAGGGCGGTGACGCGGACGACGCCCCAAGCGGCGCCGAGATGATGGCCCAGATCCACAACACCGCCAAGCAGGTCCAGCTCAAGACCGCGCTCGAGGGGGTCGGGGCGGTCCCGCTCCATCCCGGTGCGGCCAAGTACTACAAGGAAAAGGGGATGATCAAGTAGGCATCCCTCAAGATGCCGCAGGAGGCGGCCGGGCGCCGCTCTGGGCGCCCGGCCTTCATGAAGAGCCGAAAGATCCTCATCACCGGATTGATTCTTGTGGTCCTCGGGGGTGGATTATGGCCTCTTCATGTCCTGAAGATCGAGGCCCTCCGGGAAGAGAAGACCGTCCATGTCCGCGTCGTCCGCCCGGGAGACCGCCTGACGATCGGATTCATCCACTCGGTGGAGAAGTGTCCGATCCGGGACTATTTTATGATCGATGGAACCTACCGGATGGTCCTCAGGGAAACCACGTTCGCCTCTTCGAACACCGGTCTTCCCTACAGCCTGGGACCGAACGAAACCCTCGCCAACGAGGGAACGCAGTTCCGCATCGGCAACCGGCGGATCTTCCTGCAAACGATCGACCTCTGGGTGAATGAAAAATACGGCAACTTCATCCGTTTCAAGGATGAGGAGGAGTTGAGGCTCTACGGGCTGGCGGGCAACACGCTTCTGAGGGTGAGCGTCGTGAGGGCCGCCGCGGCCCGTTATCTCTTTTGGAAGGCAGGATCCCTGTTCCCATAACCCCATCAAGGAGGCCCTCTA
>JAJFUM010000172.1 GCA_021372415.1 Deltaproteobacteria bacterium
TGGAGAACGCCTACGCCAAGATGGTCAACTGCGCCAGGGCGGCGGAGATGGCCACGGGGGCCAAACTGGAGTTCAAGGAGCCGCGGTCGGCCCTGAAGGCGCCCATCGCCGTGGCCCCCTTGACGGCGCTGATGCTGTCCAAGATGAAGACGCAGGGCATCTCGGAAAAGGATCTGAAAGACAAAGCCGATTTCGGCTCGTCCGATCTGGGAAACGTGGCCCACGCCTATCCGACCTTCAACCTGACGTTCAAGATCGCTCCGACGGGGACGGCCGGGCACTCCGATGCGTTTCGGGAAGCGGCCGGCACTCAGGAGGGATGGGCGGCGACGGTGAAGGCGGGCAAGATCGTGGCCCTGGCCGCCTACGAGCTGCTCATGAACCCGGCCAAGGTGAAGGAGATCCAGGAAAGTTTCAAAGAGGCAAAAGCCAGAGAGGGGAAGTGACGATCGGGATATTCCGGTCGCCGCAGGAAGGTTGAACCGGCGGGATAGCAGCGGCTTATGCCGCCGCCGTCCCGCCTTATATCTTAAAAGTCCTTGAAGTTCCCCTTCTCCAAGGAGAGCCGTTTCGGAGGATGGGCTGTTTTTCCCTTCTTCGGCACACTGGGCCCGGCAATCAGAGGCCTTTTCACCGCCGGCTTGCCGGGTTTCCGCTCGGCCGGCCTCCTTTCAGGGCCGATGGGCTGATGGGATTCCTGACTGATCCCAGAGGAGCCCGCACCGCCGATGATCGTCACCAGCTGTTCCACATTTTTCTTCATCTGCATGGCCTGGGCGTTCATCTCCTCCGAGGCGCTGGCCGATTCCTCGGCATTGGCCGCCGTCTGTTGCACCACCTTGTCCATCTCCGCCACGGCCTTGCCGATCTGGCTGATTCCCTGGGCCTGTTCCGAGGACGCCGCGGCGATTTCATCGATCAACTGGCCGATCTTGTTCGAAATGTCCACATTCTCCTTGAAAGCATCCTGGGTCTGCTGGGTCAGGTCGCGGCTCCTCCTGACCGTGACGATCGTGTTTTCAATGAGGCTGGAGGTGTTTTTAGCGGCCTCGGCGGCCCGCATGGCCAGATTCCGCACCTCCCCGGCCACCACCGCAAAGCCCGCGCCGGCCTCCCCGGCACGGGCCGCTTCCACGGCCGCGTTGAGCGCCAGCAGGTTGGTCTGGAAGGCGATTTCATCGATCGTCTTGATGATCTTGCCCGTCTCTTCGCTGGACTTGGTCACTTCCTGAATCGCCGTCACCATGTGATGCATCTGTCCGTCCACCTTATCCACAATCTGTTTGGCTTGGGAGGTCAGGGCTTTCGCCTGGGCGGCGTTGTCGGCGTTTTGCTTGGTCATGGAGGACATCTCCTCCAGAGAGGAAGAGGTCTCCTCCAGGGCGGAGGCCTGTTCAGAGGCGCCCTCGGCCAGGGACTGGCTGGCCGAGGCTACCTGAGAGGACGCCGACGCAACCTGCTCGGAAGCTTCGTTGAGCTCGTTGGCCACATGCCCGATCGGCCGGGCGACGCCCCGCGCGAAGAACGATACCCCGATGATAGCAACCGCAAGGGAAATCAAACCGATGGCGAGGATGATCCATCCGATGCGATAGGCTGGCGCCAGAAACTCGCTGCGGTCCTGGGTCATGCAGACACTCCAGTTGACCAGCGGCACCGGGGCAAATCCCCCAATCTTATCAACGCCCTTGAAGGTATAAACCTCAACTCCGGTCTCGCCTGCCACCATGCGGGTGGCCAGACCCTTCATCCCCTCCTGTTCGAGGGTCTTTGTGACGAGGATCAGGTCCTTGTTCGGATGGACAATCACCAGGCCGGTTTTGTCGATGATGTAGGCATACCCGGTTTTCCCCAGTTTTGTCGCGGAGATCTTGTCTGCCAGAAAACTGATGTTGGCAATGGTCGCCACAACGCCGATCACTTGATTTGATTTTGAATAGATGGGAGCGGCAAAGGGCAACACAAGATTTCCGGTCGTTTTTGACTTCACGATCATTCCCACATTGATCTTGCCTGCCTTCGCCGTCTTGAAATAATCCCGGTCCGACAAGTCCACGTCGGTCCGTTTCCCGCCGTCGCCATCTGCAAACACTTTTCCATTCAGACCGGTAATATTGATCGTTTCGTAATCTTTGTTGCTCTTCTGCACGACCTCTGTGAGTTCGGCCGTCAGCTTTGCTATTTCCGCCGGGTTGGCGGTTCCCTGCCCATACTGCGCCGCTGCCTCCCTGACGTTTTCCCGTTGCGCCACTTGGGAGGCAATCTTCATCTCTTCCTGCACGGCCAGATTGGCTATGTACGCGAGACCCTTCGCCACTTCCAGGGCCTGTGATTCTGCCGTATCCTCCAGGGCGTCCCTCGCCTCGAAGCTGGAGAGATATCCGACCACCACCAGGGGGACAAACACGACCAATATGCCGCCCAAAATCATCTTGAAACGCAACGACCGCTTTTTCATACAACCTCCTTACTTTTACTCAGATCTTAAGGTACCGACATCTGAAATCGCTTGGTGTGTGAAGGCCCGCAAGCAAAGTCCAAAAAAGCGGCTCAGGGAAGAAGATGCGTTCAACTTGCGTCTTTTCGCACAGGAGGGCTGATGAACAGAGAGAAGGGGTATGAGGGAGAATCGATACGATTTTTAGTATTTTATGAAATCCCGTGGAAATATGCAATCCAAAATCAGTAAAACTGTGCGACGCGATGACAAGGTCCGACAGCGCTCGATGAACTTGATCGGCTGAGTCTGCAGGCCTCACGGGAGGAGATGGACCCAGAAGGCTGAAAGAGGCACCCCGGTCTTTCGGGGTGCCTCTTTCTTTTTGGTTCGGAAAAGAGAGGTGAAAATCAGATCTTGATATCCAACTCCTTGATCAGGTCGCCGTAGTCCTTGTACTCCCGCTGCAGGAAGGCGGCCCACTCCTTCGTCCCCAGGTAGTCCACCGGTTGACCGATCGAGGCCATGGTCTTGATGAAATCCTTGTCCTGGCAGACCTTCTTCAGGGTCGATGCGAGGTACTCGACAATCTCGGGAGGCGTTCCGTTCGGGACCGCGACCCCCTTCACCGAACCCCAGGTCGCCACATTGATCCCCTGTTCCTTCAGGGTCGGGACCTTGGGCAGGATGGGATCTCTCTTGTCGAGGGCCACGCCGATCGCCTTAAACCGTCCGGCCTTGATGTGAGGGAGGACTTCCGAGGGGTGTCCGCCGCCGATGGTCAGATGGCCGCCGGCCAGGGCGGTGGTCGCTTCCGCGCCGCCTGCGAAGGGTACGGTGGTGATGGGAATCCCCGCCCGCTTGGAGATGGCCCTCATGACCAGGTCCACGGAGCCGGCTGCGGTGGAGACGGCTGCGGTGACCTTATTCCCCTTCTGGGCGTAGGCGACCAGATCCTTCATCGAATTCAGAGGGGACTTCCCGCTCACACAAATGACGATCGAATGGATCGACAGCCTCGCAACGGGGGTGATATCCTTCAGAGGATCGAAGGGCATCTTCTGAAGATGGGGCATGACGACGTCGTGGCCGGACCCTTGTCCGACATAGATCGTGTATCCGTCTGGCTTGGAGCGGACGACATACTCCTCGCCCAGGACGCCGCCCGCGCCCGGCTTGTTGATGATCAGCATCGGCTGGGGGCTGTACTTCGTCCAGAACTTCTCCACGGTCCGGGCCGTCAGGTCGCTGGAGCCGCCGGCGGCGAAGGGGACGATGACTTGGATGGGTTTGCTCGGATACTTGTCCTGGCCAAAACAGGGGCCGGAAACCACCACCAAAACCATGGTACAGCATAGGACCAGCAAGGCGTTACGTATGAGGGACATGTGGAACCTCCTTTCTTCCAATGGGTTAATGGGTTAAGTCACCTTTTGCCGTTAAGAAGAAACAATACGCGTCACGATTCGCGATGGCCGCTGGTATGGTCGGCCTTTCCATTTTTGAGGCCCGCCCCGGGTCGCTTCCCGGACGCCGCGTGGTTGTTCAGACCCCGTTATTCAGGATTTCCCTTTCCTCAACTTCCGTACCACATAAAAGAGACTCTGCCCTACGATAATGAGGATCAGAAGGCCGATCATGGTTCCCGAGATGGGGCGGGAGACAAAGATCGTCAGGTCGCCTCCGGAGATGAGCAGTGACTGACGGAGCGACCGTTCAACCATGGGCCCCAGCACGAAGGCAAGGGGCAGCGGGGCGGCGTCAAAGTCGAGCTTGCGCATCCCGTAACCGATGGCTGCGAAGAAGAGCATCGAATAGATATCGAAAACCTGGTTCTGTACGCTGTAAACCCCAATGGTGGTGAAAAGGACGATGACCGGGGCCAGGATCCCGTAAGGGACCCGTAGCATCTGGACCCAAACCCCGACCATCGGAAGGTTCAGGATCAGGAGCATCCCATTGCCCACATACATCGAGGCGATGACTCCCCAGAAGACGTCCGGGTGTTCCGCGACCAGGAAGGGACCCGGCGTAATCCCCTGGATCATCAGGGCCGCGAAGATCATGGCGATCGAAGCATTGCTGGGGATCCCCAGGGTCAAAAGCGGGATGAAAGACGAGCTCGATGCGGCGTTGTTGGCCGACTCGGGTCCCGCCACCCCCTCGATCGCCCCTTGACCGAACGCTTCGGGATGTTTGGAGTACTTCTTTTCGATGGCGTACGAAGTCAACGACGAGATGACGGCGCCACCGCCCGGGATAATCCCGATGAAGAACCCGATGATGGACCCTCGGTAGATCGCCCACTGTGAGTCCTTCCAATCCTTGAATGTAGGGAATACCTTTCCGATTTTCGTCGTGACGAGCTCCATCTTCATCGACGATTCCAGGTTGTAGAGGATCTCCCCCAATCCGAAGACTCCCATCGCCATGGTGACGAAATCGAACCCGCCTTGCAGACCGATGCTGCCAAAGGTGAACCGGATCTTTCCCGAAATGGGGTCGAGCCCGACCATCGCCAGGACCAATCCCAGAATCAGGATGATTAGTCCCTTGATAATTGAACTTCCTGAGAGGGTTACGGCCAGAAGGAGTCCCAGCATCGTCAGGGCAAAGTACTCGGGAGGGCCGAAGTCGAGAGCGAATTCGGCCAGCGGCGGGGCAAAGAAGGTGAGGCCGACGACGGCAACGGTCCCGGCAATGAACGAACCGATAGCGGCAATCCCCAGGGCCGCTCCCGCGCGTCCCTTCTT
Organism: Deltaproteobacteria bacterium; assembly: GCA_021372415.1. Classification (GTDB taxonomy): domain Bacteria; phylum Desulfobacterota; class Syntrophia; order Syntrophales; family UBA5619; genus JAKAFS01. Next base: position 5,191 of record JAJFUM010000172.1, read on the forward strand.
GGCCATCTGGTAGCCGTCGATCGTTGTGACCACCGAGGCCGCTTCACCGGGAAGGTTCAAGAGGATCGAGGTCGTTGAGCCCCCGTACATGGCGCCGTAGTAGATCCCCGCCATCATGATGACCGCTGTGACCGGGGACCCGATCACGTAGGTGATCGGCAAGAGGAGTGCAATGGTTGCTGCCGGCCCCAGACCTGGAAGGACGCCGATCGCTGTTCCGATCACCGCCCCGAGGAAGCAGAACAGAATGTTCGTTCCTGTCAGGGCGATGGCAAAACCTTCAAGAAGACCGCTGAAGATATCCATAGGGCAGCTCCTTATTCTACATGAAGAATTCCTTCGGAATCGGGACCTGAAGCAGGTAAACGAAGAGGGCGTACATTCCCGCCGTCGACAGGATCGCGATGACGATCGTCTTGAGCCACTTCTCCCGCTCGACGATCTGCTGCCATGCAATCATGAAGAGTAACGTCGAGGTAATATAGCCCATTTCTTCCATCAGGAAGCCGTAGACCACCATGAGTAGCAGAGAAACGATAGGTCGCCAAAGACGCTTTTCCTCGTGTTTTTCCCTCTCCGGAGTCCACTTTAATGCCACCAACCAGGCGATCCCCAGAATCACCAGTCCGACCCCGCACAGAAAGGGCACGAGTCCCGCATCCGGAACATGGATCGTTCCCAGCTTCAACGTTCCCCAGGCGTAAAACATGATCCATACGCCCCCAAGAGACGTCAATACGGCCGTGATCCGTTCGTATTTTTTCACGATTCTGATTCCTCCTTGCGATAATGATGGACGACGCTTCCCGCTTCTCTGCCCCGTATCCGACATCCGCTCTCGGAAAGAACCTGGAACTTCCTCGGGATCCTTTACCCCTACCTCCCCTGATGATCGTTCACTCTGCAAGATGGATCCGCACGTTGCAGAGAATCACTTCTTGAAGACGTCGGGATTGACGACGAACTGCGGGCGGTTCCCCGAGAGGACCTCCACGATGCCCTCCGCCGCCCCTGTGGCCATGCGGATCACGCACTCCTCGGTCAGGGCCGCGCTGTGCGGCGACAGGATGATGTTGTCCAGCCCGAACAGGGGGTTGTCCTTCAAAGGCGGCTCGGGGTCATAGACATCGAGGGCTGCCGCGGCGATGACGCCCGACTTCAGGGCCGCGCAGAGGTCCTTCTCATTGATGACCTCCCCCCGCGACAGGCTCACCAGGAACGCCGTCGGTTTCATGAGACGGAGCTTGGCCTCATTGACGAACCCCCGGGTCTCCGGGGTCAGCGGCGTGTGGAGGGAGACCACGTCCGCCTGCTTAAAGACATCGTCCATCTGCGCGACGAGCGAAACGCCCATCTTGCCGGCCGCCTCCGGCCGGACATAGGGGTCGTAGGCGATCACCTTCATGTTGTATGCCGCGGCCGCCCTTTTGGCGACCATCGAACCGATCCTCCCGATCCCGACGAGCCCCAGGGTCTTGCCGTCCAAATCCATGGCCTTGTAGCTGTTTCGGATCTCCCAGTTTCCGTTACGCGTGGCCCGGTCGTAACCGACGGCACGCTTGGCCAGGGCCCCGATGACCATCAGGGTGTGCTCGGCCACCGACGTGGCGTTGGCATTGGGGGTGTTGACGACGACGATCCCCTTTTCGGTTGCCGCCTTGACGTCGATGTTGTCCACGCCGACGCCGTGGCGGCCGATGACTTTGAGGGCGTCAGCGGCCTCGATGATTTCCCGGGTGAAGGGGGCTGTCCGCACAACGACCCCCTCCACCCCTTTGATCTCGCGGATGACGGTCGCCGCCGACGGATCGGAGGCCACACGAACCTCGAAACGATTGTCGAACACCTGGATGCCCCGTTCGTGGATCGGCTGGACGATCAAGATCTTCTTCATGGAACACCTCTCCTCTGAAGGGGGGGACTTCCGCGGGCTTCGGCACTTCACTGCCCGCCTGGGGAGGTCCCATTGGTACGCCTAAGGTTTGACCATGCCCATGTCCACCAGGACCTTGCGGAGCTTCTCCCGGTTCTCCGGCGACAGGGGGCCGACGGGCGGGACGGCGGGACCGGCCTCGATCCCCATCATGTTCAGGGCTTCCTTGATCACGACCGGGAAGGTCCCCAGACCGAAGGCGATCCGGAGCGGCGCCAACCGGTACTGGGCCTCCAGCGCCCGCTTGTGGTCCCCGGCGACGAAGGCCTCGTAGATCTCCACCGGCACACGCGGATCGACGTTCCCCGTGGCGCAGATGGAACCCTTCGCCCCGTAGCAGAGCGCCGCGTAGATCAGCGTGTCGCGTCCCATCAGGACGTGAAAGTTCATCCCGCGGGTGAGGCGGATATACTCGCCTGTCATCGACATGTCCCCGCTGGAATCCTTGATCCCGATGATGTTGTCCACGGCGGCCAGTTCCACGACCGTCGAGATCGGGAAGGGCACCTGGGTCCGATCGGGGTTCGAGTAGAGCAGGATCGGCAGGTCCGGGCACGCCTTCGCGATCGCCGTGTAGTGGACGATCAGTTCCTTCTGGCTGGGGATGAGAAAGTAAGGGGTGATGACGGAGACGGCGCTGACGCCCAGGTCCTGCGCCATCTTCGTGGTCTCGATCGCCTCGCGCGTGGTGACCGCCCCCGTCCCCGCATAGACGGGGATCCGGCCCCGGGCCTCGTCCACAACGACCCGGATCGCCTCGCTCTTCTGCTCGAAGGTCAGGGAAAAGAATTCCCCCTGGCTCCCAACGGGGAAGAGGCCGTGGACCCCGCCGTCGATCAAATGATTCGTGAGTTTCCGAAGGGCGCCCTCGTTGATGCGCCCTTTTGCGTCGATGGGGGTCACCATTGCCGGAATGATCCCCTTGGGTACGAATTGAACCATGGTCATCTCCTTGTGTCGATTGCTTCAGTTTGGCCAAGCCGGCCTTGGCGGGTCTCGGCGATCTCGGGATTGTCGAAGACAGTGACCATCGTTCCCACGATGGATTGCCCCGCCTTAAACCGCTCCTTAAGGTTCATTGCTTATCCTTAATCCGCCTTAATCTATCTAATGCCCTGCGGCATACGGCCCCTTAGGCCACAGTATGGTTGGCCAGTCTCTCCAGCGCCTGGACGAGAGCGGAATGGTCGAGCTCGCTTCCTCCATGGGCGGCCAGGGAGTTGAAGAGCTCCTGGGCCGTGGCGGTGTTGGGAAGGCTGAGGCCGAGCTTGCGCGCCGATTCCAAGGCCAGGTTCAGGTCCTTCTGGTGGAGACGGACCCGGAAGCCCGGCTGGAAGGTCCTTTTGATCATCCTCTCCCCGTGGAGCTGGAGAATCCGGCTATCGGCAAAGCCGCCCATAAGGGCCGTCCGTACCTTCGCCGGATCGGCACCGGCCTTCGAGGCGAAGAGCAGGGCCTCCCCCACGGCCTCGATGTTCAGGGCGACGACGATCTGGTTGGCCACCTTGCAGGTCTGGCCGTCGCCGTTGCCCCCCACCAGGACGATGTTCTTCCCCATGAGCTCGAAGTAGGGCTTGATCTTCTCGAAGATCTCGGTGGAACCCCCCACCATGATCGACAGGGAGGCGTTCTGGGCGCCCACCTGGCCGCCGGAAACCGGTGCGTCCAGCATCTCAACCCCCATGGCCTTGAGTTTCTTGGCGAATTCCTTGGTTGCGATGGGTGAGATCGAGCTCATGTCGACGACGATCTTTCCGGATGTCAATCCTTCGGCGATACCGTCCGGATCGAACAGGGCCGCGGCAACGTGCGGCGTGTCGGGCACCATGGTGATGATCACATCGGCGTTCTGCGCTACCTCCTTGCCCGAGACACAGGGC